>CALXLG010000001.1 GCA_944389135.1 uncultured Alphaproteobacteria bacterium
CCGGTTTAGCTCAGCTGGTAGAGCATCTCATTCGTAATGAGGGGGTCGTAGGTTCAAGTCCTATAACCGGCACCAGATAAATTTAAAAGCCACATATGTGGCTTTCTTTATTACATATCCATTTTATAAACATTGCATTTAATAATAACATAAAAAATACTGGAAATTATTATTTTTCTGTATTAACATTTTCCCTGATGAAATTAATAAGCATAATTATTATAAAATAACTCGGCACCGCGCTTCTGCACGTGGCTGGGGCGCATAGGCGCCCGTTTTTTATAAATAAAACTAAACGGAGTTTTTATTATGGCATACCCAAAAACAGAACCAAAAGCTGATTTTCCAAAGCTGGAACAAGAAATGCTGACTTTCTGGAGAAGTGATGACACCTTTCATAAGTCTTTGAATCAAACTAAATTAGGGCATCCTTTCTCGTTCTATGATGGACCTCCTTTTGCAAATAATTTGCCACACTGGGGACACTTGGGCGTTTCCGCTGTAAAAGATATGGTCGGCCGTTATCAAACTATGCTTGGAAAACATGTTGTGCGCGAACTTGGTTGGGATTGCCATGGACTGCCAGCTGAAGCATCCGTTGAAAAAAAGCAGGGCAGACAAGCAAAAGATATCGTCGCAACAGACGGTATTGCAGCATTCTGTGATATGTGCAGAAATGATGTTTTAACTTATTCTAATGAATGGTTAAAATTTATTGAACGTATTGGTCGTTGGGTTGATGGCGGTGATGAAAAAGGCTATCGCACAATGGACAAAAATTATATGGAATCTGTTATATGGGCAATGAAAGAATTGCATAATAAAGGCTTGTTATATAAAGATTACCGCGTTAACCCGTTTGATTGGAAGTTAGGTACCGTTTTATCTAATTCCGAAGCATCTAGTGAATACCAAGACGTTGTTGATGATGCAATCACTGTTTGGTTTGAACTAGAAAATGGGGACAGAGTATTAGCATGGACAACAACGCCGTGGACATTGCCGGCAAATTCCGCGTTGGCAGTAAATCCAAATATGAAATATCTGCGCATGCAAGACGAAGATGGCAGTGTTTATGTAATCGCTGAAACCAGACTTTCTGCATATGACAAGCAATTTGCAACCACAAAAAAGATTGGCGAA
The DNA here is from genome assembly GCA_944389135.1 of uncultured Alphaproteobacteria bacterium. GTDB lineage: Bacteria > Pseudomonadota > Alphaproteobacteria > Rs-D84 > Rs-D84 > Enterousia. Next base: position 1,144 of record CALXLG010000001.1, read on the forward strand.
TTAAAAGGCAGTGAACTGGTCGGTAAAAAATATCGTCCTTTGTTTGATTACTATTCAAATGACGAAACAGGTTTGTTATATCAAATTATACCTGCAGAATATGTATCTGATTCTGACGGTACTGGTATCGTTCATATTGCACCAGCTTATGGAGAAGAAGACTTTTGGGCAGCAAAAAATATCGACCCAAAGTTCCCAGTTCTGTTAAATGTTGATGACTATGGTAATTTTACAGGTGAAGTCAAAGACTGGGCAGGGGAAAATATATTTGTTGCTAACCCTAAAATTATACAGCACTTGCGTGATAACGGGCACTTGGTTAAGAAAGAACAATATAAGCACAGTTATCCATACGGTCCACGCAGTAAAGAAAAGTTGATTTATCGCGCAACAGATTCTTGGTATATTGACGTACCAAAAATTCGCGAAAAATTAATTGAAAACACAAAGAAATATACAACATGGACTTCTGCTGGCGACCGCTTTTTGTCTTGGATAGAAGGTGCACGTCCGTGGTCTGTATCAAGAAATCGTTTCTGGGGAACACCACTGCCGATATGGGAAAAAGACGGAGAGTATAAAATATTTGGCTCTATTGCAGAAATGGAAGAATTTTTCGGTGTGGAAATTCATGACCTGCATCGCCCAACTTTGGACGCTCTTACAAAAGACGGATGGAAACGTATTACAGACGTTTTAGATTGCTGGGTTGAATCTGGTTCTATGCCTTTTGCATCACTGCATTATCCTTTTGAAAATGCAGATAAATTTGAAGCAACTTTCCCAGCTGATTACATAATTGAAGGTCAAGACCAAACACGTGGTTGGTTCTATTCTTTAATGGTTCTGGCAACTGCGTTATTTGATAAACCTGCCTTTAAGACTGTTTCTGTAAACGGTATGGTCGTTGATGATAATAAAAAGAAGATGTCTAAATCTTTGGGTAATTTCGTTAACCCAAGTGAACAGATTGAAAAATATGGTGCAGATGCAGTACGTTTGTTCATATTAGGTTCTAATTTCTTAAAAGCAGAACCTGTCGGAATTGATATGGAAGGTAAAGTCTTTACAGAATCTACAAAGACTATTCTGACACCGCTGTGGAATGCATATCATTTCTTTACTTTATACGCAAACGCCGGAAACATCACAGCACAAGAAACAACAGATTCAGAAAATGTGTTGGATAAATATATCTTGGCAGAATTAAGCGAGCTGATTTCTGTTGTATCCACAGCACTTAACGAATACAAACCAGACGTAGCAATTAAAGAATTTGTAAGATTCTTGGATGTATTAAACAACTGGTATATTCGTCGTGGTCGTGCACGTTTCTGGGATGAAGACCAAGATGCGTTTAATACATTATATGTTGTGTTAAACAACTTATGTAAAGTGTTAGCGCCTTTTGCCCCATTTGTCAGTGATTATATTTATAAAAATCTGACCAGCGCAGAAAGCGTACATCTGGAGCAATTCCCAGTTGCAAAAAGCTATGACCATAAAATCGTAGAAGATATGCGTCGTGTTCAATCAATTGTTTCTGTTGGTAAGCAACTACGTGAACAATATAAACTGCGTAATCGCTTGCCACTGTCTAAAATGACAGTTGCTGGAGCTGATTTGACAGAATACGCAGATATAATAAAAGACGAATTAAATGTAAAAGAAATTGAATTTACTTCTGATGTATCTAGTGTTGCAGATTCTTTTGTATATCTAATCACACCAAAAATCGGTGCAAGATTGGGTGGGGCATTAAAAGAAATTATACCTGCTGTAAAACGTGGTGAATATGAAATTTCTGGAACAAATTTGAATGTCGGTCAATACACATTAAATTCCGATGAATTTGAAAACCGTCTGACTGTTAAAGAAGGCATAACAGGTGCAGCTTTGCCTGATAATACTGCTGTTATAGTATTGGATACAGAAATTAATTCAGAACTGGTTGCAGAAGGGCTGGCAAACGATACTTTGCGCTTTATCCAAGACACCAGAAAAACTGCTGGTATGGATGTATCTGATAGGATAACATTAGAATATAATGCGGACCCAGCACTGGCAAATGCAATTGAACAGCATCGCCAGCACATTATGTCCGAGGCTTTAATTACAGATATGTCACGTGGTGATGGTGAATATAATACAGAAATAGAGGGTTATAGCTTATCTATTTCTATAAAAAAAGCATAAAGGATAAACTATGCGTAAAACATTTTATTGGATTATAAGTGCTTCTTTTATAATTGCTTTGTTTGGTACCGGTTTTTATATCGGTACCTTGGACACAACAAAAGAACACGAGGTAAAAATTACTTCACAATGTTCCGGTGTTGGTGTTCAAAAAAGCTTTTCTGCAAAATACGAAACTAAAAACGGGAAAGTTGTTAAAGACGAACAAATAAAATCTGAAAAATATACAACCAGATGTTTATGCTATTTCTCTAATCGTCAGTATGAAAATCTGTGGGTAGACACAATAGAAATGTCTGGTAATTCTGCAAACGAAGTAAAATCTGTATGCAATCAGAATTGTCAAAAACTTTGTGAAGAACGCTTATCAGAATTTTCTATATAAAATGACACCAGAAGTTTATTTTCGCGAAGTACCAAAAACAATTGATATGAACATTCGTTCTGAACTGTACAGCACGAATGAGTTTACTTTTGCAGTTGCAGTCATTTTATCGGCCCAAGCAACTGATAAAAAAGTAAACGAAGTAACACCGGAACTTTTTCGCGTTGCACCAAGTCCTGCAAAAATGATAGAGCTTGGCGAAGAAGGTATAAAAAAATACATTCGCGTAATTTCTTTCTTTAATAACAAAGCAAAAAGCATCATTGGGCTGTCTGCTAAATTAATGGAAGAAGAAAATAACGCTGATGAAAATTATAAATTTCCAGAAAAATTTCATAATCGTGACGCGTTGATGAAATTACCTGGTATCGGGCAAAAAACTGCAAATGTCGTGATGAACGTTTTGTGGGGTGCGCCAAACATTGGGGTTGATACACATGTGTTCAGACTATCTCACAGATTTGGTTGGGCAGATGATTCTGATAATACCCCAGAAAAAGTAGAAGAAAAACTTATAAAGAAAATACCAAAAAAATTTCATTCTATGGTAAATCACGTAATGGTTTTGCATGGCCGGTATACTTGTAAAGCACTGCGCCCAAAATGTGGGGAATGTCCTGTTGCAAGATGGTGTAATGCACCCGATAAAGTTATATAAAAAAGCCGGTGTTTACCGGCTTTTTTATTACTTTATTTATCACGTATTTTTGCATTACATTTCTTTTCAACGTTTTCTATGACAGCGTCTTGGATTTTTAATAAATCCGCGTCTGACATATTTGAATCAGGAATTATAGTGATTGTAAATGCAATTGACTTCTTGCCGTCACCCATATCAAACGCGTCAAATACAACCGCTTTTTGTATACGCTTGTCCGTAGACATCGCAACACCAGTTAATTTTTCTGCCGGGAAGTCTGAATCTACAATAAACGCAAAGTCACGACTTATCGGTTGCAAATCGCTGATAACCGGTTCTTTGCACTTTTTTGCCAAAGGTAAGTTTTCTACATCATCTATTATCGCAATCATAACAGGTGTTTTTATTTTCAAGCTGCGTGCAACAGATGGATGTAATTCACCAAATTCAGCAATTTTCTTTTTACCCTGATAAATCGCACCATATCTGAAAGGATGTGCCCAACGTGGTGCATTCTCATCACTTACTGTGAATTTTTGACCATGCATCAACGCAATTATATCTGCCTTTACATCATATATGTCTTTCACACGATTTCTATGCATCCAATGCTTTGGTGATGTATTTCCGGTGCGAACGATACATATCTGAGTATGTTGCTGCCCCGGCATATCACCGTCAAAAACAGTTCCCAATTCAAACATATCTAAATCAGAATATCCGCGTTTTTCATTTTCAGAAACAAAACCTAACATAGTACCAATCAAACCGTTTCTAGCTGTATCCATATTGTTTATAATCGGATTAGCTATTTTTATAACCGGTTTATCTGATAAAAGTTCTTCTATTTTTGAATCACCAAAACCATAAGATTTTGCTTCATTTAAACCACGTGCAGCTAATTCTTTCTTTATCCATATATAAAAATCTTTATGTGGGGCAGAATCAGACGCCTGATGTTTTGCAATTTTTGCAATATTTTCATACCCGTATATTCTTATCAAGTCTGATACAATATTTTCTGGTATTTCTATATCAACACGTGCCGGCGTCGGTATAATCGTCCAAACATTGCCATTTTCTTTGATTTCAAAACCCAAAGAATTTAATATTTCACGTTGCGTGGACGCGTCCATATCAATGCCAGTTTTTTTCTTAAACAATTCTGGGCTATAACTTATTGCGCGTGTTTCTTGTGGTATTTCACCACCAATTCCTGTTCCAACTATTTTTCCACCACAAGCTTCCATTATTATTTTAGCGGCTTTTGATAAAGCAATTCCTGTAATAGTCGGGTCAATACCACGTTCATATCTGTATGAAGAATCTGTTGATACCCCAATACGTTTTGAAGTTTTACGGACAGATACAGGATTAAAATATGCACTTTCTAAAATAATATTCTTTGTATTATCTGTCGTCATACCACGTGCACCACCAACCACACCGGCTAATGCAAGTATTCCTTTTTCATCCGCAATTACTACATCTGCACTAGATAATTCGTGTTCGTTACCAAATAAGTCTGTAAATTTTTCACCTTTTTCAGCATTACGAACAGTTATATCACCCTGTATTTCATCTGCATCAAAGCAATGCATAGGTTGTGCCATATCATAACAAATGTAATTTGTCGTATCTATTGGCGCATTTTTTGGGTTAATACCAATTGCTGCAAGACGCGACTTTATTGCACTTGAGCTTGAGCCAATTTTTATATCATGTATTTCACAAAACTGATATACAGGGCATTTATCTGTTTTTATATTAACTTTTCTTGTTCCAGATACAGGTGATAAAATTTCGTCTTTTGGTTCAATGTATTCACCTAAACCACTGGCAGCTAAATCACGTGCAATTCCACGTACTGCCAAATAATCTGGTCTGTTTGGTGTAATACCCGCATCAAAAACAGTTTCTGTATTTATTACAGGCGCGCCTATCTTGGTATCTTCAGGTAATTCAATAATACCACTATGGTCATCATTTATACCAAGTTCACGACCACTACACATCATACCGTCTGATAATACACCACGTAATTTACCGCTTTGAATTTCATGTCCTTCTATGATGCAACCGGGACGCGCCAGCGCAGAAATTAAACCCGCACGTGCATTTGGTGCACCGCAAACAACCTGACGCAATTTACCACTGCCATCATCTACTTTCAAAACATGCAAATGGTCGCTGTTTTCATGTGCCACGCATTCAACAATCTTTGCTGCAATCGGTGCAACAGGTTCAATTAAATCTTCTACTTCTAGTCCTATACGTGTCAAAGTATCTGCAACCCGAGACGCATCGGCATCTGTTTTCAAGTAATCTTTTAACCAATCATAAGTCCATTTCATTTTACGCCTCGTTATATTTTAGAAACCAGCACTTTTTAACCAACGAATATCACCGTCATAAAGCTTTCTTAAATCGTTCAGCCCATATTTTAACATCGCAAGTCTGTCCCAACCAAAACCAAAAGCAAAACCCTGATATTCGTCTGGATTAATACCACAATTACGTAGAACATTTGGATGAACCATACCAGCACCCATTAATTCTAACCACTTATCACCATGCCATTTCATATCTATTTCTATACTTGGTTCGGTGAAAGGGAAGTAAGACGGACGAATACGCAATTCAACATTATCCATTTCAAAGAATCTTTTTAGAAATTCTTGCACATCGCCAATCAAATCAGACATTGTTATATTTTTATCTATATATAAACCTTCTATTTGGTGGAACATTGGTCCATGCGTTGCGTCCATTTCTTTACGATATGTTGCACCTATACCAAACATCTTTATTGGTGCCCCATTTTTTTCCATACTGCGAATTTGTATTGCAGACGTTTGTGTGCGCATTACATTGCCATTTGGTAAAAAGAATGTATCTTGCATATCACGCGCAGGGTGATGCATAGGTGTATTTAGTGCAGTAAAATTATGCCAATCATCTTCTATCTCTGGTCCTGTCCACATTTCATAACCAAAAGATTCTAAAATTGCAGAAACATCTTCCAAAGCACGCGTGACTGGATGCAAAGTTCCCGCATTTTCTGGTTGCGGGTTTAATGAAACATCTAACTTTTGCTTTTTAAGCCCTGCCATTAATGCAGCTTGTTCCAGTTCAGCTTGTTTTAACTTAAACAAATCACGCAAAAGAGTGTTCTCTTTATTTAATTCCGCACGTGCGTCATTATCTAAATTTTTCATTTCTTTCAGGCGCAACGTCATCGTACCGTTTTTACCGAAAGTCGCCGTATACAAAGCTTGCAATTCTTCAAGCGTCTGAATATTTTTTATCTGTTCTTGCATAATTCCACCTTAAAAAACAAAAAGCCGTCAAATAGACGGCTTTATCATACAAAATAAATCACCTGCCGCCAAGGCTTATTTAGCATCGGCAGAGATAAATCGTTTTGCTGTATCAATCAGTTTTGTGAAGTTTTCATCACCAGCATATGCCATTTCCGCCAAAACTTTGCGGTCCAAAGCAACACCGGCTTTTTTCAAACCATTCATAAACTGACTGTATGTCATACCATTGCTACGTACGGCAGCATTAATACGAACAATCCACAAACCGCGGAATTCACGTTTTTTAACGCGACGATCACGATATGCATACTGTCCAGCTTTTTCCGTTTTTTCACGTGCTGCGCGATATGTTGTGCTGTGACGACCCAAATACCCTTTGGCACGGGCCAAAATCTTATTATGTTTCTGTTTTACGGTTGTACCACGTTTAACTCTTGCCATAATCTACCCCCTTATTATTTCAAACCATATGGAGCCAAGATTTTAGCCTGACCAACCATGTTATCATTTAGATACTGTGGCTTTGAACCAGCGTTGTTTGCACGCTTTGATTTATGACGCAACAGTTTCTTGTGGGCATTTCTGGCAACGCGGATTTTACCGGTCGCAGTCATTGATGCGCGCTTTTTCAAGTACGACTTTGTTTTTAATTTTGGCATTTTTTACCTCTTTTTTATTACCTGATGGCAATGCCATTGCCATTTCGGTTGGATTCAACACGCCTTGTATTTTGGCATAATTAAATGAAAAATCAAGTTTTTATTGAATGTTCGCTTTTTAGCGTCTAAACTAGACCCCGTGAACCAGAATAAATTATCTTCAAGGCTATATACAATTATCAAATCTGCAATTGCAGCGGCGGTGTTGCCTGTGCTCTTTATATATATAATGATTGCCAAACCTGACTATCAGCTTATGAACGGTTTAGCACATATTGTTCTGCCCGTTGCAAATTGGGTTGGCGATGTTATTACTTGGCCAATTCGTGTAATAGGCGATACCGCAGAAAATATTCGTGAATTATCAAACTTACGCATTGAAAATGAAGAGCTTCGCGTTAGATTAGACGAAGCACTTAGAGACAAAAATACGTGTGATATCGCAATTTTAGAAAATCAAAAACTTTCACGCGAACTTGATGTAATACAATCACGACCTCAAGAATCTGTTCTAGCAGATATTATTCATGATAATTCTGCATTTCATCACAGTACTTTCTTTATAAACAAAGGCATTAAGCAAGGTATAGAAAAAGGAATGGTGGTTATATCAACAGATGGTATTTTAGTCGGAACAATAACTGACGTTGCACCGTCTTTTTCCAGAGTGCGGGCTTTGACAGATTCAAACTCTAGTATACCTGTTCGCGTTGCAGGTTCCGAAGTATATGGTTTTATGCAGGGTAATGGGTCTAGTTCTCCGACAATGGGATTCTTTAGTGACCCAGAATTTCAGCCATCCAGCGGTGTAAAATTAGTTACAAGCAATATAAGTGGTGTTCTGCCTAACGGTATTATGGTTGGTGATATGATAAATGAAACAGATGTTAATGTTTTAAAACCAAAAGAAATTTCACGCGTTGTCGTTTTAAAATTTGACACCCAAGACGAATATAAATGAAACAAAACTTTATTAACTTTTTGAAAAATGCGTTTCCTTTTATCGCTGTAATAATATTATGGCGATTGTCTGTCGCGTTTTGGAATCCTGCTGGTATTCTTGCAATAATACCTATATTTTATTCTTCTTTCGTAAAGCCTGTACCTTGGTTTGCACCGTTTGCTGTTATATTTTGTTTTTTAATTGATTACCGTTTTGATTCTTTAGTTTTCTGGACAGTAATGTACTGCTTGTTTTATGCAATAAACGGTTTTCAAAACATAATTGATTTATCAAGAGTTGATAAAAATGCAATTAACATTTTTATGATATTTTTCGGCATATCTACACTTATTCTTTCGTTTATGAATTTTAATTTTTCAAATATAATACGCGCAATTTGGTTGTTTGCTTGGGTATCTACATTATACATTCCTATAACAGCGTTAATCAAAAAGGTATGCGATGATAGATAAAGAAGTTGCCCGTCTTTTTGATAGAAGAAGCGCGTTATTTTTAACAGCAGGTGCTGTATTAACATCTGCACTTATTATGCGTATGCTGCAAATGCAATTATTTAACTATCGTGAATATACAAAAAAAAGCGAAAACAACTCTTTTAGAATTCAAATTAATATGCCAGAACGTGGCAGAATTTTATCTTCTTCTGGAAGTCCTATATCTCGTGATACATCCATATACAGAATTTATATAGTCCCCGAAGAAACAGATGATATCAAAGGGTTAATTTCTACCATTGCATCCGAATTAAAATTAAAAAAGAAAAGTGTTGATAGAATATATAAGAAAATAAAAAAGCAACCAAAATTTCAACCTATACTTGTCAGTGAAAATACCGATTGGAAAGAGCTGGCAAAACTGCAGGCAAAAAATTTACCTGGTCTACATGTAAGAAGCGGTTTTTCTAGAAAATATGAACTTGGGCCTGCTGGTGCCCAAATATTTGGATATGTTGGCGCGCCAAGTGAACCTGTTCCAAACGCACCGTTTTTTACAACCGGTATCACAGGTTTAGAAAAACGTTTTAATGAATCTTTATCCGGTGTTCCTGGTCAAACAGTTATGATTACAAATGCAACAGGTCGCGTAACAGGAGAAGACAAAACGCAATTTAAGCAACCCATTGTTGGTAAAGACTTAAAGACAACAATTAATGATAAAGTTCAACGCGTTATGTATGATTCTTTGATGTTACATCGTTCTGGTTGTGGTGTTGCATTGGATATAGAAACAGGTGATATATTAGCAATGGTTTCTGCACCAAGTTTTGACCCAAATAACTTTAGTTCTGATGATGGTGAAGAATATATTTCTTCATTACGTGACGATTTTATGAAGCCTTTTATGAATAAGACAATAGAAGGTTTATATCCACCAGGTTCTACTTTTAAGATAGTTGTTGCGTTGGCAGCATTAGAAGCCGGTGCAATTACACCAAATGAAAAAATATTCTGCCCAGGTCATTGGGATTATGGTGATAGAAGATATCACTGTTGGGAAGCAAAAGGTCATGGTTGGGTAGATTTAGCTGGTGCATTAAAACATTCTTGCGATATTTACTTTTATCAAATTGCGTTACGCATAGGTATTGACGCTATTAAAGAAATGGCAATAAAACTTGGTTTTACACAAAAGTATATGGATGGTATTTTATCCAGAGAAATGGCGGGAGTTATACCAGATAGATATTGGAAAGAAAAACAAATAGGTTATAGATGGATGCACGGTGATACCATTATATCTGGAATTGGACAAGGTTTTACTTTAACAAATTGTCTACAGCTGGCAGTTATGATGGCAAGAACCGCTTCTAATAAAGTCGTTATGCCACGTCTAATTTTAACAGATGAAAAGCCACAATTTGCCAACCTTAAATTGCAGAAAAAAAATATTCAAGCAGTATTAAATGGACTTGAACAAGTTACGAAAAAAGGTGGTACAGCTGCCGGCAGTGCAATAAATGTTGGTGGCGCAAAAATGGGTGGAAAAACTGGTACTTCACAGGTTCGCAGCATTTCGCGTGAAGAACGTCTTAGCGGTGTTTTAACAAACGAACAATTAAAATGGAATATGCGAAACCACGGTTTATTCGTTGGTTATGCACCAACAAACAAACCCAAATATGCAGTTTGCGTAATAACGGAACATTCTGGTGGCAGTGGTTTGGCCGCAAGAACTGTTGCCGCAACCATGCGAGAATTATTGAAAAAGGACAAATAAATGACACGCCAAACACGTGTTTCTAATGCTAATATGATGACGTTTCCTGAAAAACTTAGCCGTTTTTCATGGGCTCTTTTTATTCCTATGTGTTTGGTTCTGGCAATATCTATTGTTGTTTTATATTCTGCAGGTGGCGGTTCTTGGTATCCTTTTGCAATGTCGCAATTAATAAAAATATTATTGGGATTTGCGGTTTTCTTTTTTGCGGCTTTTACAAATATTAAAACTTGGGTTAAATCTGCTTATTTAATTTATGCAGTTGCCTTAATTATGATAGTTCTTGTAACTTTTGTTGGACATACTGGTATGGGGGCACAAAGATGGCTTAACCTTGGTTTCTTTCATGTACAACCATCAGAATTAATTAAAATTGCTTTGGTTTTGGCTTTGGCACGTTATTTTGCATGGATGAATTCTGTTGAATTATCACAAATTAAAAATTATGCCGTACCTGCCGCAATGTTGGCCGTTCCATTTTTATTAATTGTTTTACAACCAGACCTTGGTACTGCTTTATCACTTGGTATGATAACAGTTGGTATGTTTTATATAGTTGGCGCACAAAAAAAATGGTTCATAATAGCCATAATTCTTGGACTGCTGTCTGCACCACTTATATGGTATGGCGGTTTACATGATTATCAACGTGATAGAATAATAACTTTTATTAACCCAGACCATGATGCTCAAGGTGCAGGATATCAAATTAACCAAGCAAAAATTGCTTTTGGCAGTGGTGGTATGCTGGGTAAAGGTTATATGGCAGGCACACAATCACAGCAGTCTTTCTTACCAGAAAAGCAAACTGATTTTATATTTACTATGCTTGGTGAAGAATTCGGTTTCTTCGGTGCTTTTTCATTATTAATGATTTATACTTTAATAATAATTGTTTTATTCTGGTGCGCTAAAACATGCAGAAATAGATTTGGGCAATTGGTTTGTTTTGGTTTTATGTTGAACTTTTTCATTTATTATTTTATAAATATCTCTATGGTTTTGGGTTTGATGCCGACCGTTGGCGTGCCACTGCCGTTAATGTCTTTTGGTGGCAGCAGCTTATTATCATTAATGTTTGGTTTCGGTCTGTGTCAAAACGCACATATTCATAAAGACCAACAGTTGTCTGCAAAAGGAAGTTAGAAAATGAATTTACTAATTGTTGAATCCCCATCTAAAGCAAAAACCATTGAAAAATATCTTGGCAATGGTTGGCGCGTTATTGCGTCTATTGGGCATGTTCGTGATTTAGTTCCTGAAAATGGCAGTGTTGACCCAGATAAAGATTTTGCAATGCGTTGGCAAATAATGCCAGGTAAAGAAAAGCAAATAAAACTTATCACAGATGAAATAAAAAAAGCAGACGCAGTTTATCTGGCATCTGACCCGGATAGAGAAGGGGAAGCCATTGCATGGCATATTCTTGATATATTAAATGATAAAAAAGTTTTAGACGGTAAAAAAGTTTATCGCGTTGCTTTCCACGAAATAACAAAAAAAGCCGTACAAGAAGCAATCGCACATCCACGCGAAATAGATAAAGATTTAGTTGATGCTTATCTTGTTCGTCGTGCACTTGATTATTTAATTGGTTTTGGTATATCACCGCTTTTATGGCGCAGAAATTTAGGACGCAGTGCAGGTCGCGTGCAATCTGTTGCTGTTAAATTAGTTGTTGATAGAGAACGTGAAATAGAAGCTTTTAAACCTGTTGAATATTGGTCAGTATCTGCTGATTGTGAAAAAAATAAATCTTCGTTTTCTGCAAATCTTTCTCAATTTGATGCAAAAAAAATTGAAAAGATGACAATTGAAAATAAAGCCCAAGTTGATAATATTTTATCTGGAATAGGTAATCCGGTCATAAATGCAAAAGTTATTGCGCTGGATAAAAAGAAAACATCTCGTCGGGCAGCGGCACCTTTTACAACAAGTACGCTTCAACAAGAAGCATCTAGAAAACTTTATTTTTCTTCAAAACGTACAATGGCAACTGCTCAAAAGCTATATGAACAAGGTATGATTACTTATATGCGTACAGACGCAACTAATTTGTCTGCCGATGCAGTAAATGAAATTCGTAATTATATTCAAAACGCATATGGGGAAAAATTTGTTCCCAAGTCACCAAATGTATATGTAACAAAATCTAAGAATGCCCAGGAAGCACACGAAGCAATTCGTCCGACACACTTTGAAACAAACGAACATAAATTAACTGGTGATGAAGCAAAACTGTATGAATTAATCTGGAAAAGAACAATTGCTTGTCAAATGACAAATGCAGAATTTGATAGTGTTTCTGCAGATATTGAAACAGAAAACAAACGTGCTGTTTTTCATGCTGTTGGTACAACAAGAACTTTTGACGGCTTTATGAAAGTTTATACAGAAGATAAAGATGATGCAGAAGAAACAAACGAATCTAAATTGCCAGCTTTATCAATAGGTGATGAAATTTCTATAACAAATCTTAAGCCAGAGCAACATTTTACACAGCCACCTGCAAGATATACAGAAGCATCACTGGTAAAAAAATTAGAAGAACTTGGAATAGGGCGCCCATCTACTTATGCAACAATTATGTCAACAATCGTAGATAGAAAATATGTCCAGCAAGATAAGCAACGCAGATTTCATCCAACACCAGGTGGTTGGGTAATTTCTTCTTACTTATCTAGGTACTTTAAAGATTTAGTAGATGTAAACTTTACTGCAAAAACAGAAGATACTTTGGACGATGTTTCAAATGGAAAACAAAAAAAGTTAGATGCTTTACGTGATTTCTGGAAACCTACAAAATCTATGATAGATAATGCAAAAGATGTAAAAACAACCGAAATAATAAATGCGATAAACGATATTATGCATGAACATCTATTAGCAGACGGACACGATAAATGTCCAAAATGTGGTGGTGATTTAGGTATTAAATTATCAAAGTACGGTGCTTTTATTGGTTGTGCAAACTATCCAAAATGTAATTATACTCAGAAACTAGAAATACAAGATTCTGAAACAGAAGAAAAAAAAGATAAACAAGAGTCAGAAAATAAAAAAATAAATTCTGTAGAATTGGGTGAAGGTATTTCTTTCCGTATTGGGCGTTTTGGTCCTTATGTTACAGACGGACAAAAAAATGTTGCCGCTAAACAATACAACGCGGAAACCATTACACTAGAAAAAGCAAAAGAACTATTATCAGGAAATACTAAAAAAGCAGAACCTATTGAACTTGGTAAAAACCCTGCAACTGATAAAATGATTTATTATTATCCAACAGGAAGATATGGTGCATATATATCTTCTAATAAAGTAAATGTTTCTGTAAAATCACAACCTGATTTAGAAACAGCAATAGAATTAATAAACAATAAAAAAACAAAAAAGAAATAATGGCAGGATACGACCGGAATTTTACAGATGAACTTCGTACACGTTTATCAATTGTAGATGTGGTTGGACGACGCGTTCCGCTTGTAAAAAAAGGTCAAAACTATTGGGGATGTTGTCCTTTTCATAATGAAAAAACACCAAGTTTTTCTGTAAATGAAGAAAAAGGTTTTTATCACTGCTTTGGTTGTGGTGAACATGGTGATATAATTTCTTTTACTATGAAATCTAATAACATAGGTTTTGTAGAAGCTATCAAAGAACTTGCAAATCAGGCTGGAATAAAGATGCCTGAATATAAACCAAAATCCGCAGAGCAGGTTGCACGCGAAGAAAATTATTTCCAAATAGTTGAACAAGCAACACAAATTTATCAAAAAAAATTATTTGAACCAGAAGGGCAAGAGGCTCTGAATTATATACATAAGCGCGGTTTTTCTGATGAAATGATAAAAAAATACCGGCTTGGTTATGCACCAAAAAATAATTTAATAGCTAATAAATTTGCAACCTTAAAACAGGATAAACTTTTATCTACTGGTCTTTGCAGACGTGGTGATTACGGGATGTATGATTTTTTCCGTGATAAATTAATGTTTCCTATTTTTAATGCTCACGGTCAAGTCGTTGCTTTTTCTGGGCGTAGTCTGGATGGTTCGGAACCAAAATATATAAATACTGCCGATACAGAATTATTTCATAAAAGAAAAACTATTTTTGGTTTAAATTTTGCCCGTGATGCAATTCATCGTGCAAATAGAAGTATTGTCGTAGAAGGTCAAATTGATGCAATTCAAATGCAATCTAATGGTTTTCCAGAAACTGTCGCACCACTTGGTACGGCACTGACAGAAGACCATATTGCTATTTTATGTAAATCAAACAGAAATATTATATTCTGTTTTGATGGCGATAATGCAGGTCAAAAAGCAGCTGCTAGGGCCTGTGATATTGTTATGCCTTTCTTGCGTGATAATTCTGATGTTCGTTTTGCTTTTGTCACAGGTGGCAAAGACCCAGATGAAATATTAAAAACGTCCGGTGTGGATGCAATGCGCAAAATAATAGACGAATCTACACCGCTTGTTGATTTTCTATGGGAAATTACTAATAAAAACTTTTTAGTATCAACACCCGGTGGACGCACGCAGGCAGAAAAATTCTTGAAACAAAAAACAGATAAAATATCTGATGTTGCACTGCGCGCAGAATATGAACAAGAATATAATTCCAGAAAATTTAATTCTTGGCATAAATGGAAAAAATCTACACAAAAAAATATAAATATTGAATTACCAGAAGTAGATTCAATTACACAAAAAACGCTTATATTTATTACTGATAAATATCCAGAACTTGCAGAACGGTATGCAGAATTTTTAGCAAGTCTTAATATAAATTTTGACGGTTCGGTACCTGAAATGAATATTAATGCAACCGATGCTGAAAAATATATTGTTTCATTAAAACTTCAAAAATATCTAGAAAAGCTTAATACAGAAAAGAAAGAAATTATGGCAAAATTACTGGCTGGTGAAGATGTAGAAGAAAAAATGAATTTTATAAATTCTGAAATTAATCGCGCAAAAGAAAAATTAGATACTTTGATTTCTATGTAAAAAGCCGGTATTTACCGGCTTTTTTAATTATTAAACAAGAAATGACAAATATCACCTTCTTGCATAACATATTCTTTACCAACAAGTCGCATTTTACCGGCTTCTTTTACGGCAACTTCACCACCAAGCGCAATAAAATCTTCTGGTGATATAATTTCTGCACGTATAAAACCTTTTTCAAAATCGGTATGTATTTTTCCGGCTGCCTGTGGTGCAGTCATACCTTTGGTTATTGTCCATGCATGTGCTTCTTTTGGCCCAACTGTATAATATGTCTGCAGTCCAAGTGTATCATAACCAGTTTTTATAACTTTATCTAAACCAGATTCTTTTAAACCTAAATCATCTAAAAACATCTTTCTTTCTTCCATATCAACAATTTGTGATATTTCCATTTCTATCTTTGATGATATAACAAGAACTGGTGCAGATTTACCAAATTTTTCAACAACTAAATCTGAATATTTATTACCTGTTGCCGCCGCAGATTCTTCAACATTACATACGTATATAACAGGTTTTGCAGTTAATAAATTAAATGGAGTGCTATCAACTTCTGAATTTCTTGCGGGCGTCCCATTTGCCAGACCGTCACGAATAACTTTTGCATCAGCAAGTAATTTTATAGCATTTTTATCTAAACCATGTGCCTTTTTCTCAAGATTTTTCATCTGCTTATCAATGCTTTCTAGGTCAGCCAGCATTAATTCTGTTTCAATTGTATCAATATCAGATAGTGGGTCTATGCGTCCATTTACATGAACAATATCATCATTTTCAAAACATCTGACAACGTGAATTATCGCATCTGTTGATAAAATATTACCTAAAAATTTATTACCAAGTCCTTCACCACTTGATGCCCCTTTTACTAAACCAGCAATATCAACTATCTCTAGCTGTGTTGGTATAATTTTCTGAGATTTTGCAACCTCTGCCAATTTAAGTAAAGTTGCATCTGGCACAACAACACGACCTGTATTAGGTTCTATCGTGCAAAATGGATAATTTTGCGCGTCTGCCGCCGCACTTTGTGTCAATGCATTAAATAATGTAGATTTACCAACATTTGGTAATCCGACAATTCCACAATTGAATCCCATTTTTATTTCCTTTATAATGTTGATTAATATGTCATACATGTGGGAAAATTTCAATATAAAAACCTTTCCTGCGGAAACCATTGTTTACCGCGATGGGCTGTTTTGTCCTGAATTATCAACACTTAAAAATACAGATATTGATAAAAATTATGATTTACCAGTTCATATAATATATGTCGGTGAAATAACCGATAAAAACGAACTTGATGTAAATATATCTGCACAAAATCAAAAAGTTTTTCTAAGTATGAAAATAAAAAATAAAAAGCCGGCTTTTTTAAACATTTTTATCAAAAACACCGGTAAAAAATCTGATTTTCGTGCTCATATTATGTTAGAAAATAATAATGATTTAATATTTAATTGCACATCTGAACATTCTGAATCTGAAACAACGGGTTTAATCAAAGTAAAATTACTGGCAGGAAAAGAAAGTAAATCTAAATTATCAGGTACAGCGATAATAAATAAAAATTGCTTAAAAACACAATCTGATATAAGTTTTTCTGCAATTGCTGATAAAAGTGCAAGAATAGAATTTATGCCAGCGCAAAAAATATCTGCATTGCCAGAAAAAGCAGATCATAGTGCATCTATATATAAACCAACAGATTTTCAAATTGAATATTTAAGAGAATCAGGACTGTCATCAATAGAAATAGAAAATATTATGAAAGAAGCTTTTTTCAATGATATGAATTTATTTTAATCTCTTTCATATACAGAATTTTTTAATATTTCTTTATTTTTCTATCTTAATTATTTATAAAAAACCCCTATTTTATAGGGGATAAAACTATTTTATTTCTTTTTGAAGCCTTGCTTTGCCTTTAATTTAGGATTAGCTGGGTCAATCAAAATAACTTGTTTACCACGGCGAATTTGTTTTATATTACCGCGTTTCTTCCAAGCTTTTAATGAACTTAAAAATTTCATATCAAAATCCTTTTTGTGCGCTAATTATAAACGCTTTTTATAAAAAATCAAATATTTATTATATATTTTTGTTGTTTTTGTTTGCCCTGTTAGTTTTGTTAAAAACGTTTTTTAACTTTTTATTAACAGGTTTTCAACAATTTTTTCTTAGATTTACGGGAATTTTTTAAAAAATGTTAATATTTCTTTAAAGTAATTAACAGTTAAAAATTACATATGTTTTCAACACTTTTAACAATTTTGTTTATTTGTTTTTTATGCTTGTTGAAAATTGTTGAAATTGTTATAATTCAAGCAGCAGGGGGAATTTATCCAAAAATGAAGCAAAAAGTACTAAAAGCATTGGCTAATCCTGCACGTATTTTCTACGTGCCTTATTCGCTTGCTGTTATAAATTTTGCTTTACAATTTATTATCTTTATAATTCTTTTTATACTTGGGTTGGTTTTATATGGTATTGATAGTTGGATAAATCCTTTATATTTCTTAGTTTCTGTGTGTGTTGTACATATGATTTTAGCGTTATATTCAAAAAAAGACCCGCAGTTAGGACAGATAATATCGGCAAAAATACAATTATTAAAAAAGAAAATTCCAGGGAGATTAGCAGCATAAAATGAATAATTTTTTTGAATATTTTGCAGGTGGTGGTTTCCCT
The DNA here is from genome assembly GCA_944389135.1 of uncultured Alphaproteobacteria bacterium. Lineage (GTDB taxonomy): Bacteria > Pseudomonadota > Alphaproteobacteria > Rs-D84 > Rs-D84 > Enterousia. Next base: position 19,240 of record CALXLG010000001.1, read on the forward strand.
ATTACGTCCATAATTTTAATTATGGCGGTGGTTTTGGTCTTTATCATTTTGATGATTTATTTGCCAACATTGACAAAACGTATATTTCCACGCTTTGGATATGCAAATTATGCCCAATATTTACCTTTTAAAACAGTTTATACTGATAATTCTATTAGTTTAACTGATGGGTCTTTGATACGTGTTTATCGTGTTGCAGGTGTTCAAACAAGTATGCAAGATGATGCAACAAAAGAAAAGTTTTTAGATTTGCGTTCACAAATATTTAATCAAATTCGTGACCCAAACGTTGTTTTAAGATTTTATATGGTTCGTGATGCTGTTGAAGAAACAACAGATTATGAATTTGATCAACCTGTACTGCAGAAAATTTATGATAAATGGCATGAGCAAGGTTTAAGAATTTTTAGCAATAGTTATTATATTGTTTTATCTGTTGCTGGAAATAATGCCAGGGAAAAACTTAATCAATATGGAAATTATATTGAATCTATATTAGCGGCATATAAACCATCTGTGTTACGTAATGATTCAAAAGATAATATGGCCAGCTTTTTTGGACGTATTTTATCACCAATAACAAAACCAAAACCAAAAGTATGTGATCAAAGAATAAGTGAATTAACAACTGTTGATGATGTTGAATTTTTAGATAATGGTTTAGTCAGATATATAAGCGGTGGAAATCAGTCTTTTGCAGCAATGATTTCTTTTAAAGCCTCGCCTGATTATTTAGATGAAGAGTTTTTTGATACAATTCATACAATACAAACAGAAATGATTTGTATGAATGCTTTTCGTATAATGGGCAGTGCTGATATAGAAACTGTATTAAGACAGCGTCGTGCAACCATAGAAGATAAGGATAATTCTTCGGAAAATCAAATATCTGAAGCAGAATCTGCAATGGATGAAAATATTTCCGGAAATCAAAGTCTGGTTAATTATTATCCTTTATTTATACTTTTCGGCGCAACAGAAGAAGATTTAGAAAAGTATGTTGATGAATTTAAGAAAATAGCAGCATCTTTTGGTGTTGCTCCAGTTGTTGAAACATTTGCTTCAAAGGTTTCTTGGTTTGCGCAAATACCAGGTTTTGACGTCTTCCCAAGAAGTTTTAAAATGTTATCAAAAACAGCCGCGATTAGTGTACCAATGTCCAGCCAACCAACAGGCGTTTCTAATAGCGATTGGGGACAAGGTCCTTTGGTAGTATTCCCAACTGCCCAAGGTACACCATATCAATTTCAATTTCATGTTTCTGATAAACCAGCAGCGGTTGGTCATACTTTAACTATTGGTCCAACAGGTGGCGGTAAAACAACTTTGTTCTCGTTCTTAATTGCACAATCTTTGCGTCATAAAAAATTAAAAGCCTTCTTCTTTGATAGAAATAAAGGTGCAGAAATATTTACTTTGGCTGTTGGAGGTAAATATATAACAATGCAAGGTAAAGAAAAGGAAAAATCTGTTATAGATTTTAATACACACCTTAATCCTCTTAAAATGCCTGATAGTGCTGCTAATCGTGCTTTCTTGCGTCGTTGGTTTGCGATGATTTCAGAGCAAAATGATGCAAATTCTGCAGATGAAATTGCACGTGCTGTTTCTGTAAACTTTGATTATTTGCAAGATAAAGATAGATTACTTAAGAATTTATGGGAAAGCTGTTTCTCTTCTTCTGGAAATATGCGTGCTGCACTTAAAAAGTGGGTTGACCCGTTGCAGTATGGTGATATGTTTAATGAAACAGCTGATACATTAGATTTAGATGCAAGATTAACTACATTTGATTTTACTGAAATTTTACAAGATGAAGTTCTGGCACCTGCTGTAATTTCTTATATTTTACATAGAATTAATAATATAACAGTTTCTGGTGGAAATCCGTCACTTATTATGATTGATGAAACAGCACCAATGCTGGAAAATAAGATGTTCCGTGATAACTTTATTGTAGGACTGCAAGAAGGTCGTAAAAACCGTCAGGCTTATATGGTTGCGTTCCAACGTGCAAATGTTCTTGATAAACTTGGTATTGGTGATGTTGTTCGTGGACAGGCACAAACTGTTTTGTTCTTTAGAAATCCTGCGGCGGATTTAAACGATTATGCTCATTGGAATTTGAATCCTTTGGAAATGGCGTTTATTCAAGGTAAAGCTTATCCTAACTTAAAACGTGCGGTTTTGTTATCAAGACCAGTAAATGGGGAATCTGTGATACTAAATACAGAGCTTGGCGGACTTGGAAATATGCTTCGTTTGTTTGAATCTGGTCGTTCTTCTGTTTTATTAGCTGAAGAATTATATAAACAATTTGGTAATGCTTTTGTTTCGGAATACTTAAAAAAGCAGGGTTCGGGTAATTTATAAAATATGAAATTTAAAAGAATATTTTACTTGTACTTTTTGTTTTTTTCTTTGCCTGTATTGGCTGATGATTGCTTGCCTTATAAATTTACACCACGTGTTGATTTAACAATACCAGGTTGGTCAAAAGAAGTTGTTCAACCACTAAAAGAAATGGACTTGTTTCATGGGAATGTAATTGCAACTATGGTTGATAATTACGACATTATCGCAGATATTACAAATATAGAAGACGGGTATTGCGTTGCTTTAAAAGCAGTTGATGCAAATGTGGGTTATAGTAATTTTCTGGTACAAATAGACATAAGACATGTGCCGGAATCTTGTTCTTATAATGCTGTTTTAGCACATGAAGACGAACATATACGTACATATTTATCAGTAATTGATGATTATAAGAAAGAACTGCAAGATTCTATTTATAGTGCTGCAGATTCAATAATGCCAATCTTTGTAAGAAATGCTGATGATATAGATGATGCTGTAAATGAATTAAATGCAGAATTACAGGCGCATCCAGATTTAATTTTGATAAAGCAGAAAATTAAAGCTGCCGAAGAAATCAGAAATAAAAGAATAGATCAGATGGACACTGGTCAAAATCTTAAAAAATGTTTTGAATAATTATTTATTCTTTTGTATTTATTTCGTAATAATATTCAAGTAATTCGTGTGAGTAATCTTCTATTTTTCCGCTTGGAAGTACCAGCATTCTTGTAATTCCAATTTGTTCTACGAATTCTGGATTATGGCTAACTAATATTATCGTTCCTTTGTAATCTCTGAAATTATCGCCTATTATCATCTGAGTTTCTGGGTCAAGGTGATTTGTCGGTTCGTCTAAAATTAACATATTTGCGCGTTTTAATAATAATTTACACAGTGCAACGCGCGCTTTTTCACCGGGTGATAATACAGATACTTTTTTGAATACATCCATGTCAAAAAACAAAAAGTTTGCAAGAGTTTTACGTAATTGCAGTTCTGTATAATTAGAATTTTCTACGTTTTCTAAAACTGTTTTTGTTTCATCTAGTAATTCTAATTCTTGAGCATAATATGCTATATCTGTTTTTGAGTTTATTGTTATTTTTCCACGTTCTGGTGTCAATTGACCAAGTATCAATTTTAATAATGTAGATTTTCCAGCGCCGTTTTCACCAACAATTAAAAATCTTTCACCACCTGTTATAGAAAAGGATAATTTTCTGTATAATAATTTTGAACCCGGATATCGAAACCAAAGATCTTCAACAAATATAGGATGTCGTGCACCTTCTGTTAATGGGGTTAAATCCATTTTTATTTTTTTATAAGTTTGTTCACGAATAGTTCTGTTTTTTAAAATTTTTTCTAATTGCTTTTCACGCACATGTCCAACGCCTTTAATACTGTGATTAGTAGGACTTGCAGCGCGTGCTTTTTCAACAAATTCACTTAATTTCTGTATTTGTCTTTCTTCTGATTCTATTTGTTTTTCTATGCGATGTTTTAGTTGTGCTGACTTATTTTTATAATCGTCATAATTGCCGTCAAAAACACTTATCTTATGAGATACTTTATTTACAAATAAAATCTTGTTTACAATTTTATTCAGAAATTCTGTATCGTGGCTGATTATTAAAACCATACCTTTATACTTCTTTAGATAATTACATACAAAATCTTTTGTCTTTATATCTAAATGGTTTGTTGGTTCGTCTAACAGTAAAATACCTGACATTGAATATAAAAGCCGTGCAAAGGCAACTTTTGATTTCTGACCGCCAGATAAATTTTTTAATTCCATATCAAGCATCGCAGAATCTATTTCCATATTTTCAATAATTTCTAATAATTCATCTTCTGCATGATAAAAGTTATAATGTTCTAGTCTTTCTTGCGTTTCAGATATTTTATCTAGAATTTCTTGATTATCTGGTTCATCAGCAATTTTTTGATAAAGATTTTTTAGCTTATTTTCTAGTTCCGCAATTGGTCTGCCAGAAACTAAAAAATCCCATACAGTTATATCTGGTTCTGTAAATTCAATTTGTTGTGGCAGATAAGAAATATTTGCATTATTTGTATTAATATATCCTGTATCTGGTTGAGTTTTGCCTAAAATTATTTTAAAAAGAGTGGTTTTTCCTGCCCCATTAACACCAACCACGCCGACTTTATCGCGTGGTAGTAAATTAAATTCGGCACCTTCATAAATAACATTAGTGCCAAAAGACAAAGATAAATTTACTGCTTTCATATGTTAGATATATTATATAATAATATAGTTAATAAAAGGAGAAATAATGAAAAAGTTTTTGTTTTTAGTTTTTGGGTTATTTTTGTCTGCATGTGGTAGTGAAGAATTAAGTATAGAAGGTAAATGGGTAGAACCTGTACCAAATATGCCTGAAATAAAGCAAGGTTTTGATTTAGCGCAGGGCGGTAAAGCAAAATCGATAGGTATGGCAACATTGCAATATGATTCATGGAAAGAAAAAGATGGCAGATTAATATTATCAGGTAAAAGCATAGGAAATCATCAGACGATAGAGTTTACAGAAGAATATGAAATAGTAAGTGTAGATGAAAATAAACTTGTATTAAAAAACGGTGACTATGTCCGTGAATTTGAAAAGTGTATGGATTGTGAGTAAATTATAAAGAATAAAAACAGATTATTTATATATAATATAAGGGTTACAAAAATGAAAAGAAATGTTATGTTATTTTTATTGTTAATTACGTTGTCTGGATGTGTGTATAGCGATTTTTCAGAAGCTTGGAATCATACAGATAAGAATATAGGAACTATAACAGCTTCAGGTAGTTGTTCATATCTTTTAGGTTTACAAGTTTCTGAAGATTGTTATCCAAATAAGATAGCTGAGAAAAATGGAATAAAAACTATAACGAGTGTTGATACAAAGTGGACTTGGTTATGGCTTTTAAATATAAGAAATACAACTGTATACGGTAATTAAAAAACACACCTTGTGGTGTGTTTTTTTTAACTGGTTGCGGGGAATGTTTTCACTGGGCTTAAAACCTGCGTGTAATATCATATATTTAAAGGGGTACAATTTTGCAGAATCATCATAGTTTTTACGTATAATACAGTAGGTAATAATGCTCTTTATTCGGAATACTAACAACATCTTGCCATATATGGCAGGAAGTAAGTCCAATTTCTATCAGATAAAAATTTATTCATATCGGTCTATTTAAGCTTTTGCTGTATTATATAAAAATTATTTTCATACAAACTTTTATCTGATGGGGTCATAGTACTATATTGTACAACACCATTTGGAAATTCTGCGTTTATAATGCTAAATGCTTCTGGGGCAGCCGTTGGAAATACCAAACCTGTATCATTATTTATAGCATGTTTTGCAACAACATTTGGCGTCAATTGCTGATTTAATAAATTTGTTATAGAATCAATCTTACTAATACCGGACGTGTTGGCATTATTCTTAGGATATACATTAAACCAACGCCCTGTTTCTCCAATTCCTAGCAATGGTGTCCATTTGTTCTCATAAACATAATACGGCAAATTCACACCATCGTAATCAACAACTACAACAGCATAGTTATCAACAGAAACTATTTTAGCGTATGAAGGCACGGTTGTTGGCATTGATATTAAAGACACTTGTTTTCCGTCTACAAAACCTATTGGTGTAAAAGTTTTATTCATCAATATTTCTAAATCACTGGTTGCTTGTGTAACAACTTGTTCAGATTGCTTGCTCTTCGAAGTTGCAGCAATTACACCACCAACAATACCACCCGTGACAAGCAATCCTGCAGACGTTAACCCAACAATCAATCCAACATTTTTAGTTTTGTCTGGCGTAAATGTTGTTGATTTATCACTTGAGCTAGATTTTGGTGTAACCGCTGGTAAAGTTTTTGATACCACAGAATTACTCGATATTACAACAGATTCCATCGGTGTCGATACAGGAGAAGTTATTATAGTTTCTGGTTCAACAGGAGTATTTGGTGTTACAACAGGTACAGGTACCTGTGAAACTTGTTTTTCTGTTTTGTTTGTTTTTACAGGCAAGGGTTCTACAGATATATCTTCAATTTCTATAGTACCAGTATATGGTTCTTTTTGAGCTAAGCATTCAGGTATTTTATATCCTGGTGCAGTTTTTGATTCAAAATATGCGGCACCAGCAGCAGTTTCTGCAATTGTTCCCAAGGCTGGATTTACCATTCCTGCCATATTGAAAGTGATATGTGTAATCTGTGTAGCTTCTTCAATAGGAACTCTTACAAGAGCAGATGCAAACTGTCCGTTTCTTAATCTTAATAATCCTTTCGCTTTATCATACCATGTTGCACCACGATATAAATTTACATCTAAATTAACTTTACTTAATATTTGTTCTGCATCTGCCCATGTATATGGTGTACCATATTTCAGTCCTAATTTATTTAAGAAAGGTGCACCACCTGTGGTTTTTGCTGTACCTTCTACGGTTGAACGCAATAATATTCCAGGTTTACCGTTGTCACCAAAAGCATATACTTTTTCACCAATTTTTTTTGTTATAACGCTTTGTGTTTTTTCAAATGCTAAATTTCCAACTCTAAGCAATGCACCCGCTATTTCTGCAATTTCAGATATAGTTCTTACATGTTGCCAAAATTGTTTAGTTTGTTTTACTTCGCATGTAACAGGGTCAAATAAGTCAGAATTTTGCATAAAATACAACCAATAATCTGAATCACTTGGTATTTGTTCAAATAAATGAGAGAACATATCATCAACGGTTTTTTGTTCCGCATCAGTAAATTCTTTTTTGTAACTATTGATTTTTACCAAACAATCATTTATTAACTTTTTAGCACATTCTTCATCTTTACATTGTTCCGCGGCATCTGCAAACTCAGAGAATATACCAGTTTGCATAACAATATTAGCAGTTGTTTTGCCAATAGCTCCACTAATTACCAGAGTGCCAGCTACATAATTTAAAGCAACTACAGCACCACCTTGTGCGCCAGGTACAAAGAACAACGCAACACCAACAGCAGCGGCGCCCACTTCTGTTGTTATTTTTATGGCTTTATTTATCTTATCTGCGGATGCTGCAGAAGGTAGTAAACATGTACCATTTGTCCATGTGGGTTGATCACATTCTGGACAAGAATCTTTTAAAGATTCCGCTAATTGCTTACAATTTTCTTCCCCAAGCAACCTACAATTCTTACCGTCAAAACTCCCATCACTAGTTAAACAACCAACGCCACTTATACCGCCTTTATGCCGCCAATTAGCAAATTCGTTAACATCATCAACAACAAAGTCTATTTGATTATTACCAACACGACAAGTTATAATATCATCTTTTATATTTCCTATTTTCGAAGTACAACCGCCACCTCTATATGTATTAAAACTATTTGAGCATGATACATCATATGTATTCACATTGGCTTTTTCTGCAATGTATTGTTTTAAGTAATCTTCCAATGATGGCACATTTCTAACCTGAATATCACGGCAAAGCAAAAAGTTATCAATACCATACGCTGTTTTAAGACCTTGTTTATCCAATATAGTTTTAAAATCTATTTCACACGTTCCATTTTTATATGCCGCAGAATAGTTAAATTTTTCCATCGAAGTATTTATCTTAGAACATGTTGCAACACTATCGGTAGTACAAGACGCATTCCAACAAGTCATTGTTCCACTAACATTTGTACCACCACCAGCACACCCAGCATTAATAGCGGGTGTATCAAACATTTTACATATAGCATTTTGAATACTCTCTTGAATTTTGCTATCTGATGATTCTTTCAAATCATCGAATACAAATTCATAAAATGTATTGTTTTTTTGAGATGTGCATTTTAATACATAATCTGTCGCACCTAAAACGACTTTTATTTCTCTGGGGTCTGCTTTTGAACATTGTAAACTATCATCACCGTGCTTGATGCGTGCATATTCTTTTGCAAGTTGTATACCAGGTGTTAGGTTTACTTGTGTGCCACCAAAAAATTTATTTGTAAAAAAGTCATCTATACAATATTCTTTACCACCAGTTTTACCTTTATCTTTTCCGCATACCTCATAAAATCTTATAAGAGATTTGGTTATTAAACTGTTTACAAATTTTCTGCATTTGTCTTTATCTGTTGTTTTTTTTATATCTAAACCGCCAGCAGTGCATACATTCCATAATGATTTACTACTAATACCTGTAACGCCACCTTCTTTAACAGCGACATTATATGTTGCCAATGCAGATGCTGCATCTTTTTCAGCTGGGAAATATTCTTTGATTACTTCACCAACCGCATCCGTATTGTTAAAAATTATATTTGCATGAATAGGGAAGATTAAGCACAGAGAAGAAAGTAATGCAAATAATAATCGTCTAATCATTTCAGTACTCCTGTGCATTTTTCAGCGACCTTAGCTACTTTTTTAATAGCCGATATTTGTGTTGCATTTAGAACAGTTGCAGTTGCAGATGCAACTGTTGAGGCCCCTGCCAAAACATTAGACGCAGTATTTAAGTCCTTTTCTTTCTGTTTACCAGAATTAGTATTATCGTTTCTAGTTTTATCGGTGTTCGCAACCGCAGATGTTACCGTTCCAACAGCACCAGTTGTTGCACCAACAATCGATGAAATCATTGCGCCCTTACCACGATTGTTTATTGGCGATATATCAACATAATTATATTCATCACAAGCATTTACAATATTATTTGCTTCTGTAACATCTTCGCCATTTATACGCGCCTGCATAATGGAGTCACGTAGATTGTTAACAGCCTCTTTACAGGCGTCGATTTGTGTTTGTAGGTCACCTTTTACCTGATTATTACCAGAAATTATAGCACCAGCAACATTGGTTGCGGTATTGCCCGCTAACAAACCAGTTCGCCAATTACCAAGATTTTTTGACTTATTGTTTAACTTATCTAATTCGGACTGATATGTATCAACAGTTTTAACTGCTTCATCATATGACAAATTAAATTCTTGCTCAAACGCAGATATTTCTTCATCAGTTATATTTGTTTCTGGAAAATCTTTTTGTATTTCACGCAATTCTTCTAATAACTTTTCATAAGATTCTGCTTCTTTATCCGTAGCGTATTTTATAATACCAACTGTGGTTGCACCAATTCCTAAACCTGTTCCGACACCAGTGACCGCAGTATTTATTCCTGCCATTTTCTTCAAATCTGCCAATTCATCATCAATACCAACACATGCAGAATATGTCGCACGTAATGCATCGTTCAAAGGTAAAACATCTGCATTTGCAACAATTGGTAAAGCACAAAATACTAAAAATAATTTAGATTTTCCACCTAACATCTCTTGAAAAATTATACCAAAAACTGCATATATTAATCAATATAAAATTAATTAGTTGTAAAAGCCTTGGAAATAAGATTTTTTGATTGCTTTTTTTGGTTTTTACATGGTTATTGTTTCTTTGAAAAAAATGTTTGATTTAATTACAAATACAAACGGTTTAATACCTTAATTGTTGGGAATAAATTAAAGCACACGTGCAAATTTGTAGGTATTCAAACTGTGTTTTATTTGTTTTTTATATACAAATTTTGAAATGTTAGTGCAGGTTACAAATCTTTAGATTGTAAAGAAATTAAAAAAAATCCCCCAATTTGGGAGATGTTTTTAAAACTGGTTGCGGGGAATGGATTTGAACCACTGACCTTCAGGTTATGAGCCTGACGAGCTACCGGACTGCTCTACCCCGCGATAATCTGTGCCATTATATCATTTTTTTCCCCACTGTCAACTTATTTATCTGCGTCATATTCTTTTGTTATAATTAGGTTTTATTCCCAGTCTGTCTTGAATTATCTTTTTTTTATTGCTAAAATCTTCCAGAATTTAAATAAAGAGTCGGTATAATGTATAAAACTTTTAGAAAATTATGGAAGGCTTTCTGGGAACCTATTTTGCGCCTGTCTTTCTTTCAATGGTTATTAGCAGGACTTATGGCAATTTCTATATGGTTCGTTTATTTTACTTCTAGAAAGAAAATTAAAAATTGGGATACTTTTAAAAAATATCGCAGAAAACCCGCTATATTCATTTTTTGGCATGGTCGCAGTATGATGCTGTCTCCTATCGTTTGTCTAGGGGGAATGCACGCTTATGCTGTCGCTTCACGACATAAAGACGGACGAATGATGGCTAAATTACAATATTTATTTGGCTTGAAATCTATTTATGGCAGTACTTCCGAAGGTGGTATTTCTGTTCTGCGCCAAGGTGTGCGTATGCTTAGACGTGGTGACCATTCTATGTGCTTGTCACCCGATGGACCTGGGGGACCTTCTTTGCGTGTACAAGACGGAGCTTTGTATTTTGCTAAAATGACGGGTGCCCCCATAATACCAGTTTGTTATTCTTGTTCAAAGGCGTGGTTCCAAAATAGGTGGGATAGATATTTAGTGGCTTTACCTTTTTCTACAATTACTTGCCATGTTGGTGAACCTATTTTTATAGACTCGAAAGTAAGTGCTAAAGAATTTGAAAATATTCGTCAGAAAATTGAAAATATTATGGTAAAGCAAGTTCGTGATATGGACGGTGAATTCAATTTATTCAAAGTTGAACAAGATTTAACTGCTAGCGAATTTAAGAAAAAGTTAAGAGAAGAACGAGAAGCCGCTAAAAAAGCTAAAAAAAAGAAATAAGGAGATAATATGAAAACTCCATGGTGGTTTTTACATAAAACACTGCTTGCATTTTTATTATTGCCTGTCTCTTGGCTTTATTATCTTATAACTCGTTTGGTTTATATTTGTCGTAAGTTTAATGCTTATAAATCTAGAAGACCTATAATTTGTATTGGTAATATTTTGGCAGGTGGGGTTGGTAAAACACCCATTGTTCGTGAAATTGCTACTTTCTTAGATGCACCTGTTATAATGCGTGGTTATAAAAAAACATCTAAAACTGGTAATGTCGGTGATGAAGCAACCATGATGGCGCGTGACGGCTTGCAAGTGCATGTAGGAAACAGAAAAAGTAATTTAATCTTGTTAAATAAACAATTGTCAGAAACAGGGCCAATTGTTATGGATGACGGGTTTCAAAATTCTGGTATAAAAAAAGATATTTCTATATTGGTTTTTGATGATAGTATAGGTTATGGAAACGGTTTTTTATTACCAGCTGGACCTTTGCGTGAACCAAAGCGGGCAATTAAAAAAGCAAATGCTGTGATAGTAATAAAAAGTAATAAACCACGAAAAAAATTTAAAATTCCTTATGATGTACCAACTTTTTATGCAGAAACGAAAACTTTTTCACCTTATTCAGAAAACGAAAAATTATTTGCTTTTGCGGGAATTGGATATCCTAAAAAGTTTTTTAACGCTTTGAAAAATGTTGTTGGGAAAAAAGCTTTTCCTGACCACTATCAATATACTGATAAAGATTTAGAACAATTAATAGAAAAAGCTAAAAATAAAAAAGCAAAATTAATAACAACTGAAAAAGACTGGGTAAGATTACCAGACTGGGCAAAAGAAGAAATAAAATATGCTAAATTAGAAATGAATATAGATAATAAATTCTTTCAGTGGTTAAAGGAGAATATCTAATGGGAACGCTAAAAAAACAAATAAAAATTCAAGGCAAGGGTATTCATTCTGGTTTGCCGGTAAATGTTGTTATAAAACCGTCTAAGAAAAAGGGGATATTCTTTCGTCGCGTTGATATAAAAGATAGTGAATTAATACCAGCAACATTTGATAATGTTGGTGATACTTCTATGAGAAATACTACAGTTGGAAGTATTTCTGGGGCGCATGTTCAGACAATTGAACATTTAATGGCTGCGTTTTTTATGGCAGGAATTGATAGTGCAATCGTTGAAATTGATGATAAAGAAACACCTATATTAGACGGCAGTGCAGCACAGTTTTATGACGCTTTTATTAAAGCAGGCGTTTCTGAATCTAAGTTAAAAAAGATAGTTGTAAAACGTGAAGTTATTGCAAAAGCATCAGAAATATTTAATAAACTGCCACTTAGAACAAGAATTAAATTGTGGTTCTTTAATAAAATTTCTGGGCGTAAAAATGATGGTTTTGTGAAACTAAGTCCGTGTGATAAAGGCTTGAATATAACTGCAACATTAATTTATCCAGAAAAAATTATAGGAAATCAGACTTTTTCTTATTCTTTTGACGGAACTAAAAAGTCTGTTCAGAATTTTATAAAGAATATTGCAAGAGCAAGAACATTTGGAAAATATTCTGAGTGGGAATATTTGAAAGCACACGGTATGGGGCGTGGGGCAGATGAAACAAATGTAATTGCTTTGAATGATAAAGGCGACGGTACTCTTAATGCTACTTTATGGGAAGACGAGTTTGTAAGACATAAGATAATAGATGCAATTGGTGATATGTTTACAAGTGGCGGGTTTATTGTAGGTAATTTAGAGTCTTATAAGGGAAGTCATGCGTTGAATAATTTGGTGTTAAAAAAGTTATTTAGTGATAAAGACAATTATGATATAATATAACTATAAAAAAGAAGGTTTAATATGAAGAAATTAATTGCTATATGTTCTTTGCTTTTTGCGCTGGGCGCATGCAGCGGTTTAATCGAAAATGAAAACGGCAGTGAATATTTAACACAATTAGAAGCCGAACCAATCGGTTGTACGTTTTTGTATAAGATAGAATCAGAAGTATCTGTTTATGATGCAGATGATGCACGCAGATATTTAGAAAATAGAATTGCAGACCAAGCTCGCCCTGGTAATGCTTATTGGATTACAAGTCAACGTACTCGCCCGAATGAATGGGTAATATTTGGACCAGAACGTGCGTTTATTTTGGTTGCAAATGTTTATGATTGTCCGCATCCACGCAGTGTTCGTACGGCAAAAGACGGGGATGTTAATCAAATGCCTACAACCGTTATAATAGAACAAGATTCGAATTGTGTTGATTCTATGTACGGTTGTTAAAAAATTTGGTTAACGATATAAAAATACCCGTTAAATTTTTGTTTAGCGGGTATTTCTTTGTTATTCTATGTTTGCCATAGCAGATATTTTTATGTTATAATTACTAAAAGTAGGTAGAGAGAATTGACTAGTCAAGTTATAACAGTTAATAAGAAAAAATATGCCGTTGGTTTATTTTGGCAACCAACGGGTGCTGGTTATGTTGCGCGTTCTTATGCAAAAAATTTGGCAAAAAGCGTAGATAAAAAACTAAATTTATTTACTGAATATCATGGACTTGTTGGACTGGGGTCTAGGAAATTAGGGCATCGTGTCGGTATGGACTGTGTCGCCGCTGCTGTAACTGACGCGTTAAGTGAATTTTCTTCTTTTCTGGCGGTATTTTCAATTGATAAATATTTTGTTCTGGTTGCAGTAAGAAATGGCATTATCTTAGAAGATAAATTATTTGAAAAAGAAGATGAAGCACGTGCAGAATATTTTAGATTGTCCGAGATTCCGGATTGGACAGCTTTGTTTGCACCAAGTTCTTGGGGAATGCCACGTGCAGTTGAAAGAAATTTATCTGATTTAATTATAAATTCTAGTCGCACATTACTTAAACCTATAAGCCGTGTTGGTACAGGGTTAATATCTTTATTTTTAATACTTGCGTTCTTTGTAATTATAGGGGTGTTTTTTCGTGAACCTATAAAGCAGATGACAAGTACTGCCTTGCCACCGTCTGAATTAAGTCCAGAAATAGCAGAAGAGTTTGAAAAACAGGTTGAAGAAAAAAATAAAGAATTAGATGCAGAATTTGAAATAGAAAAACCAGAACCTATTATAATGCCTTATGATTATTTACCAAATCCAATGGATAGGGCGGCGTTATGTTATCAGGCAATGGCGTTTTTGATGCAACCAATTCTTGGGTGGAATCAAACATCTGTGGAGTGTGGTGAAACACATGCAACCGCGCGCTTTGTTCGTGATTTTGGTACGTTGGGTGATTTTTATACTATCGCAACAGAGCTTATGCCAGGTTCTTTCGTTCAAGAAGAATCAGAAAATGCGCTGGTAGTACGTGCGACATTACCAAAAATTCCAACAGAAGCGTCATTAGATGAACGTGACCCAGATACTGTGGTAAGAAATGTTATGTCGGCATTTCAGTCTATAGACACTCCTGTTGATGCGGAAATTGTTGTTGATGCGTTGACTAATGGTGTCGAAACAAAATACTTAAATGTAATAGAAGTTGCGGCAGAATCAAAATTGATTCCAACGCAGTTTATGCAAATATTTAACGACTTTGGCGGGGTGTATATGACACGTTGCACGTGGAATGTATCAACGCGTACATGGAACTATGAGGTAATAATCTATGCTAAATAAAAAAACTTTAAAAAATTTATTCTTTTTATCTTTATGTACATTTGTTTCTATGCCCGCTTTCTGTGAAGAATCTGTTATCGATGAAGAAATGGAAAATGTTTCGGCAAATGCTGTTGCTGCATATGAAGCAGAAGATTCTTTGTTTAATCAAATAACAACTCTTGAACAAGAAAAAGTGTTAATGCAATTGGAAAAAGAGCGGGCACAACTAGATTTAGAATTGGATAGATTGGCCGCTGAAAAAATAAAACTTCATATGGAAATAGATACGCTATCTGGGCGCGCAGAACAACAACAACAAGAATTAGAAAATGAAAAAGCAAGATTAGAAGCAGAAGCTGCAAAGTTAGAGCGCGAAAAAGAAGCCTTAGAAGCACAAGCGCAAGAAGCAGCTGCTGCAAAAGAATATGTTGTTCAAACCGCAAAAACCGAAGAAAAAGAACAAGAAATTGATTTTAATAAAAGTTATAAGTTAGTTAATGTTTTTGGTTCTGGCTCTCAATTACAGGCAACAATTAAAGATTTAAAGTCTGGGCAGAACAAACGAATAAGTGTTGGTAAAAATGTAGATGGGTATACTGTTAAGTCAATATCTTTGTACGATGGCGTCGTTTTTGAAAAAGATGGCAATACACAGACTTTAAATGTTGTAAGCTCTGCAAATGAATAACATATATGTGGACTAAAAAAATGAATGATAATGAAAACGATATCTTGAATAATATTCCAAGTAATATGAAATTATCTGTTCCGGCAGGGTTGGAAAACGCAGAAAATAAAGATATTGTAGATTATCTCTTTTCTAATGGTAATCGTTTATTGACGGCAACTGGGGCAGAGCAAGAATTACCCAAAGAAACACAAGGTTTAATTGCTTATTTTTCTGGGGGTGAAATTATAATTTCACGTACTCATAGATATGACGGTCGTGTATTGGCTTTTTTAGATTTGTTAAAAAAGCGTGCTCGCCCAATGCGTGTGCCTTTCTATTCCGATTTAGGTTTGGTTTCAAGTATTTATAAAAACTATGAAAGTAAATTAGGTGGCGTATCGCGTTCACGTCAAGATTATGATAATCAGATGCAGAAAGACTTTGTGGATATTATCGCAAAAGCGGCCGCACAAAAAGTTTCTGATATTCATATAGAAGTTGCAGACCAAACAACAATATATTTTCGTATAGATGGCAGTATGCAACCTGTTTTAGAATATAATGCAGGTTGGGGTGAATCTTTTGTTCGTGCAGCGTTTGCATCGTCTGATATGTCTAATGCAAACTATGCACAGAATGAATATCAATCTGCGCAGAAAGACGGCAGAACACCACTTCGTGGAACCAAAGATTTATATTTACCACGTGGTATTTTAAGTATTCGTATGCAGTTTAACCCGATTGCTTTTGGTAGTCGTTATGTTGTTATGCGATTGCTGTATGATAACCCGTCAGAAGGAATTAAAACAGAACAAGAATTTGGTGAATATGAACAAAAACTTTTAATGCGCTTGCGTTCTTTCCCAACTGGTTTGGTTATAGTCGCTGGTCCGACAAGTTCAGGTAAATCAACAACGCTGGTCAGAAATATGTCTTTGATGTTAAAAGAAAGACATTATGAAATAAATATGATTACTGTTGAAAATCCTGTTGAACAGAAAATTTTTGGTGCTCATCAGATGCCTGTTGTTAACACAACTAACGAAGAACAACGCGAAGAAAAATATACAGAGGCTTTGGCAGCTGCGCTACGAAGCGACCCTGATACTTTAATGGTCGGTGAAATAAGAACTTTAGCAGCGGCGCAATTAACTGTTCGTGGGGCTTTATCTGGTCATAATGTTTGGACAACATTGCATGCTAATTCCGCAATGGCGGCATTGACACGTTTGTTGGACTTAGGTATTGAAGCTTTTAAATTAAAAGAAGAAACTTTAATGCGCGGTTTGATATCAATGAGATTGTTCAAAAAAGTTTGCCCATATTGTCGTGAAAGGTTAATAGACCACCCAGAAAATCCGGCATATCGTAGAGTTCTGGACGCTTTTGGTGAGCTAGGACTGCGCCAGGTATATATTCGTGGGGCAGGTTGCGAAGAGTGCAAAGGAACAGGAACACTTGGCAGAATTAAAGCCGGTGAAATTATAATTACCAACAGCGAGTTTTTACGTCTTGCTTTGTCTGGTAATACAGATGGTGCATTAAGGTATTGGCTGGAAGAAATGGATGGCAGAACTCTTAAAGAAGCTGCAACTTCTTTAATGTTGCAAGGTATTATAAGTGTAGATGAATTAGAACGTTGGGTTGGATTGTTAGATAGACCAGGGGTATATTGATATGAATAAATTAGAGATATTATATGCTAAACTGGTATTTAAGTTAAACACCGAAAAAAGAATGGCAACAGCAAGAAAGTTAGCATCGTTGTTGCGTAATGATTTTACTTTGATGGATGCGCTAAGTCGTCTAGAGAAAATTGAATCTAAAGGTGGAAAAAAACCAAACGAACCATTTGCGATTGTTATGCGCGAATGGCAAAAGAATCTTGAACGTGGTATGAGTTTTTCTGATGCAACGCGTGGTTGGGTTCCACCAGAAGAAACTTTGTTGGTAACGTCTGGTAATTTATCGGATTTAGTTGTTGCGCTGGAAAATGTCAGTCGCGTGGTAGAAGGAACGCAACGTATAAAACGCGCAATGACAAATGCTATTGCTTATCCATTATTTTTATTGGTTTTAACGTTTGGAATTATAATGATGGTTGGTATATATCTGGTACCACCATTGGCTGAAATTGCCGGTGATAATATGATTTGGCGCGGCATGGCGGCATCTTTAATTTGGTTGTCAGATTTTTCTATTAAGTACTGGTATATGTTTGTGTTGGTCTTTATTGCTTTAGTTGCAATTGTGTGGATAAGTTTGCCAAATTGGACAGGAAAATTAAGAGCAAAATTTGATAAACTGCCACCATGGAATATTTATAAAGAACAAATGTCTGTAGGCTGGTTAATGAGTCTGTCTTCTATGGTTGCAGCTGGTATTACTATACCGGATGCAATGCGTATGTTGGCAGATAATTCTAATAAGTATGTACGTGATATTTTAGAAGATACGTTGCATTATATTGCAAATGGTGACAATTTAGGCATGGCGCTTAATAATACAGGTCGTGATTTTCCAAGTGCAGAAATTATAGGCGATTTGACAATATATGCAGATATGAATGGTTTTGATCAAAATTTATCGCGTCTTGCAAATGATTATTTGGAAGAATCTGTAAGACGAATGGAAGCGATATCAAACGTTCTAAACAGCTTTGGTATTTTGTTAGTTTCTGCAATAATTGCGTGGGTTGTTCTGGGAACGTTCCAGATGCAAGACCAAATAACAAGCAGCTTATCATAATAAAAAAAACCGCCGTTTTGGCGGTTTTGCTTTAAACCATAAATGGAAGATTTTCTAACGTTCCTTCCGCAACTCGTACGTTTATATCCAATAGCATAAATATCGAATCTGGTGTGTGGGGTAAGTTCGGGTTGAAGATTTCAGAAGAAAGTAAATGGCTGGTATTAACCGATAACTTAGTAATTAAATGGTCGTCATCTAACAGTGTGTAAATCGGACCTATATCACGTGGTGTGTTATCACCAATTTCATGTTCGTTTTGTGGACAACGAAGACCATCCAGAATAGTTTTTACACGGTTATCTATATCACTATGTGGAACACCGACTATTTCTGGATGCATCATTTGTATGTCTATTTCTGCCAGTAATTTTAAGTTAGGTGTAATTATAGGGTTCCAATCAATTCCACCAATATGACGCGTTGAAATAGGACTTTTGGTTGCGTTTGGTATCATGTATTGTGTAAGGTTGTCCCATGGCTGATGTTCCAAAAGTTTTTTTAATTGTGGATGAAATTGCATACGTATATCTGATATATGCTGAGAGCGCTTTTTGGGATTTATTAAAATTTCACCAAAATACAATAACTTAAACTTCATTTTGTCTACCTTTGATATATATAGTTTTTATTATAAAAAGCCTATTTTCTCTTGATAATTATAGCATAAATTGCTATTCTCTGCATAGAAAAAAGAAAGGAATATAAATGGCTGTTAATAACGAATATACAGGTGATTCAATTAAAGTTCTAAAAGGTCTGGAAGCTGTTAAAAAACGTCCAGGTATGTATATCGGTGATGTCGGTGAAGGCGGGTCAGGTCTTCATCATATGATTTATGAAGTTGTTAATAATTCTATTGACGAAGCTATGGCTGGTTATGCGGATACTGTATATGTCTCTTTAAATGCAGATGGCAGTGCAACAATTCGTGATAATGGTCGTGGTATGCCTTTTGATATAAATCACGAAACAGGGCGTAGCGCACTAGAATTAATTATGTGTGAATTACATGCTGGTGGTAAATTTGATAACGAAGGCGGTGGCGCTTATAAAGTTTCTGGTGGTTTACACGGTGTTGGTGTTTCTGTTGTTAATGCTTTGTCTAGATGGTTAGAGGTTCGTGTGTGGCGTGGTGATAAAGAAGCACACATGGCTTTCGCAGACGGTGTGCCAACCTGTGATTTAACTATTACAGAAAATAAAACTGGTCATGAACATGGAACAGAAGTTACTTTCCTGCCATCTAGCGAGACTTTTACAGGAATAGAATTTAGTTTTGATACTTTGGAAACTTGGTTGCGTGAGCAGTCTTATTTAAATGCAAATGTAAAAATTATCTTGGAAGATTTACGCGGGCCAGAAAAAAAAGTACGTGAATTCCATTCTGTTGACGGTTTGAAGGGATTTGCAACTTATTTAGATAAGTCTAAAGAATTATTAAATCGTGAACCAATTCAAATGATAAAGCAGATAGATGATACATATATTGAAATCGTTTTGCAGTGGACAACAGCTTATACGGAAACATCTTTGTGCTTTACAAATAATATTCCAAATCGTGACGGTGGTACGCACTTGGCGGGTTTTCGTGCGGGGCTTACGCGCGCAATAAATAAATACATTGGCGATAAAATAACAAAGAAAGATATTAATTTATCAGGGGAAGATTTTCGCGAAGGTTTAACTAGTATTATAAGTGTAAAAATACCAGACCCAAAGTTTGGTTCGCAGACAAAAGATAAGTTGGTGTCTAGTGAAGTTCGTCCGTTGGTTGAAAGTACAGTATCAGAAATGCTGTATGAATACTTGGATGAAAATCCTGCAATTGCAAAAGCTATTGTTGATAAAATAATAGAAGCAGCAACTGCACGTGAAGCAGCACGCAAGGCACGTGAATTATCACGTAAAAAATCTGGCCCAGAACTTGGGGGACTGCCAGGAAAATTAGCAAACTGTTCTGAAAAAGACCCCGCAAAATGCGAATTGTTTATTGTGGAAGGAGATTCTGCTGGTGGTACAGCAAAGCAGGGACGTGACCGTAAAACGCAGGCGATATTACCATTGCGCGGTAAGATTCTAAATGTTGAACGAGTTCGCTTTGATAAAATGTTAACATCAGATACTATTGGTGCACTTATTACAACTATGGGCGCAGGTATAGGTAAAGACGATTTCGATATTGAAAAAATGCGCTATCATAAAGTAATTATCATGACCGATGCTGATGTTGACGGACAACATATTCAGACGCTGCTTATGACGTTCTTTTATAGATATATGCCAGAGGCTATTGAACGTGGCTATATCTATGTTGCAAAACCACCACTATATGGTGTTACACGTGGTAAGCAGCAGATTTATTTACAGAATCAGCGTGAAATGGATGATTATTTAATGGACCAGTTGGCAACAGACGGGGTTATAGAAATTGCATCTGGTGCCCAGATTTCTGGTGCGGACTTAAAACGCTTATTGACGTTGGTTTTGAATATGAAAAATACTTTACAACCATTGAATCATATAATGCCACTACGTTTTGTGGAAGCACTGGCGTTAAATTCTGTGTTTGATAATGAAACGGAAGAAAACTTTAATGCTGCTGCAAAAATGCTGGATGCAGAAGAATTAGAATTTGAACGTGGTTGGAAAGTAAGTGGTGATGAAACCGGTATTACAATTACGCGTACGTTGCGTAGTGTAACGGAAACCCATGTTTTACCACGTGAAAAAATTAATGGACCTGAAATTCGTGCGTGGCTTCGTATGCAAGGACGTGAAGAATTAATTGAAACTTTCTCAAAACCTGCAACACTTCGTGTGAAAGCAAAATCACAAAAAATTTGGGGCGCATTGAATTTGTTAGATACAGCATTTGAATATGCCAAGAACGGTTTGAAGATTCAACGTTATAAAGGTCTTGGTGAAATGAATGCGGAACAGTTGTGGGAAACTACAATGGATCCAAATCATAGAAGTTTGTTCCAAGTCAAAGTTCAAGATGCATCACAAGCAGATGAAGTTATTTCAATGTTGATGGGTGATGTTGTTGAACCAAGACGCGATTTTATTGTTGAAAACGCATTGGAAGCAAATCTGGATGTTTAACTAAGGATATAAAATATGTCTGATTTTAAAATTGTTGATGACGGAACAATAGTTTTTAATAATGACAGAAATATTGAAAAAACAGAGGAAGATGAACTTCAAAAAGAATTTTCTTTGTTGGAATATGAGGTTTTAAATAATCATGGTCATCCGACTAAAGACCCTGAAAAATTGGCGCGGTATGCGGAACTGAAAAAAATTCTTAAGATAGATGATAACGCCAAAGGGAACGCTTTATTGAAAGCCAAACAAAAATTTTTAAATCGTGTAGAAAAAACGGATGATAAAGCAAAAATTGTAGCAGCATGGAAAAATAGACAAAACGGATAATGTTTTCTGCAAGTTGGTTTTTTGATTTGGATAAACGTCTGCGTGATATGGGACTAGATTCCGATGCGCAGACGTTTGATGAAATAAAACAAAATCTTTCTTGCCCGAAAAAGTTATCGCCTGATGAATTTGCTGGTCAGGCAATATATGTTATCTTGGCAGGTGGCTTTTCACAAAAAACAGCAAAAAAAATTCATCAAAAAATTATGGAATATCTTTTCTTAAAAGGTTCTGATTTTGACGGTCTTTTTGCAATGTTTCATAATAAAAATAAAATAAATGCTGTTTGTAAAATATGGGATAATAGAAAGTCTTTTTGTGATGATTATTACTTAAAAGAATCTACTGAAGAACGAATAAATTTTTTATCAAAATTGCCGCATATTGGAAAAATAACAGCTCACCATTTGGCAAGAAATCTTGGTGAAGATGTTGTGAAATATGATATATGGATTCAGCGTCTGGGGGCGCTATATGCAGGAAATCTTGATTTACAGAAAAAAATAGATAATAAAAAATTGACCACGGAAATAAAAAATGCTTGTGATGATATGTTTGCGTGCATAGTTAAAGAAACTGGGTTGCCACGTGGTTATATAGATGTTGTTTTATGGAAAGCATGTCAAAATGGGTTGATAAAATTATGAATGTAAAAATAGAAGATTCTTGGAAAACGGCTTTGGCTGATGAATTTAATAAAGAATACTTTATTAAATTAACAGATTTTGTGCGTAATGAATATTTATCTGGCAAGGCAATTTATCCGGCACCTGCAAATATTTTTAATGCATTTAATTTATGCCCACTGGACAAAGTAAAGGTTGTTATAATAGGGCAAGACCCCTATCATGAACCGGGGCAAGCACATGGACTTTGTTTTTCTGTCCTGCCACCGACACCAATTCCACCATCACTTATAAATATATATAAAGAAATAGAAAGTGACCTTGGACATCCAAGTAAAACGCACGGTGATTTAACTAGTTGGGCAGAGCAGGGGGTGTTATTATTAAATGCGACATTAACCGTGCAGGCACATTTGGCGGCATCTCATGCAGGTAAGGGTTGGGAGCTATTTACAGATGCAGTTATTCGTGCTGTTGCAAAGCAAGAAAATATTGTTTATATGTTGTGGGGTGCATATGCCCAGAAAAAAGCCGAGTTTGTAAATCCTGAAAAAAATTTAATATTGAAAAGTGTGCATCCGTCACCACTTTCCGCACATCGTGGTTTTTTCGGAAATCATCATTTTTCACGTGCAAATGATTATTTAATAAAACACGGAAAAACACCAATTGATTGGTAATAAAAACGCCGGTATTTACCGGTGTTTTTATTATTAAAAGTTATACGAAAAACCAAGCCCATAAAATGCATAAGAATTATTTTCAATTGCTGTGTTTGCATTTGAAAAATGTTGTACAAAAGCCTCTAAATTAATCGTATCGGTTAGTTTGTATCCATAAATTAATTTAAATTGGAATAACAATTTTGAACCGATTCTTTCGTTTTGTTGTGCTTGCAAACCAACACCAAATCCCGCAGAGAAAAACCAGTTTTCATCATAAACTAATGCAATATCTTCTGATAAAAATATCATAGGAATTGTGTATTTATCCCAATCCCAACCGTACTTTTGACCAAAACCAAGTGTTTGACCTATGTTAATAGACTGTCTGGCTGGTACTTTGAAAAAAGTAGTAGGCTGCGAATATTGCACATGCAATAAATAAAAAGGCACAAATTGACTTGGTGGGGGAACTAAAAAACCACTATTTACGCCTTGACCAAGATTAAAAGCAACTTGGTTTTTATAGTTGTTCATAAATGGGTTCAGGCTTTCCGCGTTTGCAGATAAAGCAAATAAAATACCTAAAAGGCCGAATGTTAATTTTTTCATATGCGCAATATATAATATAAGAATTTTTTATTCAACTAAAATTTATTAAATTTTATAATTATTTTATATAAGAATAATGTCATATAATATTTGGTTCTTGATTTTGAAAAAAAGTTTGTTATAATTCGGGGCATTGGCGGGATAGCTCAGCTGGTTAGAGCAGTGGAATCATAATCCACGTGTCGGGGGTTCAAGTCCCTCTCCCGCTACCAAAATCAAACCGGGCGAATGCCCGATTTTATTTTTTATTAAAACTTGTTTCCGGTTTTTTCAAATCTTTTATGAATGCACCCAATTGTCGTTTTATGAACACCAGGGGTTATTTCATAATAAACATGTCTTCCTTCTTTATGCGATTTTACAAAATCATCATCATAAAGTTTCTTTAAGTATTGGGATACTTTTACTTGTTTTATTCCGGTACCATTTACTATTTCACATACACAAGATTCACCATTATAAAGCAGATATTCTAAAATTCTCATTTTATCAAAATTTGCAAAGAGTTTTATTCTATTCGCTGCCATTGTTGTATAATCTGTCGGTAGAATTTCTTTGTAACCATCACGTAAAAATTTTAGCTGGTCTGTCATATGACCAAATAGTTTACGCAAACATACAAAAATGCTGGCAGGGTATTCTTCACAGATTTCATAGTAAATAAATATTCCGCGTCTGTGTGTTTTTACCAGATTTGTTTCACGCATTTTTTTTAGTGATTGTGAAACAATCATTTGTTCCGCACCAACACCTTTTGCAATTGTTGATACAGAAGACGTGCCGTTAACATCAAGGTATTCAAGAATTCTAAGACGTAGTGGGTGGGCAATATATGTAAGGCCACGAACAGCACGTTCCATTACATCTGCTGGTAAAAGTGTTTTTATTTTTACTTCTGGTAATTGCGAAACAGACATGGTTTTCCTTGTATATAGTCAGATGTTATCAATTTTTTTATAACAGCGCAAATATATTGTTTGACTTTTTGATATATATTAATTATTATATATATTGATTTTAATATATATTATTTTGTGAATATAAGGAAAAGAGAAAATGTTAAAGAAAATATTATTTTTACCTTTGTTGCTTGTCCCAAGTTATGCAGTTGCAAACCCGGCGTGTGCGGTCTGTACTGTGGCCATAGGGGCGTCTTTAGAAATTGCAAGAAGAATAGGCGTACCAGATTCTGTTGTTGGTTTGTGGGCGGGGGCTTTACTTACTTTGTTGGGTTACTGGACAATAAAGTTCTTTGATAAAAAGGGGTGGAATTTCTGGGGTCGTAATGCCTTATTAATAATATTGTCTGTTGCGATGATTGGCTTTATTTATATGGGGCAGGTACCTTATTCACCAGTTTGGATTTGCGGAATGATTTATTTAGACCCTGTTTTATTTGGTGCATTATTAGGTATGGTTTTGTTCATTTTGACAGAAAAACTTTATGATTGGATGAAGACAAAAAATGGTGGCAGAGCGCATTTCCCGTTTGAAAAAGTTGTTCTGCCTGTTGTTGTGTTGGCTTTATTCAGTTGGTGGCTGTGTGTATGTAATTTTTAATCAAAGGAGCTTGTTATGGAAAAAATAAAAAGTGTTAAAGAGTTCGTAGAAAAATTAGATTCTGCAAAAAAAGTTAATCCAAAAGATTTATCATCAGACCAAGATTTAACTATTGGTATAATGAATTTAATATCAATAGAAGAACACTTAATGTTCTCTGGTGCAAAAACTGGTAAGACAGAATTTTATGATTTAATAAATGAAGTTCGTGAACAACGTAAACTTATGATGCAGAAAATAATTCCTTCTTATGAGGGTGAAGTATGGTGTATTTCAAAGCATTTGTTAGCTTCTTCTATGCGCTTATTTGAAGTTGGTACAAAAGCTTTGGCTGCGGGTAATAAAAAAGATGCATATGACTTATTTGATAGGTCTTATAATTTATATTGTATCTTTTGGGGCCTTAATATGGGGATGATAAATGGAACTGATGTAAAGTGGGTAAAAAGTAAGAATTTGCCACAAGAAAAAGGTGAAGAAGTAGAAGAAGAAAAATCTGAACCGGATACAAAAGTTTCTAAATTAAAAGCGTGGGTAAAAAACGCGGTTAATTGTTGTATAGAATAAAGAGGTAAAAATGAGAATAGGATTATACTTGTTCGGTTTTTTGGGATTTAGCGGTTTGTTATTAACTGGTTGTGGTAATAAAGAAAATTCAGAGTTATCCGCTGATAAAATATACTTTTTTTATCAAGCGACCTGTCCGCATTGTCATCACGCGTTAGAATATATAAATCGTACTGCACCGGATATAGAGTTAGAAATGGTTTCTATTGACGGGCAGGGGCGTAATTTATTTATCAAGTGCGTTGAAAAATTTAACTTACCACGAAATGAAATAGGGACACCGCTTATATGTATGGGGGATAATTATATAATGGGTTGGTCGCGTTCTTATGAAGGTTTGTTTGATAAGTATGTAGAACCATATAAATTAAAATAAGGGCATAGTTTTATCTGTTGGGTAATCCCGCATTTAGCGGGATTTTTTATTCTTGATTTTTGATGCACAGCCCGTATAATTGACGAAGCACAAGCCCTAATAGTCTAGTGGTAAAACACGTCCTTGGTAAGGACGAGTCGCAAGTCCGATTCTTGCTTAGGGCACCAGATGTTTTTTTATACTTAGTATTTCATTATTGTTTGGGCAGAACAATCTATCTTTTCCATTTCATATGACGATGTGCCTATTTTCTTAAAAGAAACCTCATTACAGGCCATTGAACAAACTATATCCTTACTGTTTTCGTCATATGGGTTACTTGTTGCAAATACTCGTTCAAGAGTGCATGAAAATCTGTTGTCTTCTTTTGTTTTGATAGGATAGCATACAACACTGGTTTCTTTCGTGTTTGGATAAGCTCTGCCATATCTTTCGTATACGGAAAACTGACTTATTTGGCTTGGTTCACAATACTTTTCCATAAAGTTTTTATATATTTCTTCCGCTTTGGCTGTTGTTAATATGCTGGAATCGGTTTCTGCAATAGAATTAATTTTATTTCTTTGCGATTCTACAAACGCATTTTGTTCCGCAACTAAGCGCATTATAAAATCACTGGCTCTTTCATAATTCTCAGCTGAAATAGGTGATAGCTCTTCATCGGTTAAAAACGATACAAACCAAATTTTTGAAATGGTTTCTGCAGAAATTCTTTGAGTACCGAAAGTTTTATTATTTGTTTTTTCATAAAATAAATCTGTAAATGTCGCAAATTGTTCCTCTGTTGCGTTAAATGCCTTTAAGGCGTTGACTATGGCTGTAGGTTGCCAAAATATAGGCTCGTCAAAACTACTAACTGTTAAATCGACAGCATAAGAATTCGTAATACAAAATAACCCAAAAAATAAACTTAATAATATTTTTTTCATTGTTGTAGTGCCTCCTCGCAACGTTGGGCAGTGTCAGATGCTTTGTTTAATATGCTTATTTGTGTGGCATTAAATACGGTTGATACCAAAGATGCGCCTGTTGCCGCACCTGCCAAAACATTTGCTGCGGTATTTAGATTGGCTTCTTTTTTCTGGCCTGTATCAGTGTCGTCGTTGCGTACTTTTTTGCTGTTAGCAGATGCGCTGGTTATCGTTCCTGCTAAACCTGTTCCTGCACCCACTATGCTTGATATCATTGCACCACTGGCACGATTGTTTATTTTATCTATTTCTATAAATTCCCATTCACTGCATTCACGAACTATCGTTTCCGCTTTTGTTAAATTGTCCTGATTTGCACTGCCGTCAATTCTGGCTTGTTGCTTTGCTGTATCTAATACTTGTATCGCTTTTAAGCATTCGTCAATTTGACTTTTTAAGTCGCCTTTAATTTGATTCTTTCCCGCAATTACAGCACCGGCAATGTTTGTTGCTGTGTCGCCTGCCATTAGACCAGTACGGATGTTGCCAAGTTTTTTTGATTGTTCTTCTAGTTTATTTTTCTCTTTTTCAATTTCTTGCAACATAGAGGTTTTTATGTCGTTTATAGTTTTATTTTGAACTTCTTGTGCTATGTAATTATAAATTTGCTCTTTAAACTCTTCTTCTGATTCTATATTTATGGTGGTTAATTCGTTATTCGTATTTGGTATAGAATTCAAGATTTTAATAGATTCTTCATAGCTTCTTATTTCTTTATCTTTTTGCGATTTTGTAATACCTGTTGCCAAAGCACCACCAGCAGCAACGGTTCCGACACCCGTTACAGCGGTATTTATGCCTGCCATAGTTTTCATTTGATTTAATTCGGCAGATATTCCCATACAGCTGTCTTTTGCTAAGTTAATTGCCTGGGTTAGTGGTATGATATCAGCGCCATAAGAATAATTTATGCTAATTATCGGAATCAAAAAGATAAAAAAATATTTTTTCATATTGGGTCCATAATGTTTTACTCAAAGAATTATATCATATTTGTACATGTTTTTTTACATATTTTACAGTTCTTGATTTCCTAATTTTTCGGTGTTATAGTTGTTGCTGTATTCGTTTTTTGGGCGCGTCCGCAGTGATATGACTGACAACCATGGAGTGGACTAAACCCGTGTTAAGTTATAAATCAGGGTGGCACCGCGCAAGTATATTGCGCCCCTGTAATAAATCTTTTCGGGTGCCGAAATCTTCATGTTTCGTCCCCGAGTAAATAAAAAGGGACCAAAATGTTATCTTTGAAATCTAAGTACAGAACACACACGTGTGGTGAACTGAACAAAGAAAACGTCGGACAGGCTGTCGTTCTTTCTGGGTGGGTTCATCGTAAACGTGACCATGGGGCGTTATTGTTCATTGACTTGCGCGATAATTACGGTATTACGCAATGCGTTTTTGATGGCGGTAATGACGAATTAGAAAAAATTCATCCTGAATCTGTAATTAAAATTACAGGCACTGTCGTTGCGCGTGATGCATCGGCTATAAACGATAAAATTCCAACTGGTGCAATCGAAGTAAAAGCAGAATCTTGGGAAGTTTTAACAAATGCTGATGTTTTACCTTTCCAAGTTTTTGGTGATGATGATACTGTTGCAGAAGATTTGCGTTTGAAATATCGCTATTTAGATTTGCGTCGTGAATCTTTGCATAGAAACATTTTAATGCGCAACCGTATGATAAAATTTATTCGTGATAAAATGTGGGAAATGGGTTTTTCGGAATTCCAAACACCTATTTTAACTGCATCTAGCCCAGAAGGTGCACGTGATTTTATCGTGCCATCTCGTTATCATCATGGTATGTTCTATGCGCTGCCGCAGGCACCACAGCAGTTTAAACAATTATTGCAAATCTCTGGTTTTGATAGATATTTTCAAATTGCACCATGCTTTCGTGATGAAGACTTGCGTGCAGATAGATTATTAGAATTCTATCAGTTAGATTTGGAAATGTCTTTCGTTGATTTACCTGATATTCAGGCTGTTGGTAATAACTTGATGCCAGCGATAATCAAAGAATTTGTTCCAGATGCAAAAGTTTGTGAAGATATACCACATATACCTTTTGACGAGGCAATGTTAAAGTACGGTTCTGATAAACCAGATTTACGTAACCCTATTATTATATCTGATGTAACAGAAATATTCCGTGGTTCAGACTTTGGTATATTTGCAAATGCTATAGAGCAGGGGGCGGTTGTTCGTGCAATACCTGCACCTAATTCTGCAGATAAGCCACGTTCTTGGTTTGATAAACTTGGTGATTATGCTGTTAAAGAACTGGGACTTGGCGGGCTTGGTTATATCATATTTGCAGAAGAAGCAAAGGGACCTGTTGCTAAGAAGTTAGATGCAGACCGCGTTGCTAAATTACGTGAAATTTCTGGTGATAATTCTTCTTTGTTCTTTATTTGTGATAAAGCAGATGTTGCTGCAAAGGCGGCTGGAAAGTTACGCAATAAACTTGGTGAAGATTTGGGATTAATTGATCCAAAAGAATTCCGTCTGTGCTGGATTGAATCTTTCCCATTCTTTGAAGAAGATGAAGAATCTCCGACTGGTATTGCGTTTACTCATAATCCGTTCTCTTATCCTATGGCGACATTGGAAGAACTGAAAACAAAAGACCCGTTATCAATCAAAGCAGCACAATTTGATATGGTATTAAATGGTGCAGAAATCTGCAGTGGAGGACTTCGCAACTTTAACCCAGAAATTATGCTGAGATGCTTTGAAATAACTGGATATGATGAAGAAATTGTTAAAAAGAAATTCGGTGGTATGTATACTGCTTTCCAATATGGTGCACCACCGCACGGTGGATGTGCGTTCGGTTTGGACAGACTTGTTCAAATAATGTTGGATGAACCGAATTTACGTGAAGTTGTTGCTTTTCCAACAAATCAACGTGGGCAAGACTTGATGATGGGCAGCCCAAGTGAAGTGACAGAAAAGCAACTTCGTGAAGTTCATATTCAAGTTCGCAAAAAAGGTTAATTCCTTGAAAAACAAAAAAAGACCTGTTTATCAGGTCTTTTTTTAAGAAATCAAACCTATTAAAAATAAAAAGTTTCCTAGGTATAATTTTGTGAAAAAACGGAGAGATATTATGCCTAGACATGCGGATATAGAAAAGTTGGCACAAATTATGGGACTTAGCCAATATCAAGCAGATGTATTAAAAAACAATAATGGAAAATATGATTTGTCGGGGCTTGTAAAACGTGGTGGGGTTTTATATGCGCCGCATCAAATGCGTACAAAAAGTATTTTTGAAATAGCAAGACGTGCCCTGACTGGTAAATCTGCAGATTTAATAGGACCTAAAAAAATGTTATTACAAGGGCAAAGAAAAATAAAATTTTATGCGGGTGGTTTTCATTGTGTGTCTGTTGGACGTTTTAAATATTATGCAGACCAAGACGGACATGCGGTGCCAAGAAATATTTTTATGCAATCTATTTCAAATAACAAACGTTAAAATTTTTCGTGTGTATTAACAAATGTTTTCATAAATGTCGGGTCAAAATTACGCATGATTTCTGATAATGAATATGACCTGTTGCCATCTGGTAATACTTCTAATGATATTGGTGAAGGACTGGGCGATGTTCCACGAAGTATCATATCTAAACTTAGTTGCATTTGACCGTTAATTATAGATAAGCTGCCTTGCGCATCTGTATGGCGAAGCTGTAGTATCAGCGGAGATGTTGTTTCAAAATTTCCATCGTCATAATTACCTATGATACGCATTTTCTTTATTGCGCTTTCGCCAGACTCTAAAGAGTTTGCAAGAGCATATTCTGCATTTAATGTTGTTAGATTATTTGCAGATGCATAAAAATTATCAATTCCTAAACCAACTAATACCCCACCTTCAAAAGACAAGTCCATATTTCCTGATAGGTTATATTTTATATCATGTGCAATATTACCAAATGTTGTCATATTTATTTCTGCGGTAATTATAGAATCTCTTACGTTTATAGGCATTGCAGATGATAAGAGATTGCCATTAATTAAGAATCTATTTAGTTGTGCAAAAATTTTATAACGATTGTTTTCTTTCCTTAGTGTAGTAAGCAGGCTTCCTCTGTCGCTATCTGTGATAGAAAACGTTTGTATGTTTGGCTTTAATGAATATACAAAATTTTTAAATTCGTCACCGTTATATATAATACTGTCTGCTGATAAAGAAATATTAATTGGTATATCAAATAATATCATAATAGGATTATTTGTTAAAAACTCTTGTTCTTCATAATTATCTAAAAATTTTTGACTTACAAAAGAATCTAAATTTAAAAGTTTTGTTTTTAATGTTAGGTTATTATTATTAAAGCTGCCGGTAAATGTATGCCCAGCAATTTCTATGACTAAATTAGATATTGTATTTTCTTTATATGAACCTGATATAGTGTATTCCAGATTATTCAAAGAACGCAGGTCAAGATTTGGCAACCATTCTTTTGCATTTTTACCAGTTATTTTGAAAGTGTTTTTTGATAGTTCTAGTGTCCAACGATTAGAGTCTGGAACAAAAGTCATGATGTCGCCGTTCCATTTGAAATCACCACGAACATTGCTCATAAAGCTTGGAATGTATGTTATGTTTGGGTTTAACCACCGCAATGTTTTATTTTGTGCAAAAGTGTATGACGGTTGTATGTTGTCTTGTTTTACTTCAAAACTGCCTGCCATATCTAAGAATTGAAAATTTATTTTACCGTGTGTGCCAAGCTTTTTGGCCCATTTTATTAAAGTTTCTCTGCTGGGCATCGGTTTGTTTGATTGAATAAATATTTCAAATTCTTTTCCATTTACTGAAAGACTGCCAGAGAAATCACCATAACTAAAATCACTGCATTTCCAATTTTCTGGTGTTCCAGAAAATAGGCATAAAGACGGCATACCTTCATATGGCATGGTAATTAAAACATCTTTGGCACCGTTTGCATCAATATAACCACCAGACATAGCAATATCGTCCGCAACGATGTTTTTAATTTCTAATTTATCAGTTGTACCCAAGGCATCTATCTTTAAGTGTTTAAAAGTATGTTTACCAAATTGCAATTGACCATAAAAATCTAAGTCATATTGTGTTCGATAAAATATACGGGACGGTTTTAATAAAAAAGACATATTGTAATTTATATCATTACCGGAAAGTTGTATGTTTTTTGAACCATTTGGAAATATTTCTATGTTGCCATAAAATTTATTTGCGCGAATGTTTTTAAAAGAATAACCTTGACCACCGTCCCAGGAAAAATCTGTTGTTAAATCAATGGTTGTATCTATTTTGGGGTCAGAAAAACCGAACCATTTATTTATTTCATCGGTTTTCATTGCCAGCTGACCACGAATGGAGCCATCTGCATATAGTTGACCCGTAATTTCTAAATTTGCGTTTTGATTTTTTACTGTAAAATAATCTTGTTCTACATCAATATCATATTTATGGTTATCGGTGCGAACAGTACCAATTAAATTACCGTTTTCTAATGTTGCATCAATTACTTCAACATTTCTGTCTCTGAACTTTACATTTGTATTATAAATATCTATCTGATGATTAAAATTTTTTGGAATTAAAGTATCAATAGCTACATTGGCGTTATATACAGCAATATCTCCAGTAAGAGGGGCATTATCTATATCAAATATACTTGTTAAAGGAACGGAAAACATAAGTGCGCCAATGTTCCCAATTTTTATATCTACGTCATTTGCAACGATAGTTGCACGCCCAAGTAAGCTAAAATTTATGTTGCCATTTATTTTTGCTTCTACCCCGGTTTGCTCCGCAATTGTTTTTTCTATCTTAGGCTTTAGATGATTTAGTGTTATCATAGGAGGAACAACGACAATAGCAATCGCTATTAATCCTATTAAAGAAATTATAGACCAAAATATTCTGCGTTTATATCTGGGTTTAAGGGCCATTCTCTCTTTCCTTGTATTTTCATTATAATGAATTATATTATAGCTTGTGAATAAAAAAATATTTGATCTTCAAAGTGATTATAAGCCTATGGGTGACCAGCCACAGGCTATTTCCGAATTGACACAAGGTGTTCGTGACGGGCGACGTAGTCAGGTTCTGCTGGGGGTTACGGGTTCTGGTAAAACTTTTACTATGGCAAACGTAATTGCGGAACTTGGCAGACCTGCATTAATTATGGCGCCAAATAAGATTCTGGCCGCGCAATTATATACAGAAATGAAAGCTTTTTTCCCACGAAATCATGTTGAATATTTCGTTTCTTATTATGATTATTATCAACCAGAAGCTTATTTGCCAACAACCGATACGTATATAGATAAAGACGCGTCTATTAATGAACAGCTGGACCGTATGCGTCATAGCGCAACACGCGCAATGCTTGAAGAAAGAGATGTGGTGGTTGTATCTTCTGTTTCTTCTATTTATGGTATGGGTTCACCAGAGCAATATGCAGGTATGCGCTTGGTTTTACATACTGGTGATAAAATTAGTATGGCAGATGTAATGCATTCGTTGGTGGACATACAGTATAAACGTAATGATATGTCGTTTGAACGTGGAAATTTCAGAGTGCGTGGTGATACATTAGACTTGTTCCCGTCTCACTCGCAGGATAGGGCATGGAAGCTTTCTTTCTGGGGTGACGAGATAGAAGAAATATGGGAATTTGATACACTAACTGGTGCAAAGCTTCAGAAGTTAGATAGAATTGCTATATATCCAAATACTCATTATGCAACACCTATGCCGTCAATTTTGCAGGCTATTGGACAGATTAGAAAAGACCTGGACGAACGTTTAGAATACTTTCATGAAAATATGAAGTATATAGAAGAACAGCGTCTGCGTGAACGTGTTAATTTTGATATAGAGATGATGGAGTCAACAGGTACTTGTCGTGGAATTGAAAATTATTCTAGGTATTTGTCTGGCAGATTACCAGGGCAACCACCGCCAACTTTATTTGAATATTTACCGAAAGACGCGATACTTTTTATTGATGAAAGTCATGTAACGGTGCCGCAGATTTCGGCTATGTCCCGTGGGGACAGGGCAAGAAAAGAAACTTTGTCTCAATATGGTTTCAGATTGCCTGCGTGTGTTGATAACAGACCACTTACTTTTGAAGAGTGGGATGCTTTGCGTCCGCAAACTATATTTGTTTCTGCAACGCCTGCGGAATGGGAACTGACGCAATCAGGTGGTATTGTATCAGAACAAGTTATTCGTCCAACAGGGCTTTTAGACCCTGTGTGCGAGGTTAGACCAACTGCTCATCAGGTTGATGATTTATTAGAAGAAGTTAAAAAAGTTAAGGGCAGGGTTCTGGTTACAACGCTTACAAAAAAGATGGCAGAACAATTAACTGATTATTTTGTTGAAAATGGCGTACGTGCAAAATATTTGCATAGTGATATTGAAACTTTAGAACGTATTGAATTATTAAGAGATTTAAGACTTGGTAAATTTGATGTTCTGGTTGGTATTAACTTGTTGCGTGAAGGTTTGGACGTTCCAGAGTGTGAGTTGGTTGCAATTATGGATGCTGATAAAGAAGGTTTTCTGCGTTCAACACGTTCGTTGATTCAGACAATAGGTCGTGCTGCACGTAATGCGAACGGGCATGTGATATTATATGCGGATAAAATAACAGATTCTATGAAATCCGCATTGGATGAAACAGCCAGACGTCGTGCAAAGCAAATGGCATATAATATAGAGCATAACATAACACCAAAAACAATTACCAAGGCGGTATTTGCAGAGGTTGGTGATAAAGAAGAAAAAACGGATAAAAAGCGTCGCTTTGTTTATACAAAAGAAGGCGTTATGGATGCAGATACGTTGCGTAAAGAAATTAAAAAATTAACAAAGCAAATGAGAGATGCCGCGGAAAATCTTGAATTTGAAACAGCTGCAGATTTGCGTGATGCAATTCATAAACTTGAAGATGATTTATTATTATTGGAGTAAATATGAATAAAGAATTTATAACTAAGACAGTTGAAGAAACGCGTAATTGGGCAAAAGAATTTGCGAAGACTTTGCGTGCACCTGTAACGATTGCTTTGCATGGTGATTTAGGAATGGGTAAATCAGAAATTGCGCGTACTATTATTCAGACTTTACGTGGTCAAGATACTGTTGTGCCAAGTCCCACATTTACAATTGTTCAAAGTTATGATGGTATATCTCATTTTGATTTATATAGAATAGAAGATAAATCAGAATTAGTTGAAATTGGTTTGCCGTACGCAATTACAAACGATATAACTTTGATTGAGTGGCCAGAAATAGCAAATGATATTTTACCCGAAGACACAATACATCTTTATATAACAGAATATGAGGGTGGTCGAAAAATAACTGTAAAATGATTTTAAGATTTTGTTCTTGGGAAATGGTACCTGTTGAATAAAAGTCAGAAAGCTATCATAGTTTTTATGCGGATAAAGGTATTCGCGATGCGAACACTGCGAAGCAGGGTTTATCTAAGTTCCCGAACCCACATCCCTATGGTTTTAATAAGTTGTTATTAAAATCAGAAAAAAGCATTGTTTGCGAAGACCCGTGCTTTATGCACGGGTTCTTTAATTATTTTGTTTTTTTAATAGGCTTTGTACTGCTAATGGAAAATCGGCACTATTCGCAAGGTAAGAGCCACTTATCAATAAATCTGCCCCAGCTTCCCAGCATTTTTTTGCGGTCTCTGGCGTAATGCCACCATCTACAGATATTGTATATTTTAACCCGTATTTTTTTCTGGTTGCATTAAGTATAGATATTTTGTGTAAAACGCTTTCTTCAAATGCTTGACCCGCTGCACCTGGTTTTACAGACATTATCATTACTTCATCTATATCACGAAGAATTGGTTTTAAAATTTGTACAGATGAATCTGGGTTTAGTGCAACCCCAGCACGACGTGACGCAGCGTGAATTGCACGCAATGCGACTTTTACCCCAGAAGTATTTGTTGATAAGATTATTGTGTCGGCACCTGCTTTTATTGCATCCGCAGCCCAAACTGCTGGGCTTTCTGTCATAAGGTGTACATGCAGATGTGCATCTGTATGTGAACGAATATATTTAAGTTCAGATATGCTTCCAGCAATGTTATCTACGTAAAAGCCGTCCATTATATCAACATGTATCATTGATATATCACCAGACTTAAATAAAGAATAAGTCATGGGGCTTTTCATATCAAAGCACAGCGTGCTGGGTAAAATAGGTATGAAACGTTTTTTTACTTTTGGTTTCTTTTTGAATGCTTTTGATAGTTTTGTTGTTAAGTTTTTCCATTTGTTTTGTCTGTCTGCATATGCTTGCCGATGCAAAGATTCTGATTGCCATATATAATCAGATAATGCACGTATAGATGCGTCAGAATGTAAGTTAACAACTGGTAAACTAAAAGCATTTTCTATAAATTCGGAAATGTTTTCTATTTCTGCACCACCACCAGTTATTATGATTTGACAAGGACGATATTTCATAAATGATGGTGCACATTCTGATTTTAATAAGGATATAGTATCAACTATGTGGGGTAAGATAATGTCGTTTATATCTGCCCTTGAAAATTCATATTCTGTATCTGCAGGGGTAAATCTGTCCATCTCTTTTGGCATAAGACTGGCGACATTCTTTTTTATTCTTTCCGCGTCATCAAAATTTATTTTTAGCTTTTCAGATATTTCAAAAGTTATATCAGTGCCACCTGCTGGAATCTTTTTATGCCAAACAGGTCCACGATCTGTCCATATAGATGCGCTGGTATATTGGGCACCAAAATCAATAAAAAGTGTTGTTTGTTTTTGCTTTCTAAACGCATAGTTTTGCAAAAATTGTGGGTCATAAAATGCATCCGATTGAATATGGGCACGTCTTAAAAAAGAAAATATTTCATCTAGTTTTTCATATGGGTAAAATATAGCACTAAACGCAGATATTAATTGTCTGTCTGTATAACCAATTGGTGCGAATAAGTTTCTTGCACTTGGGGTGTCGTATCTTAGTGGTATTATGTGCATCGGATAAAAACCATCGGGTGCGGTTATTTTTGATATCTGTGAGCGTATATCTGATGCGTTAATTTTATGTTCGCTGCCCCAATTTATACTTTTAACCGACATTTCAAAATCAGAATTACCAAAGTTGCCCGTTATGTAAGCGGAATCAAAATGTGCACCAATTTGTTTTTCTAATTCATCTATTACAGATTTCAAGGCAAATACTGTATCAAAGCTATCCACTGTAAATACTGCAGATTTATCTATGTTTCCAGAACGTACCCTGTGCGCAATACCACGAACACCACTGGTGCCAATATCTAAACATAAAAAAGAAGAATCAAATAAGTTCATTATTCTTTATTTTACTAAGATTCTAGAGCTATCCCTTAAGTCCAGAACTTTTATTTTTTTTGATAATATTTTGTGGTTGTTATTTAATACAATTAAACTGCCAATCGCATCTGTTGGGTTCTTTTCTGGCAACATTACGGTTATTCCACCGTTTGTGTGCAGATTCCATCTTCTACCTTCAACCCATTCAAGATAATCTAAATCACCAAGCATATTATGTGCAGCCTTTGTTATTTCTGATATGTCGTCAGGTACTGGACCACGAAAAACGACGGTTCCTTCATCTCGTTCAGATTTAGGCCTTTTTACAATGGTGCCGTCCGCAGATAAAGGGAAATAGTTTTCGCCGTCACTCCATAAGGCAACCGCTTTATAAAGTTCTACCTTAACAGATAAATTTCCGTCTGGTTTTCTACGTACGGCAGATTCTTTTACACCAGGTACATCATTAATGCGCTGGTTTATTTCTGATAAATTTATGTCATAAGATTTTGTTCCAGGGGCAACTGCTGCGGCGGTTGCAACCGCTGTTAAATCTTTATCCTTTGAGTCTGTTGATATCGATATGCTGCGCACTTTTGCCGCAGAACCGTAACCAAGACCCGTCATGATAATTCGTGTAGAAAAGTATATCGCCAGAATTATGGCAATTACAAAATATAACCAAAATAATATTGAGCGCTTCATGCGATTTATTATATCACATTTTTATTTAATTGGAAATGTTTGACTGATTTTAACTGGCACGTAACAGATAACCGCGTCTAAACATACACTTACGATATGCACCAACAGTTTTTGATGTCGTGTTCCTTGGAACTGATAATAATGAACGTTGACCCACATCTTTATATTCGTTGGATTGAAATGTTACCCACAGACCGTCCCAATCAGGCATAATATTGCTTTGATTAGGTGAAAGTAGCTTCGCAATTCTAGAACGAGGCATATAAGAAGGTTCGTTTATTCCTAAGCACGCCTTATGGTCACGAACGAATTGTTCCATTGTTACGGATTCGTTTTCCCAGTTTAGTATAGTGGCATCATCTAAACTGCCACGATTGACGGATGCGCATGCTGTTAATGCTAATAATAATGCTAGGTATTTTATTCTCATGTGTTATATTATAATTTAATTGCCTTAGGGGGGCAATAGTTTTTATAATAGGGAAAAAGGGATATAGGAAAGAGTCATGGCGATAACTGTTCAAAATTTTGTTAAACTGGCAAACTTTTATAACCAAATGACAATGATGATGTCTGCTATATGTGTGCAAAAAGGTGGTATCGCAATGGAAAATTATGTAGGGCGCTTCTTTGCAGCAGATACTTTAGAGTTTGTTGCAGAATATGGTCGTAGATTGTTTAATGCTGAAAAAGGTAAGTTGCCTGCAGATGTGATTGCTGTTATAAAAAAGTTTGATGAACAATATAAAAAAGTGCAAAATTTAACTACGCCAACACAAAAACCAATATATGAAATGACTTTGGAAGAATTTGAAAGAGTTATGAATATATAAATCGGAAAGATTAAGGGGCTGAAATGAAAAAATTAAAGGCAGTTTGTAAAATGTTTATCGCGCTGGTTGCTGTGGTGATTTGCTTTGGGTGTGCGCAAAATCAATCTCAAGAACCACAATACGATACGATAAACGTTGTTGAAAATTTCGTTATAGATGAAAATTCTGTTCCAATCTTTCCGAAAAAAGCAGCGTTGACTACTGATACGGCCCGTCGGTTTTCAATTGATTTGCCAAAGCGGTGCAAGGTAGATTGGGACAATCAAAGCGTTGTATCTGTTGTACCAGAAGAGAAAATTGAAATTGTTCGCCTTGGGGTTGGTGATAGCTTGCCTGACTTAAAAGTATCTGATTATGAATTCAAAGAACTTACTGTAAAGCAGGCGTTAGATAAATTGCTGGAAGGTACGGATATTTCAGTAGTAGAAGACGAAGATATGATTGAAAAAATATCAGGTTCTATATCTTCGGGTACTCTTGTTGATTCTGTTGAATTAATGTCAAAAATGGGGCGCGTTTATTATTCTTATGATGCCGAGGTTGGCGAAATACATTTGAACCATCGTGCAAAGTGGATGATAAAAATGCCAAAAGACGAAAGCATAATAATGGCGTTGTTGGATGCTATGCATGGTGCAGATATGAGAAACTTACTGGTTGATTGGCAGGATAAAACAGTCGTTTTTGAAGGCAATTATCAGACAGAACGTGAAGTCGCAAAAATAATATCTGATATCTCCTCAAAAAAGTATATGTTGGCATGGGATATTGATGTGTATCGTGTATATCCACGTACAGACAATCCTATTATATGGATGAATCTTTTGCCTGCTTTTGGGGAAAATAATGTAAAGATGTCAATTCCTGGGGTTGTGGGGCGTGCTTTGGTGGTAAGTCCGGAAATAAATACAAAAACTTTGCAAGAATTTTTAGCGCAACAAGCAAATGTTGTTTTAATTTCTCAGGGTACATTCGTTATACCAAACGGTTGGCAATCAAGATTTGATATCGGTCAATGCAGTAAAGAAGATAGATTAGAGACAGATTTAATAATTGGTGCAACAGGTAAGTACGGTGATTATGGTGGACGTCAAAAAATTGATGCAAAGATTGTTTTGCGTACAAGTCAAGGTGAGTTGTCTTCATTTAATATACCGTCAAATGTTGGCGATAATTACGTTATAATTGGTATACCAACACATTCTTTCGTTACAACACCAGAGACTTTAATTAGCCCATTTGCAGAATTGGTTGTCTTTATGTCGCCACGTATAATATCTATAATAGATGCTGTTCAAATAGATACGGATATTACACCAACACAATTAGTTGGCGATGCGTTGCGTGACTTCTTAAGTGAAGAATAAGGATTATAGATGTTTTCAAGGCTGGAAAGAAAAATTGCTTTTAGATATTTAGCTGCAAAAAAACGTGGCTTTGGTTCGGTTGTTTCGTGGGTATCGTTGATAGGTATTATGTTAGGCGTTGCAACGTTAATTGTTGTTATGTCTGTAATGGGTGGTTTTCATGATACTTTATTATCACGTATAGTTGGTATGAATGGGCATGTTGTTGTTTATCATCAAGATGGGGCTATTGCTGATTATGATTTCTTGATTGATAAGATGAAGCAGAACAAAGTTGTAATGGCAAATGCAACCGGTATTGTACCTATTGCCGAAGGGCAGGTTATGGCAACTGCAAATGGTAATAATACTGGTGCAATGATACGTGGCATAAAGATGTCTGATTTAAAAGCAAAAACTGCAACAGGTACAAAAATTTATGGCAAGGCTTTAGATGATATAGCAGATGGGGAATTAGTTGCAGGGGCTTCTTTGACACGTGCGTTGCGTGTTGGTATGGGTGATAAAATTTCTTTGGTTTCTGCAAATGGTGCAACACCAACACCGTTTGGCTCGATGCCACGAATTATGGCGTATCCTGTAATGTCTTCTTTCTTTATGGGGATGTATGAATACGATTCTGGTTATATTTTTATGCCACTAGAAACAGCGCAGAAGTATTTGAATATTGGGAATGCAGTTACGCATATTGATTTGTTCTTAAAGAATCCAGAAGAAACAGAAGAAGTTCGTGATGCATTATCCAATTTATTACCGACAGGTTTTGTCGTTCGTGATTGGCGTGATTTAAATCGTGGTTTTGTGGGGGCCTTGCAGGTTGAATCAAATGTTATGTTCTTAATTTTGATGTTAATAATAATAGTCGCTGCATTTAATATTGTATCAAGTTTAGTTATGTTGGTTAAAGATAAGTCAAAAGATATTGCGGTACTGCGTACGTTCGGTGTTTCTCGTCATTCTATGATGAAGATATTTATTTTATCTGGTACTAGTATCGGCGTAATAGGTTCTTTATTTGGTACTGTGTTGGGGGTATTGGTTGCTGTGTATATAGAACCAATACGCCAGTTTGTTCAGTGGGCAACAGGACGTGATTTGTTTCCTGCAGAACTTTATTATTTATCAGAATTACCGTCTAAGCTTGTGCCTAGTACGGTTGTGGGTATTGCTGTTTTAGCAATAGCTTTGGCTTTCTTGGCGACTATATATCCAGCTTGGAAGGCGGCAAATACAGACCCTGTTGAAGTTTTAAGAAATGAATAAAGGAAACGCATAATGGCAGGCATATTAAAATCTTTGTCAAAAGTATCAAAAGGCGACGTTGTTTTGTCAGTGCGTGATATTAAAAAGACTTTTATAGAAGGTGGACAGCCTCTTCATATATTACGTGGTGGCGGTTTTGATTTGCACAAAGGTGAAATAATTGCGTTGGTTGGACCGTCTGGCAGTGGTAAGTCTACACTTCTGCAGTGCGTTGGTTTGTTAGATAAGCCAACAGCAGGCAGTATTTTAGTTGCAGGTACGCCCGTACAGAAAATGGACGATGAAATGCGTACATTAATGCGCAGACGTAAAATAGGATTCGTTTATCAACGACATAATTTGTTGTCAGACTTTACGGCCGTGGAAAATGTTGTTTTGCCGATGTTGGCAAATGGGGTCAGGGAAGACGAGGCAAATGAAAAAGCTATGAAACTATTGCGGGCGGCAAACGTAGCACATAGAGCTTCGCATTTACCTGGCGAGATGTCAGGGGGTGAACAACAGCGTACCGCGGTTGCGCGTGCTTTGGCAAATAATCCAGAAATTTTATTGGCAGACGAACCAACTGGCAGCTTGGACCCTGCACATGCAACAACAGTTTTTGATTTATTAATGGATTTAGTCAGAAAAAATAAAATGGCAATGCTGTTTGTGACCCATGATATGAATTTAGCATCACGGGCTGATAAAAAGATTACCATTAAAGACGGTTTTGTGGAATAATATATAAAAGAGGGGGAGATATGGTAAAAAAAGCAGATATTAAACGTTCTTTGAAATGGCACAAATTTTGGGCGTTGTTTGCTTTGGTTGGTTTGTTTTCCTGTGGTTTTGTTCTGGGTGTGTTTTATGCTGATAGTAAAGACATGAAGATAAAATCTGGTTCAGAAGAATGTGAATTATATGAAGCGGCAATAAAATCAAGAATTTTCCCAGCAGAAGAACCTAATTTCTTGGCGCATTATTATAATTATGTTTTATATGGTCGGCTTTCTCAAAATGGTTGCGAAGAAAATAGAGAAATGTATGAAAATTTAGCCACCGCAGAATTAGAACTGGTTAATCTTTTGAAGGGTTCTGCAGATATAAAAAATTATGAAATGCATCAAATTATAATGGAATACGAAGCGGCTAAGTTATTAGAAGATAAAAATGATTTTTTGAAAAATAGTTTATAAATACTTTGGAGGGAAATATGAAAAAGACGGCAAAAAAACAAGTAAAAGAAACGAAATTAACGAAAGCGACAAACGTTTGTACTTGTAGCAGGGGACATAAAATTTGGGCAGCGATTGCGTTGGCCGGTTTGTTTGCGTGCGGTTTGTTTGTTGGATTGTCTTATAATAGTGGTAATGAAAATAAAAGGCTTGCATTGGGGGTGGAAGAGTGTGATGCAATTGCCCAAGAAATTATAAATATAACAAAAACAGGGGCAACTAGTGAAACGGTTGGA
Source organism: uncultured Alphaproteobacteria bacterium (assembly GCA_944389135.1). GTDB lineage: Bacteria > Pseudomonadota > Alphaproteobacteria > Rs-D84 > Rs-D84 > Enterousia. The sequence continues at coordinate 62,195 of CALXLG010000001.1, forward strand.
ACGCTTAGAGAATTAAACGAAGCATATTCAAACGGTTGTGCAGGACGCTTGGTTATAATTGAAAAAGAAGCTGTTGAAACTAAAACAACAGAACATCCAGAAATAATCGCAACATGCAGTCGTATAGAACAATTATTAAAAACAAGACTTTATCCAGAAACAGAATCTGAAGCATGGAAGCATTTAAGTAATGCTGATACTTATAGTACTTTGGCAGAAAAAGGGTGCTCGGAAAATGCAGATATGTATAAATCTTTGGCATTGCGTGAAATAGAAATAGCAACGGCTTTGCAACCTGCAGAATCAATGGGTGAAAATAGTGTTGAAGTTGTTATAGATACCTATAAAAAACTTGATATGCAAAAAGAAGCGCAGGTATTTCTTGATAAAATAGAACAGTTAACAGACCCTGCAATAGATTTTATCTTAAAAATGGAAAAGATAATAAATGAATAAAAATATAATAAAAATATTTACAGTTGTTTCTTTATTGTGTCTGCCTGCGTTGGCGGAAGACGCAACCACTGGAACGGTTAGTGAACGTATGGATTGTACGTCCATGCAAGAAAAAATTTCTGAATTGGCGGCGATAGAATCGCCAGATGAGGCAACAACAAATCAGCTGAATCAATTAAAAGAAAGATATAGACGTGATTGTTCTAAAAGTGCATCTGGGCGTACGACTTCTGGGCGTGTGTCTACTTTGGCAGCGGCTGCTGTTGCGCCAGCCCCTGTTAGCGTGAAGGAAGTAGAAAAAGATGCTGCTGGTGTTTTAGAAGACTATATTGCACAAAAAACCTCAAATTGTGAGACTCTTAAAAATGCAATAGATACCATGACGCTAACAGAAGACGAAAAAGCAAAACTACAAAGTCAATATGATGCAGATTGTGTAAATATTGTTGCAGAAGATAAGGTTGAGGAAATATCAGAAGAAGAAAAGGCTGCTAATTTAGCAGCGGGACTTTGTGCAGATGGCAGTAAACCAAATAGATTTGGTTGCTGTGAAGGTGAGACCTTTAAAGATTTAGGCAATTTACAATTTGCGTGCTGTCCAGACGATGGGGGCGAATGTTATACACCAATGAACTCAGGGACTTTGTTATGAAGATAGATTTATATACGTGGCAAAAATATTTAATAGTTTTTATCTTGGGTATATTAGTTGGTTGGGGAATAACAGCTTATTCAAATATGCCAAAAACTAGCGGAAATGCGATGTGCCCTGACGGTAGCAAGGCGGATAAAAATGGTTGTTGTGCTGGCGAGATTTATACAGATATGGGGGATTTAGGTTTTAACTGTTGTCCAGAAGATGGCTCGGATTGTTTTCCACCAATCAGATAAAAATAAGGGGGGATAAATGAAAAAAGAAAAACGTGAAGTAAATATAAAAAAAGAAACACGCAAGCGCCATGGGTGGCTCTGGTTCTTTATAATTCTGTTGCTTGCGGGCGGGATTGTTTGGTTATTGCAAGAACGCGGTGTTATAGACTTTGGCAGCATTAAACAATATTTTACAAAAGAAGAAGTTATTACAGAAAGTGTTGCAGAACAACAACCTGTTGAAACTGTATCTACAGAAACAGAGCAGGTTGAAATTCGCCCAGCATGCGCAATTGTAGAAGAGTTATTACTGCAGAATATTTGTAGCGAAACTGATAATAGAGTAGATTATCAATATGTTGCTGTGAATACATATGAAATTTTGGCAAAGCGTGGATGTCCTGAAAATGCACAGCTTTTTTCAGATTTAGCAATGCGCAGGAAAACAATTGCTGACGGTTTGGCGGCTGCATATGGTTTTGAAGATGATGCTATGACATCAGCAGATTATTTATATTCTGATGAAAAAATCTGTGAAACTATTGAAAATAGAGTTATGCGTAATATAAATACGAGTGCATATCACTATAGCGATTTCTTAGAAAACGCAAAAACGTATGCGACACTGTATGAATATGGTTGTTGTGATAATAAAGTGGCATATATGCGTGCGGCGGTTCGTGAATTAGGTGTTGCAGTTGCATTGATGCCAACAGATAAAATGGACCGCGATGAAATCATAACAGTTGTAGAAATTTGTAAAAGTTTAGGGGTTGCAGATGCGGCACATTTAATGTTGCAACGTTTGAAAGCACGTGGTTATGATACGGAATTTTTATTAGAAATGGAGAATATAATACATAGTATAAGATAGTAATAAATTAAAGTCTTGCGTTTATAGAAAATTAGTATATAATCACAAGGCTTTGATTTGTTGCGGGCATAGTACAAAGGCTAGTATGCAAGCCTTCCAAGCTTGAAATGCGGGTTCGATTCCCGCTGCCCGCACCAAGATTGGGCGTGCGCCGGAGTTGGAGAGCCGGGGCAGACTGTAAATCTGTTGGCTTAAGCCTGAGGTGGTTCGAATCCACCCACTCCCACCAGTAAATGCCGACCAAGTATGGTCGGTTTTTTGTTTGTCCAAACATGGCCGATTTTCGGGATGTTTTCAGGGTGTTTTGTGGTAAAAATATCTTGTATGTATATAAATCTCGCCAAAATGCCCAATTTTTTCAAAATTACATACAACGCCGATTTTTCAACTGGAGATCCGTTGAAATTTCGTCAGAAATACTTACAATGCACTTGATGGCAAAGGAGTGTAAAAAATGCCAAAAAATAATGTGAATAAAATTACCATTCCAAAAGCGAAAGAATATTTAAATTTTATTGATAATATTTTGACGGATTTGTTGGTAACACGACGAATTTTTATGGATTTTGACTGTGCGCTAACAGAACAAAAAGCTAAGCAAAATTTGTTCACAGATTTTATTTTGCGTTTATATTATCAGTATTTGATTTTAAATTTATGTAAGTTGTTGGAATATAAATCACAAAACCAATACACATTAAGACATTTTATAAACACTATTAAAAATACAGAATGTGGAAATTATCAAATGTTTGAAGAATCTATGCGTGATGCAACCATATATATGCATGAACTTGGAACACATAACGTTAAAAAGATGAAAATCGGTGATTTGATGCTTAAAGAATTTAAAGAGATTGATTTTGATGCCGATCTAGATTTTGTAGAATCTATTTACAATAGAATCAAAGATTTTCGCAATAAAAAGGTATGCCATAATGACATTGATTATGTTGAACATGAACATCTTCCATCAATAGATGAATTACATGATACTATTGATAAGATAAAAAATATGTTTGTTAAATATTTTCATATATTTAGAATAGCAATGGTTTATGATGACTTAGATAGGCCTCAAAGATACAGAAATTTTAAACTAGTTTTGAAATAATGTTAGATACCGGAAGGTAAATTAAACAACTTATCAACACTACATCGCAACTTACCGGACATGATGTCATTGATGGTATGCGGGTTCATATATGCAAGTTTCAGATGACGATATACACTGCTTTCCGAAACATTTTCTGTTTTTGCGATTGATTTATAATCCCCATTGTGTTCGTATAATTCACGATACTTAAATGCACGTGCAAACGCCCGCACAATCAAGTGATTATTGTCACTTATGCTGATTGCACCAGATTTGCCACAATTATATTCATTGCATTTATTATACTTGCTAAGGATAAATTGGCGTTCAATTATCACCGCGTCTTTATTGATAATATATGTCATGTCATCAGCATTTTCATTTATGAAACTTTCACTAATAAACAGCTTTAATTCGTTATTAAGCTCCAGATAGAAAGTTAATTTATTTTCGGAATATACAACTTTTGTAATAATTGTTTTTATAAAATCACGCTTTTGATTATATGACATATTTTGTATATCTATGCGTTTTAATAACAATGCTGTATCTGGCGGAATGTCACGCATAGACGAATTTAGAAACTCACTAATCGTATTCATTGCGATTTCATCAATACTGAGCGATGGGATATAAAATCCAGATTTAGCGTAATAGTATTTTACCGGTTGCCCCAGTTTTCGTGTTTGTTGGTTTGTAAACTTTGTGCCATCTATATCGAACAATTTTCCAGTTAGTAAATTTGGTGAACCAACATAACGATTACCTTTGTTATTACCATTTCTTGCGAGTGCCATTTGAACGCGATTGAATAAATCTTTATCAATGATTGCCGCGTGTTCACCAGGCACCGATGTCCCACCAGATTTACAAACCATGTTGCCAATATATACTTCATCACGTAACAGGTTGTGCATAGTTTGTTGATAAAATTCTGCACCGCCGCGTACAACACCCTTCTTGGTTACCCATTGTTTATTATGAATGTTTTGTGTACGAGCAAAGCGGACTAATTCAACCACAGATTGTAATTCAATGTATTTTTCAAATAGTGTTTTTACCTGTCCTGCCTCGGTCGAATTTACTACAAGTTTCTTATTTATAATGTCATAACCAAGTCGCGGATTACCACCAACCCAAATACCTTTGGCTTTTGATGCACGTATTTTATCCCGCACCCGTTCAGATGCAACTTCGCGTTCAAACTGAGCAAACGACAATAACATATTTAATGTCAATTTGCCCATAGAATTTGATGTATCAAACGATTGTGTGATTGATACAAAATTCGCATTATATTTTTTAAAGTATTTCATCATATTATGAAAGTCCAGAATTGAACGCGATAATCGGTCAACCTTATACACCACCACAGTATTAACCAGACCATGTGCCATATCATCCAACATTTGTTTTAATGCGGGTCGCTCCATCGTTCCACCAGATATTGCCGCATCACTATATGTTTTATAATATTGCCAACCATTAAATGATTGTGACGCAATATATGCCTTGCACGACTCTTCTTGGTTTTGCAGAGAATTAAATTCCATACCCAATCCATGTTACGTTGATTTACGAACGTATATGGCACATCTATTTACCGTCATGTTTGTTCCTTCTTGCTATTCTAAAAAAGTCCGGACCAGACACCTTTATGCCCGTAATATCCAGCGCAATCGCAGATAATGTTTTATATAGTTTGTCTTTATACACAAACCCATTATCTGCCACAATTACATTGTGCGTTATGCCACGAAACGTTTTGGTTATGGTGCTACCGATGGTCAAATCGTATTTGTTTTTGTGCACCTTATCCAAACAAGCGTCTGGGTTATCCTTATATTTGCGAATTTTTACCATATATTTTGGTTCTATTCGCAGTTTTAATCGGTCACTTTGGATGTAATACCACAAGGCAAAATTCTGCCGTTTGAACGGATATGGACAGTATTTTGCCCATAATTGCCCGCGTTCTGCAAACGGTAAGTGTTTCAGTTCATCAAAACTTTGTGGTATATCAATTTCGTGCGACATGTTGACCCCTTTTAATGTCATGCAATTACTGCTCTGAAAGCCTCAGAAGTCAAGTTAATAAAGATAATAAAATGACTGGACTTTCGGGGGAATATAATCATCAATACGACAATCTAAAAAGGATTGTCTATGAAATATAAACACTATCGGGAAATTGAACCAAATAATAAGACCGATTTTATTATGCTCTATTTCGCAGCATGTAGGTCATTACGAGAATTAGAGACCGCAATCCGCAGGACCAATAATGGCAATTTAACTTGTCGCCAGGCATGGTTGCTTCGCAGAATTCAATACAAACTGACCCAAATGGCGGCATTATGGAAGAAGCAATCTTTATAAATTTGTAAAAAAAGAGCGTCCGGAGCCGCTCATTCAAAAACATCCAAACGTTATAAACAACACGGGTATCCTCTCGTGCATTCGCACTGATTTCCTGCACGTCTTAACGCTTTTTGTTTTACATCATCACTAAATGCTGGTGGACTTTTGTGATTTGTATCACCATATGATGCTGTTTCTGCATGACATTTTTGACATAGCACTTTTGCATTGTCTAAATCATTCCCACCATTGATTCTGATGTGATGAACCTCAAGATTTGTCGTTCTGCGACATCTGGCCATATTGCTCACCTCCTTTATTGCCTGTACCCTGGTTGGCTCTCAGTTCGTAAAATAGAAACCACTTTACAACCGAAAACGGAAGTGATAAAATCAGAGACGTGTAAGGGTCACTGTTTTATGGTGATTTCTAAAATGCACTCTCTATTTTCTGCCGGAATTTAGAGAGTTTTTTTGTTCTTATGACTGTTGCCCTAAGAACAAGGATTATTATATATGATGTTATGTAAAAAATCAAGGAATTTTTATAAAAAATAATAAGTTTTTGTATTATTTTTATAAAAAAACAATATTTTTATAAAATATTGCTTTTGTTTTTAATAAATTAATGTTATAATACAAACACGCAAACAGGGAATAAAAATGAAAAACGAGATTATTGCGCTTTTGCGAACCGAGGGTGAGCTGACACTTACTGGGATACAGGATAAGTTAGAAAAAAAACATAAACCTGTTGTAGCGTATCATCTGCGCGGATTAATTGATAGAGGACTTGTTCATAAAACCCAAAACAAAACTTATAAACTGGTTGATTGTGACGGGTTACAGGTTAATGGTGTTGAAACAATAATTATACCACGAATTATTGCAAAAGCTGGTCCTAATGATGTGTTTTTATCCGAAAACGTTTCCACATATGAACTAAATAAAAAAGATACGTCTTATAAGCCAGAAGATTTGATAATAGTGCAAGTGTCCGGCACATCCATGGAACCGACATTTTCCGATGGAGACATGCTATTATTTCGCAAAACATTTGAAAAACCAGAAAATAATTCAATCGTTTTATGGCGAGTTGACGATGGTGCAAAAATAAAACGAATAAAATGGGTTGACTCGTCAGAGGAATCTTATGGATTATTATTATCGGACAATGTTAGTGACCCAGACAACACACCAATTCGCATTGATGATAATAATTCCGAATTTATAGGCAAATTTGTATCTCGTATCAATTAATGTTAAAAAAGAGAAACGGAGATAATAATATGGATACTAGAAATATAATTACGGAACACAGTAAAATAAAATTAGAAATTTACAAAAAATATTTGAAAGCGTATTTGTCTATAATGGCTTTACCCAATGTCCCATATCAGCATATATCTGTTATAGATCCTTTTGCGGGCATGGGAAAAGATGATAAAGGTACAGAAGGTAGTGCATCCATTGCAAAAAGTGTTTTTGATGAATTGTATCCTGTTTTCATTAGCAATGGGAAAATTCCACATTTGTTTTTAAACGAATTGGATATTAACCGTTTTGCAAAATTAAAAGAAAATGTATCATCGGCAGAATATATTAATTTTTCTAGTGATGATGCTAATAAATTTATATCGAATACCGCTAATGGCTTGATGGGACATGCGCTTTATTTTATAGACCCTTTTGGATATACGCAACTTGATAAAACCACATACGATTCATATTTATTCGGCAAAAACAATACAGATATTTTAATTTTTATTCCTGTTTATCATATTTATAGATTTTTACGCAAAGAAGAAAATTCTGAACAATTAAAACCTATCGCGGAATTTTTAAAAGATATCGACATATCCGAAAGCAGCGTAAAAAATCTTAAAACATATAGGGAGTTCACCAATGTTGTTGCTGACGCATTAAAAGAAAAATCTAATACACATTTTGTTTATTATAAAATATTAGATAACGAAACAAGCAATTCTCATTATGCATTATTCTATATTTCAAAAAATGTACTAGGCGCACAAAAATTTCTTGAGATCATGGATCAAATGAAACAACCAAGTTTATTTTATAATATTATATCTGAACCAGAACACTTCAGATTTGAAAATGGGTTAAAACAAAATCAAGTTTTAAACAATCGTCAAATATATTTGGGCGGAATTGTATGTGGATTATTACCAAAGGATATACGAAAAATATTGAAGTCTTTAGAAGAAGAAGGTAAAATATCTGTAAAGTCATTAACTGGGTACGAACGTAAAAGGAAGGCGTTTCCTGTAGATTACAGCGATTATATAAACAAACAACCTAAAATAGAAGTTTTTTGGGTGGGGAAATGAAAAAAGTTTTAGGATATATTGAAAGGAAATCCATGCTTTACAAAACAGGTGTAGAGTATGGTGATTATACCATGAATCATGTCGTTGGTTGTTCCCATGGTTGTTTGTATCCTTGTTATGCTTTTCTCATGGCTAAACGTTTCGGGACAGTTAAAGATTATCAAGAATGGATTAGTCCAAAATTGGTGTCCAATACACTTGCATTACTTGATGCAGAAATCCCAAAATTAAAGTCAAAAATAAAATCTGTTCAGTTGTGTTTCACGACAGACCCATTTATGTATGGTTACGACGAAATAAAAAAGATGAGCTTAGCATCGGTGAAAAAATTGAATGATGCAGGTATAAAATGCACTGTGTTGACTAAGGGTACTTTACCAAAGGAACTGGCAGAGTTATCTAAAGAAAATGAATATGGTATAACATTGGTTTCTTTGGATGAACAATATCGAAAAAAAATAGAACCAGGTTCTGCACCATACAAAAAAAGAATCGAAGCTTTGAAATATCTACACGATAAAGGTTTTAAAACTTGGGTTAGTATAGAACCATATCCAACACCAAATCTCATAGAGCAGAATTTAGATGATATTTTAGAAGCATTAAAATTTACAGATAAAATTATATTTGGTAGAACAAATTATAATAAAGAAATATCCGCATTTAAAACCCATAAACTGTTTTATAATGAACAGGCCGCTAAAGTTATTAAATTCTGCAAAAAACACAAAAAATTGTGGCATATTAAAAACGGTACCATTACAGAATTATAATAATATGGTTTAATAACTTGATTATTGCTTTATTTTAAGGTATGTTTTTGATGAATCCAATGAGAGTTGGGTTCGGGGCTGTCCTAGCCCGTTTATCCGGTGCGAAAGCATCGTTATTACTGATGTTTCGGTGCTTTTTGCACCGTAATGTCCCTGACGTTATGGTCGGGGAGTCGTGTGCCATACAATAGGGGCAACCCGAAAGCCACGGAATCAATGATAAACTGATTAGGAACTCCCCGGCCGCCAATTCTTAATTGGCGGTCAACATTTTATACGGGGATAAAGATGGATGTAATCAGCGGAATTAAAAAAGCATTTTCTAGCATAAGTAGACAAAGGGTTTTTGTCTCGGAAGCAGATTTTCAACATTCATTAGCAATAGAATTACACAAGATATTCAACGATACGGCTCAAATAATTTTGGAATTTCCAATTAAAAAGCCAGGCGAACAACGCATTATTCACATAGATATAATGGTCATCAAAGACGGCGATTTTTACCCCATAGAATTGAAATATAAAACCAGACCAATAAAATCAGAAAAACTTTACGAAAATACAAAAATACCTGTATCAGACCTGTTGGTAGATCATAAGGGGAATGATGATAATTGTTACCATGTATGGGCAGATATAAACCGTATTGAATGGTTAATTGATAAAGGATACGCAAAATCAGGCGTATGCATTTTTATCTCGAACAACAAGTCGTTTTGGTGTGCAAAAAGCAATCCAAAATCTATGGCATATGCATTCAGGACGACTGAAGGCGAAAAAATGTCTGGATGGCATAAGTGGAACGTAAAAAATGACACCAATTCCAAACATCTTAAAGATAAACCAGATTTGTTTATGCAAAATGCCTATAATTTTCAATGGCAAGATTTTTGCGATACTGGCGATAAATACGGACAATTCAAATCATTGTTTATAGAAATTCCACCCAAAAACAAAAAGGATTAAATATGAAGAAAGTAATTTTATTAGGTTTGTTATTGTGTTCTTGTGTTGGTTTGACAATACAACCGGTTTCACCAAAAACCATACGCAATCCAGATTGCTTTCCAAGTCATGAATTAAAAGTATTTCAAGTGAATGACAAGTATTCTTTGATTCAATTATATTATTGTCATCCTGCAGATGGCGATACAGATGTGGCACGTTCATGCAAAGCCAGACGGCAGCAGATGTTTGGTGGCGAGGTTTTTGCAACCGATATGCGACAGGTTATAGGCGAAAAAGACTGGAAAACAGAATCAAAAAAACTGTATGATGGATATACGGTTACATTTGGGGCATATTGTATGGTATTAGATGGAACTTATACTTATTACAATACGATAGGCACAAAGAAAACTATTCGAAAGGTAAAGATGATAGAATCCCAGATTCCAAATCCAGAATATAAAAAATGGCAAGAAAAACAAGCGGCAGAGAACCATGAAACCACAAATAACAATATGCAAACCGACGAATAAATTTACTGATAAAGATGTAGATTTATTATTGAATAATCTGCGTGATACATATCGTAAAGCAAGTTATAACGCAAAGAAAATTGTAAAATTATCATTTCGCAATATATTGTATGTGATTTCTGAATCAAGACTGGCAGATTTTATATCGGTATCGGCGCAAAATATTTGGTGCAAATCTGGTATAAATGGAAATCTGCATAATTTGTTGGTCGGCAAAAAACGCACAATTCAAAAAGATTTCCCGAAATTGAAAGATTTAATATTGGAACACTGTGTGCCGTTATCTGAATTATTTCATGCTTTTATGGATGATGATATAAATATGTTTTGAATAATTTGAAAACCGCATGGATTACCAAAGAAGAAAATGCAAAATTAAACAAAAAATATAAATCAGCACGATTTGATTGGAAAAAGTGCTATACAGAATGCGGCATAGATTTGGAAAAATAATATGACAAACACACAAAAATCTTTAACGGAATATGTATTGGACGAGAACCATTTTAAAGATTTCGAATATGAATTTGATTACTGTATTATTCACCAAGAAAAAGACGCCGATTATTTTAATGGGACATTGGCTAGTGCATTAGCAGAATATAACGTGTTCAAAGATAATGAAAGTTTGGCATATTTCATAGCGACGTTGTTGCGATCAAAAATACTGATACCTATTTATATTTGTCCGCCGGGTAAAAATGATGCGAGTATTATGAAATTGCCAGATTGTAAAAACGATAGTTTTTTGTATATGAAAAATGTAAATATTGTTCCACAAATAAAACTATCAGATAAAATCAGGATTTTTAGTGGTTTTCTATCAATACGCGAAATACACAGCGCGGCCACAAATCATATGTTTTTATATATAGATTTTGAAACAGTATACAAGTGGATAAAAAAGCACAACAAAGAAATAGATATGATTGTATTTGATGCTTTTTCTAAGCAAGGTTATTCATATTTTATATCATGTGATGATTTTATTAAACAAATAGCCCAATTTAAACGGTTTATAAAATCTTATACTGGCAAGAATTTGATTAGTGATTTGCATAACGCGTGTATACATAAACATATGCCAAAATAAATACCGGGATTTTACCCAGTATTTATTTTATTGATATGCCAATAATTCTTGACCATATGAAATAGCCTGTGTCAAAGAATCAACTTGATCTTTATATTTTGAATTTGGAAAGCTTAACAATTCTTTTTTAAAATCTGGCCACCATCGTTCTTTTCCTTCCACACCATCTGGCGGAAACAACAATTGTCCATTTTCAATATATGGTGTTATACCATAAAGTCGGTCAATTTTATCCCCTTTAGGCTTTATTGCCTCGATATTTAGTACGCGGCCATATATATCTTTTAAATTTCTTAACAAATTTATAAGCGGAGTTCCGCTCGCAGCATCTTCTATTAGTAATACTGGTTTGATTCTGAAAAATCCAGACTCTTGAACTACAGAATTGTATGCTTGCAAAACAGATTCTAAAAGTTTGGTCATATCCAGTCGGGCACGCGCAACTTGTAACAAATAAAATGTCCTGTTTCTCATTACTGCTACGACAGAACAAGCAGAATATGCATTGTTTTCTCCTGTTTTATTAGCTGTATCCCAACTTAATAATATTTTATAAACTTCATCAGGATTCAAACGTTGGTTTGGATAATATTGTATCCATTCTTCTTTTACGATACCACCCCCAACAGGACATGGTTCTTGTTGATATTGGGCATTCCATACATATTCCCCTAATTCTATTTTTAATTCATTACACTTTTCAAAACTGATATATTGCTTGTTTAATACATCGCCTTTATGCCTTATAAAAGTTTTATTCTCAACTTCCCATTGTTCTTCTTCGGTTGCAATCATAGGCATAACTATATGTTCCCATTTATCAGACTCTTTATCTAACAGATAACCTGTTAAATCGTTTTCATGAACACGTTGCATTATCAAAATAATCACCCCGTATTCTTGATTATCTAAACGGCTTAACAGTGTACCTGTATACCATTCTTGTACTTTATTTAGGGCATTCTCATTTGCCATATCTGTTGTTTTTATCGGGTCGTCGATGATTATTATATTACCACCGCGCCTCGTTAAAGATCCTTCGACAGATGCGGCAAAGCGTCCACCGCGTGAAATTGTTTTAAAATCATAGGCTGACGATTGGTCATTTGAAATCTCACTTTTCGGAAATAATTGTTTATACCACTCAGATTGCATAATGCGTTTACAATCGCGTGCAAAGGTTTCAGATAATTCGGCTGAATATGATGCACTGACTATTTTTTCTTTTGGGTTGTGCCCTAATACCCATGTAGTAAACGCAACATTTACTATTTGCGATTTCAAACTGCGCGGTGGAACATTTATAATAAGACGTTTTATTTCGCCTTTGCGTGCTTTTTCCAGCCGATCACACAATACTTCAAGGTGCCAATTTGGAATCAGTATTTGTCCACCGCTTGTTTCAAAATAAGCCCGTTGCACAAAACTGTAAAAATCTTCTTTTATTAAAGCATTAGCCAGATTTTGTGTCATTCTTCCACCTCTTTATTCTCTTCTAAAACACGTTTTCGGAAATTTTCAATAATGTTCTGGTTTATTTTAGATTGTTCTTTTTCATCGTGTTTTTTGCGTTCATTATATCTTTCGGCATCCTGCATCATTATATATGCAATATTTGTAAATTTTTTATCGCCAGCAATACCCTTGTTTATCGTCGTTTTGACAAACACTTCCTTTTTGCTAAGTGTTTTATATCGACCATTTTCCATAATTGAAACCTTTTGTGATAATTCTCTGTTTGCAAGAGCCAAATAATTTTTATCGCCCTTGGGACGTCCTTTGGGATTACCAGATTGTCCTTTTTTGAATTGTGTTTCTTTTGGTGGGTTAGCATATCCTGTCATCTGCATCTCCTATTTTTATAGCTTTTTCACCGGTTAGTTCTTCATACCGTTTAATTGTCACATCACAATATTTTGGTTCTATTTCGATGCCATAACATGTGCGACCTGTTTGTTCGCATGCGATTAAGGTTGAACCAGAACCCAAGAAGCAATCCAACACAATATCGCCACGTTTTGTGACATCTAGAATTGCATCTTTTAACATTGCAACGGGCTTAACCGTTGGATGTAATTTTAAATTTTCTTTACCATCTGCGGAACCATTGGCACCTGCGTATTCCCAAACATTTGTGCGATATCGCCCATGCGCCCCCAGATTTATATTATTCGTATGTGGGCCTTTGCCGTTTTTGTATATAAAGCACAATTCATGCTGTGAACGATACAGGCTGCCCATACCACCATTGTTTTTGACCCAAACGCAGATGTTTTTTAATTCTTCATAAACGGTTGATGCGGCCAGACCAATTTCTATTCCATGTCGCCAATCCATAAACAAGTAATGCAAAGAACCATCGATGGAATATTCTTTTGCATGTTTCATAAATGTATTTAAAAACGTGATGAATTCATCAGATGACATCTCGCCAGATGCCATCGCAAATTCATCATGCTTAATTTTACCGCTTGAACCAATATCTTTTACACGGACATTATATGGTGGATCTGTTAAAATCATTTGGGCACGATTGTTTCCCATTAAATTTGCGTAAGTTTCTGCCTTTAAGGCATCTCCACAAATTAAGAAATGCCGCCCTAATTGCCATATATCGCCAAATTTGCATTGGTAATCGTTGGTTGATAATTCTGGGATATGTTCTTCTTTCAGATTTGTAGGACCAGACTTATTTATAATAAAATTATCTATTTCTTCTGTTTCAAACCCTGTAATTTCTAGATCCAGATTTAAATTTTCCAGTTCTTTAAATTCCATTTGCAACAAAGACACATCCCATTTGCCTAATTCGGTCAGTTTGTTATCAGCAATACGATACAGACGTTTCTGCTTATCATTTAAATGAGACAGTGTTATTGTGGGGATGTTTTCCATATTTAACTGTTTTGCAGCCAAATATCGTCCATGTCCAGCTATGATTTCCCCATTTCCATCCAACAACACAGGGTTCACAAATCCAAATTCTTTAATAGAATCCGCAATCTGTTTAATCTGGTGTTTGCTGTGAAGTTTGGGGTTGTTTTGATATGGTTTAATTTGATTAATGTTTTTATCAACAATTGTTAAAAGCATAGTATACTCCTTATGTTTTACGAATAAGGAATATCCTTATTCTTAATAATATACATTGTTGCGAACACCATGCTTGAAAATTTTTTTACAGAACAAAAATATCGAATAAAATCCCTGTTGTTTTTATATGGTTTTTTGATATATGGCCGAAAATCTCGTAAAATTGTAGAAAAATATACTAAAAATTCCCTGTAAATCCCTGTTATCTTGTATGTGAAAAACCGTGCTAATTTGCAACTCCACCAAAACACAAACCGACCGAGCAGGTCGGTTTTTTGTATAATAGTCTTTATATTTAATGTTTTGTTAAAAATAGCAAAGCTATTACAATAAAAAACTCCCAATCGGGAGTTTTTATTACATTTCTTCTGGAATTTTTAAGCCCATTAATTCTATCGATTGCGATAATACTTTTAATGATTGTTTTACTATCGCAAGTCTTTGCGCTTTGATGTCTTCTGGTATATCGTCGCGCATAATGGGGCAGGTGTGATAAAACGTATTTATCAATTTACACAAGTCATATGCATAGTTTGCCAATATATATGGTGCACGTTTTTCAAATGCCGTTTCTGTTACGCGATTAAAATCAAGCAAGAACATTAATAAATCACGTTCTTCTGGTAATAATTCACAGTTTGCAGATGCCGGTATATTTCCGACTTTCTTTAATATAGAATTTAATCTGACAGCTGTGTAAAGAATATATGGACCCGTTCTGCCTTCAAAGCTGGTGACAGAATCAACGTCAAATATATAGTCTGATTTTACATCGTGCATCAGGTCATTAAACTTTAACGCGGCCAATGCTATCATTTCTATTGTTTCGTCAGGTAAATCTTTTCCTGATTCTTTTACACGCGTGCGAACAGAGTCTGCGACAATGTTTATCATTTCATCCAAACTTGGCACATTGCCATCACGCGTCTTAAATGGTTTCCCATCAGCACCGGTTATTGTGCCAAAACCAATGTGTTGTAATTCTATGCCGTCTGCAAAACCTGCCAAACGCGCTGCACGAAATATTTGCTTAAAGTGTAATGTTTGGCGGTTGTCTGTAAAATAAACAATTGCATCTGGGTTATCAGTTTTTTCACGATAATAAATGGCTGTCAAATCTGCTGCTGCATAGGTTTGTGCACCTGCGCTTGATTTCCACATTACAGGTGGCATTGGTTCTGTGTCTGTGTCTTGTTTTACAGAAATGATTTCTGCGCCGTCGCTGTGTTCAATAATACCCTTGGTGTCCAGAATTTCTTGTACTTCTGGTACATATTCTGCAATTAATCTTTCACCTTTATTTTCATCAAATGGCAATATGTTTAAGCGGGTTAGTAATTTGCTTACTTGTCCCAGCGACATTGGTATAAAGGTATCATATATCTTTTTGTATTCTTCGTTGCCGTTTTGTAATTCAACAGTTATTTTTTGCGCTTTCTCTAACCATGCTGGGTCTTCTTTTGCACGTGCAGAAGAAGCAGGGTACATTCTATTTACATCATCTACGTTATTTGGCATACCGTTTTCTAGGACCCACGCTATTATAAGACCCATAGGTCTGCCCCAATCACCCATATGATTGTATGCTTTGGTTGTGTGACCCAAGAATTTTGCAATGCGGTTAAATGTATCACCAACCACTGTTGTTCGCAGGTGACCAATGTGTAAATTTTTACCTACATTATAACCACCATAATCAAGGTCTATTTTTTGTTTGATTCCCGTATCTGGTTCCAAATTATCAGATAACGCTGTATCTTTTATATAGCTATCTTTTAATTTTATGTTTATAAAGCCAGGACCTGCAACAGAAACGCTTTCTACATTTGATATCTGCTGTAAATAAGGAGTCAAGATATCAGCAATATCACGTGGTTTTTTCCCTAACTTTTTTGTCAGCATCATGGCGATATTTGTAGAAAAATCCCCAAAATCACGAACTTTTGGGATTTCAACAGTTATATTATTTAGAAATTCTGTGCTGATAATATCTTTTAATTCTGGTATTTCTTTTAATTTAGAAATTATAGATTTTGATACTTCTTTATAAAGATTCATTTTTATAGCCTATGTTTTTTATGATGAAAGAATATTAATTTATCTAATTGAGTTTTCAAGAAAATATATTTTATTCTTCTATTTCAACGCTGTCTATATATGTCCTGTTTACAGATTCAAGCGATACAGGCTTAAAATCTTCTGATACTATTGCATCGCTGTCATCTTCGGGCAGAATAACAATGTTTTCTTGTACTGGTAAAACAGGTGTTTGTGTTATATTTGCGCCGTATGTTTTAGACTTATATTTACTGCGTAGGCGTTCTGGTATGTTTATATAATCATTCGGATTAATGCCGGCTGTTTCCAATGCCATATCGTTTGCAGGGTTAATATTATGTTGTTCAATGCTGTATATAGGGGTAATAAACGTTTTATCTGCTTCACGTACTGTGGATGTTGTTCCGTCACCAGAAAGCTGAACTATACGCAAAGCACGTTCGTTTTCACCTGTTGGTTTTAGTCTGAATAAACCGTCAATTCCAATATATCCACTTGGGTCTAGTAAATAAGCAGCGTTAGATTTTGGTGAATAAATCATCCCAATTGCCATGTTTGTGGCATCATAACCAAAGCTGGCCAATCTATTTGCCGGCGTTCCAGACATTTGTTCGTATAGATTGGAAAAATCTGTAGATATTTCTGGAAGGGTTGCGTATTTTGCCCCATGCATAGTAATATCTTGTGCTATATCAGAACCTTCCCAAACGGCTGTGCCATAAAACTTAGTGTATCCAGCGTTTATTCCATAATAGCGCAAGAAAGAAACCAATGTCTCTGTGTCATCGCCATTACCTAAGAAAAGTATTGCTTCATAAGGGATTTTACCCAGTGTTTCTGTTTTTGATAGTCTATCTAGCTGAATAGTCATAGATGATTTCTCAATAGCGGTTAATCTTTCTTTTGTTAATATATCAGACAAGATTTCACGTGCACGTGTATGTGCAGCTGTGCGGGCATCGTACATTGATGATTTTTGAGATATTGTTTTTATAGAGTCTGTGTCGCCTTCTTTGTAATAAAATACACCGATGTTCGGAACGCGATAAATTTCAGATGCTTTTAATGCCGCGCCTGCCATTAGGCGACCTGATTGAGTATCTGGCGCCAAGATTATAAAATCTTTAATATTGTCATAAGACATTTCTTTAACAATTTCTTCAACGCTGTTTGTCGGCATAAGGGCCATTGTCATAACACCTTTGCCCAATGCGTTTGCATCAGAGGTAAAAGATAACACCGGTAATGCTTCTGGTTTTGCAGACTTTATTTGTCGGGCGTCTTTAGAAAATACAGGGCCGACGATTATTTCTGGATTAATTGATAGTGCTTCTGTAAAAACAGTATCTGGGTTTTTTGCTGTATCAAAAAAAGCAACTGATAAATTTTGAGGCGCGTTCTGTAAAACCGCTGTTTCTATGGAAGTACGAATAGTTTTTCCAACTGTTGCGCTGTCGCCAGATAAAGGCAGCAATACCGCCATTGTATGCACAGGGGCGCCAATTAAATTATCTGATGGTGTGCCAATGTGCACGTTTTCTGCGCCATACATTAATTGTACTGGCGCACTTGTTTCTAATGTGCCGTATTCATCCATCCAGCTTTCTTGCTTTGTCGCGCAACCGGCAAGCAATATCATAACGCAAAAAATAAAAAATCTCTTTATATGCATTGAAAAATCCATTTTATTCTGTATCATTTTACTATAAAAGGATTACAAATGCAATCTGGGCTTTATGTTGTTGGTACACCAATAGGCAATTTGTCTGATATGTCGCCACGTGCGATTGATGTTTTGCGTAATGTAGATTTAGTTGCAGCTGAAGATACACGGGTTTTTGGAAAATTGGCAAGTCATTTTGATATAAAAACAAAGCGTGTTTCTTGTCATGAGCATAATGAAAAAGATGTTGTTCCAGATTTAATAGAAAAAATGTCTGCAGGTTTATCTGTTGCAGCGGTTTCAGATGCTGGAATGCCTGGGATAAGTGATCCTGGATTTCGCTTGGTCAGGGCGGCACGTGAAGCTGGTATACCGGTTTTTGTTGTGCCAGGGCCTGTTGCTGCTATTTCAGCTTTGGTATTATCTGGTTTCCCAACAGACAGGTTTACTTTTTGCGGTTTCTTTGATGAAAAGAAATTACGTGAAGATAATAAAATTCGTCATACGATAATTTATTATGAAAGCCCGAATAGAATAATGACAACTATTTCTGCATTGGCGCGTGTTATGCCAGAAAGAAAAATCGCAATAGTTAGGGAAATTACAAAAATTCATGAAGAAGCAATAATAGGCTATCCAGCAGATTTAATTAATATAACGCCACCTAGGGGTGAAATAGTAATTGTTGTTGCGCCGGCCCCAGAACATAAAATGTCAGATAGTGAAATAACAGAACTGGTTAATGATATATCGGCAACTTCTACAAAGTCGGCTGCGGCAGATTTAGCCATGCGCGCAGGAATATCAAAGAAAGAAGCATATAGGCGTTTGATTAATAAAGAGGATGAATAATGATAAAATTTGTGGGCAGTTTTGAAACGGTAAATAGCCTGCCAAAAACGCAGTTTGCAGAGTATGCTTTTATTGGGCGAAGTAATGTTGGAAAGTCTTCTTTAATTAATGCGGTTTTGGGCGCGCCAGTTGCAAGAACATCTAATACACCGGGGCGTACGCAGTCTTTGAACTTGTTTAATGTAGATGACAGAATAATGATTGTTGATTTACCAGGATATGGGTATGCAAAAGTTTCAAAAGAACAGACTTTGCGCTGGTTGGAACGGTTGGAAGATTATTTATTGAATCGTCGGCAATTAACAAGATTGTTTGTTTTGATAGATTCAAGAATAGGCGCGCGCGAATCTGATTTTGATTTGATGGATTTCTGTGATGCAAACGGGATTTCGTATCAAATAATTTATACAAAAAAAGATAAGAAGGTAAGAGAACAAAAACAAAAAACTGTCTCTCATGAAAATCATCCTGCGATGATTGCTGAAATACTTGAAACATCTGCAGAAAAGAAAACAGGGTTAGAACCGATAAAGGCGATACTTGGCATTAAATAAAAATATTTTTTATGCAACAAATCCTGCGCATATGCTTGATGCGTTGTGGCAGGTTTTGTCTGCTGAAACAATTGATTTTCAAGATATATTGATTTTTTTGCCCAGTCGTCGTGCGGTAAGGTCTGTTGAAAAATTCTTGGTTGAAAAATCAGGGCACAGTATAATTCTGCCAAAGCTTGTTGCGCTTGGCGAAGGTACCGATGATGAAGATTTAGAAGAAGTTTATAGCGAACCAAATATAATATCTAATACAGAAAGATTGGTCTTACTTGCCAGATTACTTGCTGCAGATGCTAGTATCGGAAATATGTCTGTTGCAATACCAATTGCGCACGATTTATTACGTATGCAAGATTATTTAGAAAATGAAGGCGTTAATATATCAGATATTAATTGGGCAGAATTAGTAGATGAAAAATATGCTATGCATTTTCAGCATAAAGCAAAATTATTAAGTCTATTAGCAGAAATACAAAGTAATTATGGAAAGGGCAGAACAACAGAAGTCGCATCACGTAATGCAGATATTCGTAATTGGATAAAGCACTTGTGTGAATATAAACTTGTTGTGGTATGTGGGTCCACAGCTAGTGTTCCTGCAACGGCCGATTTAATGGCAGAAATTGCAAAATTATCTTTTGGTAGAATAATTCTGTCTGGCAAGATTTCCGGCGTAGAGAAAGATTTTGAGATAGATTCAAATCCATATAATTCGGAAAATAAATTTTTGCATCGTATAGAAGCTTCTGTATCAGATTTGATACCGATAGAAGTTGGTAAAAGTGCAATAGATTTCTTTAATTATGCATTTAGTAATAATCCGATGCCAACAGACTTAAAAGATAGCACCTCGCATTGTCATTTAATAGAGTGTGCCCGCGAAAGCGAAGAAGCAAATGTGGTTGCAGAGATTGCTAGCAGAGCGGTGGCAGAAAACAAAAGTGTTCTTGTTATAACGCCCGATGCGGCAGGAAACCAACGTATAGCGTCCGCTTTAAACGCACGTGGTGTGTCTGCAGATTTTTCTGGTGGCACGTCTGGTACTATGACACTCGCAGGACGTGCGATATTAAATATTTTTGACGATTGGATAGAGCAGGGAAATACACAAGATTTTGATAAACTATATTCAGAATCAAATAATAATTTGTTGGAAACAATAGTCAGGTTGATAGATGAAAGCGGTATAAATTTTTCGCCTGTTTTTGATATAGAAGATACCGCGTCTTTGCAGATATGGCAGGCAATTAAAAATATTTCAGATTGTTTGTTGAGACTGGGAATAAAGCTGTCTTTACTTGATGCACGTGCTTTTCTGGCAGATGCTATTAAAGCCGTATCGGTGCGGAATCAGATGGATGATAGTGCAAAGGTAGTGGTGCTTGGTACTATTGAATCTAGAATGCAAACGGCAGACGTTGTTATATTAACGGGGCTTAATGAAGGGATGTTTCCTGCGCGTGGATATGAAAACGCATGGTTGCCACGTGATTTGGCGTCTAAAATAGGTTTGCCATCGCCAGACAGAAAGGTTTCTTTACAGGCGTTAGACTTTATGAACTTGTCTTGTGGTACCGAGGTATACTGGCTGCGCAGTCGTATTTCTGGTGGTGTGCAGACGGTTGAGTCTAGATTTTTATCTCGTGTTATGGCGCGTGCGGGTGCGGTGGATTTTGAAAAGGGTAAAGAGATTTTATTATCTGTTCGGGCAATGGATGATGTTGCGCAAAAGCCACTTGATTATTCCGCACCAAACCCGCCTGCAGATTGGTCTGATGTATATGTTACAGAATTAGAATTACTTATTCATAATCCATATGCTTTTTATGCGCGTCATATATTGCGTTTGTATCCGATGGACGATTATTGGGCACTGCCTGATGCACGGCAATTTGGTAATTTGGTGCATTCTGTTATAGAAAATGCAAAAGATTTAGCACCAGAGAAACTTGTTAAAGATATGGATGCACAGGCTATTTCTATTCTAGGGGCAGATAGTGTAATTTTTCACTTTTGGCATAAGAGGTTTGTTGAAATTGCCCCAGTTGTCTCGGAAGTATTAGCAAAGTTGAAAGACTCAAAAGCAGAAATTGGTGGCGTGGTAAATATCGCAGGTCGCAATGTTCGGGCGCGCGCCGACAGAATTTGGGACGGTGGGGTTATGGATATAAAAACAGGCGCAGCCCCAAGTAAAAAGCAGTTGTTGGATGGCAATATGCCACAGTTGCCATTAGAAGCATATATTTTACGAAATGGCGGTTTTCCGCTTTATACAACGAAAAAATCACAGTTGCCAACGATGCTGTTTTTACAACTGAAGAATAGGGATGTTCGTCCAATAGAATACGATGCGGAAACAACAGCTCAAATGATTTCAGCAGCAGTAGAAAAAACAACAGATTTATTCAATATGTTTTCTGCAGGCCAGGTCCCTTATGAATATAGGGAAACTGGCGACAGAAAATATAAAGCTTATGATGATTTAGCAAGAGTTGATGATTAACGAATTTCAATCATTAAACCACAGTGGTCTGTTGGTTTGTTTGCTAATCTTGGAGATATGTCAATTTCACAATTCTTTATTAGTTTCATAGCAGCAGGGTTTGCTAAGAAATAATCTAAGCGCAGTCCTTGCTTTTTTCCAACTGTATCACCACCACGATATCCATACCATGTAAAGTCTACTGCATCGGGGTGCATTTCGCGCCATACGTCTTGCCAACCGTCCGCAAGCCACTGTTTCATAATTTCACGTGCCTGTGGGGCAGCAATTGCGATTCCAATATAATTTTGTGGTTTCCAAATATCTCTGTCTTCAAGTGCAACATTAAAATCACCACCTATTATTACCGGTTCTTCAGAATTTAAATATTGTGAAATGTACTTTGTAAATGCGTTCATCCAGTCCAATTTATATGGAAATTTAGGTGAATCAACTGTGTCCCCGTTTGGCATATATACGTTTATTAAGCGTATACGCCCGTCAACAACGCATTCAAGGAATCTTGAATTTACATCTGGGTAATCTGGCATACCTAGTATTGTGTCTTCTATTGAATTTTTAGAAAAAGTCGCGACGCCATTCCAACTTTTTTGACCGAAAACCTTTACATTGTATCCGTATTCGTCAAATAGGTTGTGCGGAAAACCCGCTGTCTCTACTTTTAGTTCTTGAACCATAATTGTGTCGTATTCGCCACTGCGCAAAATATCTATAAAGCTTTCCGCGTGGGCACGAATAGAATTAATATTTAGTGTTAGTATTTTCATATTTGCAATCTGTCTCCTTCTTAGTATAATAATTCCTGTCCAATATAAAAAAAACAAGGGTTTTTTATTATGAATATGTATAAATTACTGGAACGTGCGGCAAGTACATGGCCAGACAATTTGTTCTTGGTACGCGAAAACGTAACGTTTTCAGGGTTTGTTGATTTGGTAAAGGCGCGCGCGGCGTCATTACATAATGAAGGTGTTAAAAAAGGTGATATTGTCGGTGTCTTGGCACATAATATACCGGAATTTCCAATAACGTTATTTGCAATATGGTATTTAGGGGCAACGGCTTTATTGTTAGATACTAATTTAACGCCTTTTGAATACGATAATATGACAGCAACAACAGATTGTCATATGGTTTGTGCAGAAAAATCTTTCTTTTATAAAACAGATAAATTTAAGTTTTATGATATAACTAAGAAAGACGGTAAGATTAACCCAGATTTAAAACCTGCACCAACAGAAACATTAGATGTTGCAACTTTATCATTCACATCAGGTTCAACAGGTACACCAAAAGTTGTTCCTTTGACACACTTTAATTTAATTGAATGTTCAAATTCTCTTGAAGATATGCATGAATGGATACAACCTGGCTTTATTATGTATGGATTCTTGCCGATGTATCATATATTTGGTTTTGCGGTTGAATTATTGGCAACGCTTCATTATGGGGCAGGGGTATTGTTGCAACCGACAGTTAATCCAAAAGAAATATTGGCAGACTTTAAAACATATAGACCTCATGTTATCCCAGCGGTGCCAAGATTATGGGAAGTTTTCCGTAATAAAATTATAGACAATATTAAATCACAACATAAATGGTGGTTGGCGTCAATAGTTTTGAAATATGGAAACTTCTTAAAGAAAATAGGACTTGGTGCCATCGTTCGTAAGGTTCAAGAACCTGTTTTGGCAGTATTTGGTGGTCGTGCAAAACTGTTAATTGCCGGTGGTGCTGCAACAAAACCAGAAGTTGAAACTTTCTATGAACGCCTTGGTTTAACCTTTATACAGGGTTATGGTATGACAGAAACTGTGGGACCAATCTGTATTTCTAAACCAACAAAGAAACGTTTGCCATTTGCATTTGGCGGACCAACAACTAATAACGAATGTGAAATTCGTGATAAAAACGAAGATGGTGTCGGTGTTTTGTGGCTGCGTGGTCATCAGGTCTTTGGTGGATATTTGAATAATCCTGGTGCAAATGAAGACTCTTTTGATGAACGTGGCTTCTTTAATACTGGCGATATGGTTTCTATGGATAAAAACGGTGAATTGCATTTTGCCGGACGTAAAAAACAAGTAATCGTTTTAGATTCTGGTAAGAACGTTTACCCAGATGAATTAGAAGGCTTGTTTATTACAATTCCAGGTGTTAAAAATGTCGCCGTTTTTGAACATAAAGTAAAAGGGAAAACTGTTACTTACGGTGTGTTTAGTGTAGAACCAGAAATGACTCTTGAGAAATTGTCTGCTGCTGTTGCACAGGCAAATAAAAAGGTGGCTTCTTATAAATGGGTAACACACTTTGCAATGACAACGGAAGATTTGCCGTTAACAAGTACGCAGAAGGTAAAACATCATATTGTTCGCCAGAACTTAATTGATGGTAAGTACCCAATAAGAAAAGAATAAAAGCTTTCCTTATAAGTTAATACCTGCCAATTTGGCAGGTGTTTTTTTGTTTATAAAATAAAGTTAAAGTATTTTGTTATATTGTAAAAAGATTACTTAATTCAAATAGAGATATTGGGTTGTTAATATTTTGAGTTTTGGTGAATATATGATATAATTTTGTATATAGGGAAAGGAGATAAAATGAAAAATTTATTCAAAATCAAAAATATTTCGTTTTTTATATGCGCCATAGCTTTGTTTGGATGTGGAGAAGCGGATTCTGTTAGTTTGTCTTGTTTTAATCATGATGTAATTATTTCTAGTATTAATGATTCGGTCGCAGAATTGGTTATAAATGGGCAGAAAAACACCTTAAATTCTGTGTATGATAATTATTGGGTTAACGAAAACTGGGAATTTTCTTATGACCCAAATTCTGGAGAATATATGATATTGGATAAATCTAGGGACGAGCAAATATGGTCTCAGTGTAAAATGAATTTGGATGACAAATGTGAAAATGTTATTTCTGAAATGAATTTAGACTGTCAGAATTATTTAGTAACCGCGACTGTTTGTGATGATAGAGCAATTTTGAATATAAATGATACCCAATATGTTTTGGGCACCGATAACGATTTTTATTCACAGGCAAAGTATTCGTTTCTATCAGGGGACGCCATGGTTGGCTTTGTAATTAAAGATAAGGGTGTTGGGGATATTTATAAGGATGCCGAATACATATTGAAAGTAAACGGAAATGAATATTTGCAATGCACGAAATCGGAATAAATAACCCCCATTTTTATGGGGTTATTTTCCAAGACATAGTTGTGAAAATGTCGCATCCATTACTTCGGTGGCGGTTATTGTACCCAATATTTTGCCGATGTTATCTGCTGCACGTCTGACATGCTCTGAAAAAATATCATAATTTTCTTTCGGTGAATTTGTCGCATTATTTAATTCAACTGCCGCATCTTGTAATAATGAATAAGTTCTGGCATTTACAGCGACTGTCGATTCTGTCGTTTTAGTTAGGGTTGATATTTTTTCTTTTATAACTTCTATCAAATCTTTTATGCCGCTGCCTGTCTTTGCAGATACATATATTGCATTAGGAATTTTTTTGCATGATGCTAAATCTGATTTGTTTACAACCAAGATTTCATTTTCTTTAGCGGATGAAATATTAGCGTCTTTTGTCCCGTCTATAACATGCAAGACTAAATTCGCATTTTCTATTTCTGATTGAGTGCGTTGAATTCCTATTTTTTCAATAGTATCGGTTGTTTCACGAAGACCTGCGGTGTCAGACAAATTTACTAAATACCCGTCAATATCAAGTTGGACAGAAACAACATCGCGTGTTGTCCCAGGAATATCAGATACTATTGCACGATTTGCACCAAGTATCGCGTTAAAAAGGGATGATTTTCCAACATTTGTTTCGCCAATCAGGGCAATATTAAAACCGCTGCGGATAGCGCGAACTGCCGTATAGCGCGATAATGATGCTTTTATTTCTTCGTGTAATTTTTCTGTTTTCTTACGAATTGTTTCACCAATGTTTGCAGGCAATTCGTCTTCTGCATAATCTAACATGGCTGCCGCATATGCAGAAATTTCAATCATTTGATTTCGCCATGCCTCATATATTTTACTGTCTGTGCCAAGCATGGACTTTAATGCATTTTGACGTTGTTTATCTGTTTGTGCATCTAATAATGCGGCCAGTCCGTCAATATCTGCAAGGTCCATCTTATTATTATAAAAAGCACGTCGTGAAAATTCGCCTGGCGTTGCCATACGAAAACCAAGCTCTGTTAAATAAGAAAATATTTTTTCTATGACGGCTGGTGCCCCGTGACTGTGTATCTCTATTATATCTTCACCTGTGAAAGAGTGGGGGGCTTGGAAATAAATACAAATAACTTGGTCTATCAAATAATGTTC
Source organism: uncultured Alphaproteobacteria bacterium (assembly GCA_944389135.1). Lineage (GTDB taxonomy): Bacteria > Pseudomonadota > Alphaproteobacteria > Rs-D84 > Rs-D84 > Enterousia. Next base: position 88,627 of record CALXLG010000001.1, read on the forward strand.
AGAATCTTTTAAATTCGTAAAGTAAGCACGGCGCGGAAAAAAATCTTTTTTATTTATGAATTTAGAAAATACTTGTCCAAGGTTTGTACCGCTTATTCTTATAACGGCAACACCAGATTTTCCGTGTCCACTGGACAGTGCAAAGATTGTTTCGTTGTTATTCATTTTACTTATTCCCGCTTATTTCTTTTAATGCCATTGGTACCAGTTTTGAAACGTCGGCAGTTGGGTTTTCTTTTACAAGTTTTTGTGCCATATCTATTATATCTAATCTTCTGTATCCCAATGATTCAAGCGCAGACAGCAAATCTGGCAGGGCAGATGTTGTTTCAGAACTTGACAGTCCAAAATCAAATGTTGCGCCACCAATTTTGTTCTTTAACTCAAGTATTATTTTTTCTGCCATCTTTTTCCCAACCCCAGGTGCTGTTGATATTGTTTTTGCATCACCTGTTGCAATTGCAGACATTAGAGTATCGGTTTTTATTGTGCCCATTATCGCCAATGCGACCTTTGGACCAACGCCAGATACACCCGTTAATTGATTGAATAAATTTTGAGAGTTGATACTTGAAAAACCAAATAATCTTATAGAATCTTCACGTACAACGGTTTCTATCCATAAAGATACGGTTGATTTTGGTGTTAAGTATTCTGGGGTAAATACTTTATATCCAACCCCGCCGGTCATTAAAATAATGAATCCGTCACCAATATAATCAACAACTCCTTGCAATTTGCCAATCATTTGTTATCCTTTTGGGGTAATTTTAATCTAATAAAAGTAAAAGGTCAAATATGAGCGGACACAGTAAATGGCATAACATTCAGCACAAAAAAGGTGCGAATGACGCAGCTCGTAGCGGTTTGTTTACGAAGCTGGCACGTGAAATAACAATGGCGGCAAAGTTGGGTGATAAAAACCCTGATAATAACCCTCGTTTACGTTTGGCGGTTTTGAATGCACGTAAAAATTCTATGCCAAATGATAATATCAAGCGCGCAATAGAAAAAGCTTCTGGTTCTAATACAGAAAACTACGTTGCTGTGCGCTATGAAGGTTATGGACCGGGTGCAGTTCCTGTTATTGTAGAGGCTTTGACCGATAATCCACGTCGCACAGTTCCTGAAATTCGTAATATTTTTGCTAAAAACGGTGGTAATATGGGTGAAGAGGGCAGTGTTGTCTTTATGTTTACGCGCGCAGGTCAGATATTTTACCCAAGCTCAATTGGTAAAACAGAAGACGAAATGATGGAAATCATCATGGATGCAAATGCAGATAATTTAGAATCTTCTGAAGAAGGTTTTATTATCACAACTAAACCAGACGATTTTATGACTGTTCAAAAAGCACTAAGCGATAAGCTGGGCGAGCCAGAAAGCGCCGAATTGACTTGGATTCCAAATATGCCAATGGATTTAGATGATGAGGCTTATGCAAAAATAGAAAAGCTGGTTGATGCATTAGATGATAATGATGACGTTCAGAAAGTATTTACTGCTGCTGCATAACGCTTGATTTATAAAAAAAAATAAAAAGTGTCGCTTTTGCGGCACTTTTTATTGTATAATTTATTTAACAAGGATTTTTTAGATGGTACGAATTATTGGAATTGACCCCGGGCTTTTACATACAGGTTGGGCTGTTATAGAAAAAAATGGAAATAACCGTAAGTATGTTGCAAGTGGGGTGGTGTTGCCACCTAAAATGGAAAGTTTACCTAATAGATTGGCTTTTATTTTTCGTGAAGTTTCCAAACTTTGTGAAACTTTTCAACCTGACGAGTGCAGTATAGAAATTACATTCGTAAATAAAAACCCTCAGACTACATTAGTGCTTGGGCATGCACGTGCGGCAGCAATTGTTGCTGTTGCTGATAAAAATATACCAATTTTTGAATATGAACCAAATAAAATAAAAAAAGCACTGACGTCTGCTGGGCATGCAGATAAAGAACAGGTTTATAAAATGGTTCGCATTTTATTACCTGCGGCACAACCAAAAACACCAGATGAAAGTGATGCAATCGCAATTGCATTGGCGCATGCTAATATGAGTAAATTCGGTTTATAAAATACTTTGCTTTATGGTATGATATAAATATAAAACCAAAGGAGCAGCCCATGAAGAAAGATTTTATCGAAACTCAAAATCTGAAATTATTATCAAAACAGCGTATATATTTTAGGGCGTTTTTGATAAATCTGGCGTTGGTTGTTTTGGTTTGGCTTTTGACGTTATGTCCTCAATTCATGTATTTTGCTGTTCGTATAACAGGAATTTCTTTGCCTTATCTTTATGTTTCGGCAATAAGCTTCTTGGCGATTTGGAAATTAGCGGGCGTTGTTTTCTTCTTAATTCCGGCAATTGCAATTTGGTGGGAAAGAAAGATGTTGAAGAAATAAACAAAAGCCGGCATTTGCCGGTTTTATTTCCTAAAACTTATTTTATCAACCGCGTCCCTGCCAAAGTACTTATTTATTTTATCTTTAATCTCATTTGACATATAAGATAATTGCAGGGCAAGGGCAGGGTTAGTCGGTCTTATAATAATATTGAATTTATTTTCGCGTGTTTTCTTAATAGCAGCAATATTTGCAACACTCGATATTTCAGGCCCCATTATTTCAGACCATCTGGCAACCAGGTCTGAATCAGATGCACGAATGCCAAATATTTTTAATAAACCGCCCATTGCACCCGCAATTGTTTGCGGTCGTGATAGGCGGTTATTTATTTTATTTTGTTGGTTTGACATAACTATATTCTTTTGGCATCAAGATAAACATTTGACCTTGTGCGTGCTGACCATGTGCAAATTTATATGCTTCATCACCTTTGCCAAAGAATATATCTGCACGTATCCAACCACGTATTGCGCTGCCTGTATCTTGGGCAATCATTAAGCGACTGAATCTACGCCCGTCTGATAAATTTGTGTCTATATAAACTGGCATTCCTAATGTATATATGTCGTCATCCATCGCAATTGATCGTATCTTGGATAGAGGAGTGCCAAGCTTTCCAATAACATCTGGTGGAACAGATTCATAGAAGTATACATATCGTGGGTTATTGTATATGACTTCTTTAGCCAGTGCTGGATTCTTTTTCAAATAGCGCCATACCGCATCAGCAGAATATCCACCGTCTGGTCTGATTCCACGATTCTTTAATTGTTCCCCGATAGACTTAAATGGCATATCATTAACCGCTGCAAAGTTTAATTTTACCATTGTGCCGTCTTCTAGCTGCAACATGCCACTACCTTGAATTTGAATGTTTTGAACGTCTACAATATTTGCCCAGTACAAAACACGACCAATTTTGCTTTCTACAATTGTTTTCTTTGGTACGCCTTTATAGTTGCGACCATCTGTTGGAACACCCATTAATGGTTCATTACACTGTGCTGTTTTAGTTCTGCATCCTGGAATTATAGGTGAATAATATCCAGTGTATGTTCCGCGTTTGCCACCCTCGTCGTTATAAACTTGGTATGGTTGAAAATTTGATTCAAACCATGCACGAACAGTTGCAACGTCTGCGCTGGCACTGGGTAACATTCTGCACTTTTCTTCAAATAAAGCCCTGTCTGGTATTACGCGACCTGTGTATTGAATCTTTGCTTTGCAAGAATTACGAAAAGCCTGCAAAGCGTATCGTACATCGTCGTTATCCCAACCTGGTAAATCGTCATAAGAAACTTTTCTTAAATTTGATGGTATAACGGAATTATCACCACTATGTGTCGGAGTTGATAAATCGCAAGAAGTAAGCGAAAACATTACACAAAGACTAAGTAAAGCTTTAATAAAACTGTTTTTTAAAGAAACAGACATTTTGTTGTCCCCCCACTTGTAAAACTTAAATCATAATGCTATATTATCATAAAATCGGGTGCTAAGTCCAGATGGGTTTTTTATCCCGCCAAAAAGGAGTAAAAATAATGGCAAATTTTAAAATTATATCTCAGTTTTTAAAAGATATTTCTTTTGAAAGCCCAAATGTACCAGAATTATTCTTTAAGCAGGATAATGGTCAGGCAAAAATAGAAATTAATATTGATATTCAAATCAAAGGCGCAGAAAACAATCTGTTTATGGTTGATTTAATCACAAAGGTTCATTCAAAGTTAGAAGCAGGGGATAAATCAATCTTTTTAATTGAATCTACTTATTCTGGTCTAGTTCAGTTAGAAGAAGAAAAAGACGAAGAAGCTAAAAAACGTACTTTGTTGATTGACGTACCGACGTTACTGTTCCCAGCTGTACGTGCATTGATTTCACGTCTTACAAGTGAATCTGGTTTCCCAACATTTGTTATGCAACCAGTTGACTTTGCAAAACTTTATGAAGAAAGACAAAATAAAAAATAAAAACATATTTAGTTATGTAAAAAATCCGCGTTAGGCGGATTTTTATTTTGTGTTTTTTATGATATAATATGACGTATGGCTAAAGACAAATATATTTCAGTAAAAAGCGGTGTAAGTGGTTTTTCTTTTGCGAACCTAGGTTTGTTTACTGGGTTTGCTGATGGTATTTATAACGCAGTTTATTCATTGGTTTTGTTAGAAATTTTTAAAAATTCTGCAATTGTCGGTATTTATGTTGCTATATATGCGGCATTTTGTATGTTTGTTGGGCTTTTTGCAAATGAAATATTTCGGCGATTTTCAAGGGTAAGGGTCTTTTATTTCGTAATGCTGATGCTGGCTGTTTGCTATGCGATGATGAGTTTTTCTATTCGTCCAAGTACTTTTATTATTCTGGACTATGTAACGGGTATTGCTATTACGTTAGTCGGGGTTCTGATACCGCTGTTTATGTCTGATTTTTCTAAAAATATTGGTATGGCAAAATTAAATTCTAGGTACCATTTGTGGTTAAATATTGGTGCACTGTTTGCGCCAATGATAGCTGTTGCAATTGCAGATGAATTTACAAATAGGGCGGCATTTTTTGCATCGGCTTTAATATATTTTGCAGGTTGGATGTCGTTTAAGTTCTTTCGTGTTGTGCAAGAAGACAAAAAAATTACACCAGTTAACCCAAGAAGAACTTTTAAAGCTTTGTGGAAAAATACGATTGCATTTTTTTCGCGTCCTGGAATGCCAAGGGCTTATTTTGTGAATTTTGGATATTATTCATTGCGTGCGATGCGATATCTATACGTGCCGATTGTTGTTATTGAAAACGGTTTTTCAAAAGATACGCTTGGTTGGGTTTTGACTTTGGGAATAATACCGTATCTTTTCTTGTCTGAAATGATGGCAAAGCTTGTCAGAAAGTACGGTAAAAAAATGTGGTTGATGATAGGGTTCTTATCTTTTGCAGGCTTTTCTGCGTTGGCAACTTTAGTTACAGGGTTCCCATTGCTGGCTATATTTGTATTGTGGCAAGTATCTGGCGCATTAATGGAATCTGTACACGATTTATTGTTCTTTGATAGTGCAAAAAAAACAGAACAAACAAAGTATTATGGAATTTTTAGAACAAGTGTGAACTTGCCAAATGTTATTGCACCTATATTTGGTGCCGCGTGCATCGCGATATTTGGGGCAACTTCTGCCGTATGGATTGTGACCGCTGTAATCGGGGGGCTGTCCGCATTGGTTTTGGCAAGTAAAAAATAGCTGTAAAAAAACTTATTTTCGTTGCGTAAAGGTTAAATTCCTTGTATGATTTTGAATAAAAGAAAAGGGGAATTTTATGGCAAAAAAAGAAGCAGTAAAAGAAAGTAGCGCGCCAGCAAAAAATCCAGCATTAGAATCGGCTTTGGCGCAAATTCAAAAACAATTCGGTAAAGAAGCCATTATGAAAATGGGTGATGGCAGTCAGCAAAATATAGAGGCTATTTCATCAGGGTCTTTGGGGTTAGATATTGCGCTTGGTATCGGTGGATATCCTCGTGGGCGTATTGTTGAAATTTATGGACCGGAAAGCTCTGGAAAAACGACGTTGGCATTGCATGCTGTTGCAGAAGCGCAAAAAAAAGGCGGAACTTGTGCATATATAGATGCAGAAAATGCTTTGGATCCAACTTATGCGAAAAAGCTGGGTGTTGATGTTGCAAACTTAATAATTTCACAACCAGATTCAGGTGAACAAGCATTGGAAATTGCGGATACTTTGATAAAGTCAGGTGCGGTTGATGTCGTTGTTATTGATTCTGTTGCGGCGCTGGTTCCAAAAGCTGAATTAGAAGGAAATATCGGTGATTCGTTTGTTGGTACAACAGCGCGTCTGATGAGTCAGTCTTTGAAGAAATTGGCGGGCAGCGTTTCTCGTAGTAATACTTTATTAATATTTATTAATCAGATTCGTATGAAAATTGGTGTTATGTTTGGAAATCCTGAAACAACGTCTGGTGGAAATGCATTAAAGTTCTATGCGTCTGTACGTCTTGATATTCGTCGCACAGGTCAAATTAAAGATAAAGAAAATATTATCGGCAATGAAACGCGTGTAAAGGTTGTTAAAAATAAAGTGGCGCCACCATTTAGAACGGTCGATTTTAAAATTATGTATGGCGAAGGAATTTCTAGAATTAGTGAAATTCTGGACATGGGTGTAAAATATGACCTTATTGAAAAGGCAGGTAGTTTCTATTCTTATAATAATGAACGTATGGGGCAGGGTGAAGCAAATGCGCGTGCTTGGTTAAAAGAACACGAAGATGTTCAGAAAGAACTGTTGGATAAAATTATGGCACGTGCCAGTGGAATTGCGGAAGAAATGACAACTGGGCCAATAGATGATGAAGAGTCTTCGGTTGTTGAAGAATAAAAGGAGATAAAATGAATCTAGCACGGGCAATAGCGATGTCTGACGTAATATTGCGTGGACATATCTTAAATTGGTTCTGGCGTAGTCGTGAACATAGACGTGCTGTTAGAAGTGATGTTATTTCTAATGTTATACCAAGATATTTTAAGCGCTATTTGCCCGCTGCAGCTGCAATACCAGAACGTAAGGTTGTAAAAAATGATAAAAATGAAAAGATTTTTACAATCTGGTTGCAAGGGGAAGAAAATGCACCTGAACTAGTAAAAGCCTGCTTTCGCAGTGTAAGAAAAAATTGTAAGCAAGAATTAGTGGTTTTAGACGAAAAAACTTTATTTGATTATATAAAATTACCAGATGTAATAATGAAAAAACGCAAAAAGGGTATGATAAAAAATGCTCATTTTGCTGATATTTGCCGTGTAGAGTTATTGTATAATTATGGTGGTTTTTGGCTGGATTCTACGGGGTTTGCAACAGGCCCGATTCCAGATTGGATTGTTAAAGAAGATTTCTTTGTTTATTTAGCTGGGCAAAATGTCGGCAGCCCGTACAGCTTTATGCAGAATTGCTTTATTCGTAGCAGAAAAGGGGCGTATTTATTAGACGCTTGGCGGGCGATGATTTTAGATTATTGGACACATGAAAATCATAATTTTGATTATTTTATGCATCAATTGTTATTTAAGACTTTGGTTATGAATGACGCGCGTGCAAAAAAATATTTTGCCAAAATGCCACATGTTGATCAAGACCCAACACATATGCTTTGGTGGACTTATCAGAATAAACCTTTTGACCAAAAGACTTTTGATGAAGTAACGTCTGGTGCGTTCTTTCAAAAACTGACATATCGCGGTGCGGATAAACCAGTACCAGGTAGCTTTGCAGATGTTATGATTAATAAAATGTATAAAAAATAATAAAGGAAATAGAATGCCAGCTGTCTCTATTATTATCCCTGTTTATAATGTAGAAAAATATTTACGTCGTTGCTTGGATAGTGTGTTAAATCAGACATTTAAAGATTGGGAAGCAATATGTGTAAATGACGGCAGTCCAGATGGTTCTGCCGCTATTTTGTCCGAATATTCTGCACGTGATTCTAGATTTAAGGTTGTGAATAAAGAAAACGGTGGCTTGTCTGATGCGCGTAATGCTGGTATGAAAATCGCAACAGGTGAATATGTTTTGTATGTCGATAGTGACGATTTTATTCATCCCCAGACATTAGAAATTACTTATGCTTTGGCACAGCGGGATAATTCTGACATTGTGTCTTTTACTTATGATAGAATATATCGCCCACAGCTGATGGTTCGGCATAAATTAGGGCTAAGTACAGACGATATTGTTCCAAGTAGAATATACAAAAAATATAATGTTTCACATGTCAAGACGTTAACAACAGATGATGTGTTTGCGTATGCAACCGAAAGTGCACATAATGCTTTTAACCCTAACAAAAAATGGCTGATAAAACATTGTCAGGTTTGGAAGAATTTATATCGTCGAGATTTAATTGCGGATACACCGTTTATAAAAGGAATTTTGTTTGAAGATTTTCCTTGGTGGAGTGCGATTATGCTTAAAAAACCACGTGTAACTATTTGTCCATTGCCGCTGTATTTTTATATACCTAATTTTGGTGGAATTGTTTTATCTGCAAAGCAATTGCGAATATTACAAAGTTTGTGTGATGGACTAAAAGCTTCTTATTTATTATATAAAGAAAAAGCAGATGATTATCAGATGCAGCAATGGTCCGAAAAGTTTAAGTGGTTCTTTATTAAGTGGGCGTTTAGAAAAGTAAAATACCTGGATAATAATGAAGATATTGAAATTGCTGTTAAACGTTTTTGCGAACTTGAACAAATCGGGACTTTTGATAATCCTACAACAAAATGGGCAAAAAAACTGCGTTGTGATATCCGTAAGTTTATAAAAGGGAAGTGCAAAAAAAATGTCTGAGGCTGCTTTGGTTTCAATTGTTGTGCCTGTATATAATGCAGAAAAATATCTGCATAGATGTTTGGATAGCCTTTTAAACCAATCTTTTAAAAATTGGGAAGCCGTATGTGTAAATGATGGCAGTACCGATTCTTCTGAAGAAATATTATCTAAATATGCCTCGCTTGATTCCAGGTTTAAGATAATTAATAAAGAAAACGGCGGGGCATCTGATGCACGTAATGTCGGAATAAAATATGCCAAAGGTAATTATGTTTTGTTTTTAGATAGCGATGATTTTATTCATCCACAAACTTTGGATATGACATTTGATTTAGCAGAAAAACAAAATGCGGATATTGTGATGTTTGATTTTGATGCTAAATTTCATGCAGCAACATTGAAAAAAATGAAGCGCGGTATAAATGTTATGAAGCTGTTGCCCGAAAATCGTAATAAGATATATAAAAAGAATCGGGTGTCATATCGGGTTACTAATGAACCTTTATTCCATTGTACCGAAAAAAACAGAGGTTTGTTTGTTAAACGTCCTATACATAGACATTGCTTTCCTGTTCTTGCATTGTATAAACGTGATTTAATAAAAGATATTCCTTTTATAAGCGGAATTATAATAGAAGACTTTCCTTGGTGGTGCGATGTTTTGTTGCATAAACCCAAAGCGGTCATAACAAAGTTACCTTTATATTTTTATATGCCAAATCCAACTTCTGCATTAAACAGTACTAGGGCTTTGCATATGATAGAGTCTATTGCAAAAGGGATAGAGTATATTTTTCCTAAATATAAAAATACCGCGACTAAAAAAGAATTTGAGCATTTTAATAAAGAATTTTTGTGGCCGTTTTTGATAGTTATTATGCGTAAAACAAAAGATTTAGATAATCGCTTTGACGTGCAGGTTGCAAAGCGCGTTGTTGCAAACTTGTATAAACAAGGCGTTTGTGATAAACCGCATAGTTTGCGAACAAGAAGATATCGCAGAAGAATAAAAAAGTTTATTAAATAAATTTTATATATTTAATTCTTTAAATCTTTCTGGAATTTTTGCGACCCATTTTAAGCCAAGCATCGCAGGTTTGTTCATGTCGTATATAGGGCGCAGGAAGGTCTGCAAGATTCTTGCTGCCTTTATAGATTTATTTTTGTTTTTTGATTCTGTTATAATTTCTATCGTTCTGGCGCGCTTTTTTAGGTGCTTTTCCCAAGATGGGTTTCTGTCGCCAATTTTGTTTTTTATCATATCTAAATCAACACCACCAAAATGTAATAAGTATAAATTTTTATCAATATGGAAATTATGACCTTTTACGCTGTGAAAACCGCTGCCCCAGGTTGCTGGTTTCATCAAAACAACAGGTTTGGTATATCTTGTTGATAGTAAAGCATAGTTTCTTTGTTCTAAAAAGTTTTTATTCATATCTAATTTCTTTTCAGAATTTAAATCTTGACCGATATCTAACCCCAGACCAGAAACAGATGTTTTGTTCTTTATTGTTGATAAGTATTCCTTTAAAGAAATGTTAAGGGCAGGGTCAATAATTAAAAATTCATCACAATCACAACCGATAACAATATCATAACCTTTTTTGAACAGTTCGTTGGCTAGACTTGATAACAAAAGAATTCTTGTTTTGTCACCACGTTGTACGGCTTCTTCTTTGTGAGGTAATTTTTTTATGTTTGCTTTTCCTGCATTAGATGGTGCGGTTTGGTCTATGCCATCTAAGTAAATATATAAATTTTCTGTGCCAATTTGTTCGCCATAATATTTTATCCAGCGACTAAGAAAAAAGTCATCGTTTCTTGCCATAGTGATGGCGGCAATCCGCTTTATATTGAAAGAATTCTTTTTCATATCCCCTCTACAAAAATTTTGCGTAAAGCATAGGTAATTTTTCTAATGATTATTTTAATCGGATTTTTTGTTAAAAGCCAGTTTATATATTTTTCCCCGTATACTCGTTTTGCATTTATTAATATCACATCAGAAACATTTTTGTTTGTATGATTTAATACATATAATATTTGACGACCTAATTCACCATTGTGTCTGGTAAATGCCGCTTTTTTGATAAAAGGCAAACCTTGTTGGTAAAGGCTTTTGACATTGTTATATATTTTTCTGCCAGATACACTATATAGACAATTCCATTTAAGACCATGGTCTAAAACAAGCTTTGAAAAACCTTGTTCGTATAATTTTGTTACAGTTCCTTTGTCGGATTGTTTTTTTATGCTGCAAATAAATTTATCAAACCAATCGGTTAGAAAAACTTTTCGTGTGCAACCTATAAACCAAGATTGTATATGCGGATGTTTTGGATGCGGGTTGCAAACAAGACCGAAAGCATCGGTTTGCATATTTTCCATTTTATTTAAATATTCTGTAATGTCTTTTAATGGACCATATACAGAATCATTAACCAGATATAAAAAATCGTAATTTCCTAAAATATTTTGTTTTTTTGCATATAAATATGCGCGTTTATAAGAACCAAAATCATATTCGCCATGTCTTGTTGCGTCAGAAAAAAGACAGGCTTTTTCAAATTTTTTAAGCTGTTCTTTATTGCAATCAGAATCCATAAATAAAATAACATCACCGTTTTTTTTGAGGCTTTGCACTAAATATAGCAGAGATTGGTCTGCTATGTTTTGTGCGTCATATCCTGCAACTAAAAATAGTCGTTTAGGCTTCATTGTTTTTTCTGGTCTTTTTACGAATATTGCTGTCTAACTCTTTTTTGCGTAGACGAATTGTTGCAGGCGTTACTTCAACCAGTTCATCATCTTGAATGTAAGACAAAGCTTCTTCTAATGACATTTTACGTGGTGGCGCCAAGAATAACTTTTCATCTGCTGTTACAGAGCGCATATTTGTTAGTTCTTTACCTTTTATCGGGTTTACTTCCAAATCGTTTTCTTTACTGTGTTCGCCGATAATCATTCCAGAATATACTTCTGTCTGTGGGCCAATGAATAATGTGCCACGTGGTTGCAAGTTAAATAAAGCATAAGTTGCAGCTGTGCCATTTTCCATTGATACTAATACGCCTGGTCTGTATTGCTGTATTGGTCCACGATATTCTTCGTATCCAGAAAAGACGCGGTTCATGATACCTGTTCCTCTGGTGTCTGTACGGAATTCCGATAAATAACCAATTAAACCACGTGAAGGTGCAGAGAATACAATTCTTGTTTTTCCAGCACCTGATGACTTCATTTCTGTTATTGTAGCTTTACGCTTTGTCATTTTTTCTATAACCACACCACTAAATTCATCGTCGACATCAATAACGACTTCTTCTATGGGTTCCAGTTTTTCACCGTTTTCACCTTCGTGCATTACAACACGTGGGCGTGAAACAGAAAGTTCAAATCCTTCACGACGCATTGTTTCGATTAATATACCAAGTTGCAGTTCTCCGCGCCCAGATACTTCAAATGCTTCATTGTTTTCACTTTGTGTAACGCGCAAGGCGATATTTGTTTCTGCTTCTTTGAATAAGCGTTCACCAATCATACGAGATGTTAATTTCTTACCAGATTTCCCAGCAAGTGGCGATGTGTTAACAAAGAACGTCATCGTTAAGGTTGGTGGATCAATAGGCATTGCAGGAATAGGTTCAGTTACTTCTGGTGCGCAAAGCGTATCTGCCACAGTTGCTTTTGAAAACCCAGCAACAACGACAATGTCACCAGCAGATGCAGAATCTAGTGATACTTTTTCAACCCCACGATGTTCAATAATTTTTGTTATTTTGGCGTTTTCTATAAATTCGCCTTTCATGTTAATTGCTTTTACAGCTTGACCAACTTTTACTGTGCCTGATTCGATCTTTCCTGTTAATATTCTGCCGACATAAGGGTCTGCTTCTAGCGTTGTCGCCAGCATTTTAAAAGGTGCGTCAAGCTGACAGCGGGTACCATTGCAATCTGGAGCAGGTACATGATCTATTATCAATTGAAATAAAGGTGTTAAATCTTTGTGTTCGTCGTTTAAATCGCGTACTGCCCAACCGTCACGCCCAACTGCATATAAGTATGGAAAGTCCAACTGAGAATCTGTCGCACCTAGCTTATCAAACAAATCAAATGTTTCTGTTAAGACTTCTTCTGGACGTGCATCAGCACGGTCTACTTTATTTATACAAACAATAGGACGTAGTCCCAGTTTTAATGCTTTGGATAATACAAATTTTGTCTGTGGCAGTGGGCCTTCAGCTGCATCAACTAATAATACTACACCATCTACCATAGATAAAATACGTTCTACTTCGCCACCAAAGTCTGCGTGCCCCGGTGTATCTACTATATTAATTTTATACCCGTTCCATAAAATAGACGTTGGTTTTGCAGAAATAGTTATTCCACGTTCACGCTCAATATCCCCGCTGTCCATAACACGCTCTGCAACTTTTTCATTTTCACGAAATGTTCCTGCTTGTTTTAACATGTTGTCAACCAACGTTGTTTTCCCGTGGTCAACGTGCGCTATAATTGCAATATTACGAATTTTCATCAATATACCTTATCTTATTTCTTAATTTCTTTGTAACCCATAGATTATAACATATTTTTGCGTTTTCAAGAAATATGCGCTGTAAATAATTTATGGTATTTATTGCTTGACAGTTTGTAATATTTGTCTATATTACTATTAAAGTATTTTGTAAAAGGTGTTTTTTATGGTTTATTCTGTTAAAGAAAAAGAAGTTTATAATGCAATAAAATCAGGCTTTTCTGCTTTCCATGATTTGGCGAAGCATAGCTTGAAAATAAGATGGAAAGATTTACCTAGAAATAAGAAGTATTCGGCTGCACGCGCTTTAGTATATATAAACGGTGTTGCTAAACAACCAGAAGAATATTTTGCGCGTAAGAATACTATTGATGCTTGGCTTGCACGTGCAGAAGAATATAGAAAAGAAAATAAAATTCCAAAAGATAGCGCAAAATGTGCATTTTATATTGTTTTTAGACCTATGGATTGTGTATGCGATAATGCAAGAGCTGCATTTACACAAAATTTTGAACTAAGTAGGGAATTTTATAATTTTTGTGAAAAGGTTGAATGTTGGGAATATGAAAGGGTTTCTGATAAAAGGCTTGAATTGGCAAAAGATGCAGGGGAAAGAATAAAGAAAGATTCTAAAGATTTGTGTCAAATTGCAAACGTTAAGAATTCAAATATATTTGTTCGTCCTTTTAAATATATGGTTTATGCTGTAGCTCAAAAAATTAGATAAAAAACGGGGCAAGCCCCGTTTTTTAATGCTTACCCCCAATCTTAGTTCTGCCACCCATTAGCGGTTGTAGCTTTTTAGGTATGTTTACAGAACCATCTGCATTTTGGTGATTTTCAAGAACAGGTACCAGTGCGCGTGGTACCGCTATACCTGTGTTATTTAATGTTGCAACAAACTTTACGTCACCAGTTGCATTTTCGCGGTATCTTGTATTTGTTCTGCGAGCTTGGAATGTACCAATAGAAGAGCAACTGCCAAGTTCTTTATATGCGTTTTCACTTGGAACCCATGCTTCTACATCGTTCATCTTAATTTTATTAAAACCCATGTCACCAGTAGAATTTGCAATTACGCGATATGGTAATTCTAAATCTTCCATAACTTCGCACAGGTTATTTAATATGTGTTCGTGCATTTCATCAGACTGTTCGGGTTTGCAATAAATATATTGTTCAACTTTGTTAAACTGGTGAAAGCGTGCTAAGCCCCTTGTGTCGCGACCAGCTGCGCCTGCTTCTTTACGAAAGCACGGTGAAAAACCTGCATATTTTATAGGTAACGCATTTTCTGGCAGAATTTCACCACTGTGTAAAGAATTTAGAATGATTTCTGCTGTGCCTGCCAGGCATCTATCTGTATCCGTCAGCATGAAAACATCGTTATTCATTACAGACAAGTCTGAACCCATAAAATGTCCTGCATCAAATATTGTTTGTGGTTTTGTAATAGAAGGGCATTCTATAAAAGTAAAGCCTTTTGATATAAGCTTTTGAATAACATAAGTTTCAATAGCAAGTTGTAATTCTGCGGCTTCGCCCATTAAGCAATAAGTACGCGTTCCGCAAATCTTTGCAATTTTTTCTGGTGCCCACCAATTGTTCATATCCAATAAATCCCACTGTGCACGCGGTGTAAAATCAAATGTGCGTGGAGTGCCAACACGGCGAACTTCTACGTTCGCACTGTCATCTGGACCAATTGGTGCATCAGGACTTGGAATCTGTGGTACGCGATGTAATAAGTCATTTAACTTATTTTCTTTTTCTGCCAATTCCGCTAAATCTGCAGCAATTTCTTCGCTGATTCTTTTTGATTCTGCAATTAACGGTGCTTTATCTTTTGCTGTTGGAATTTCACGCGTTATTTTATTTTTTTCAGCAGTCATAGTTTGCGTGATTGTTTTAAGCTCGCGTACACGATTGTCTAGTATCAAGATTTCATCAACATGGTCGTCAAAACCCTTTAATTTGCATGCGTTTTTTACAACGTCTGGGTTTTCACGAATAAATCTTATGTCTAACATTATTTATTCCTTTTATAAATTTTTTCTAAGATTGATTTTAATGCTATGCGAAGTAGTTCGCAATAAATAAGTAATTTTTATAATTAATAAAGTACCACCCCAAAAGGGGATGAGATTTTGCTGAAAAAGTTTAAGTAGTTTTTCATTATGTAAATAATAATATAACGTTAACTTAATAAAATCAATAAAAAGTAGATACTTTTTGCAGTAAAAGAAAATGAATTGCGCACTTTCCCGTAATGTGTTATGCTGTGCCCCGAAAGATAAACAGGAGATATTTATGAACGATATCATTATGCACGATGTTATTATTCTGGGGTCGGGGCCCGCAGGGCTTACGGCTGCATTATATTGTGCGCGTGCCGGTAAAAAGACTTTGGTCTTGGGGGGCGATAGGTTAGGTGGGCAGACTGCAGGAATCGCAGTTCTTGAAAATTATCCAGGTTGGCAGGGCAGTGGTCAGGAATTGGCCGAATTTATGAAAAAGCAAGCCGAAACCTTTGGCGCAGAAATTATATTTACGTCTGCCAAGACAATTTCTGGTGATGCAGAAAGCGCATTTAATGTATTAACAACAGATAACAAACGATTTGTTGGTAAGACAGTTATTATCGCAACAGGTGCTTCGCCACGTAAACTAGAAATAGAAGGGGCAAGGGAACTTTTTGGAAAAGGCGTATCTTATTGCGCAACTTGTGACGGGTTCTTCTATGCTTATAAAGATGTAATTGTTATGGGCGGCGGAAATTCTGCTTTGAATGATGCCTTGTATTTGGCGGATATTGCAAAAAGCGTAAAAATTGTTTATCGCAAGGGCGCTTTCACAAGGGCAGAGGCTGTTTTAAGAAATCGCGTTGCAGACCGTGAAAATATAGAATGTTTGTTCAATACAGATTTGAAGAAAATTGCACAGTTGCCAGATTCAGATAGACTTGTAGTTACAACTACAGATGATACAGAAATTATCTGTGATGGTGTATTTGTTGCTATTGGACATGAAGCTAATACAGATTATTTATCAGAAGATGTGCCACGTGATAATATGGGGCGTTTAATACCATCTGAATTACCAGAAGGTATGTTTGTCGCTGGTGATGTGCAATCTGAAATAAAGATGCAAATTGCAACAGCTGTTGGTACAGGGTGCAGCGCAGCAATGGACGCAATAGCCTATCTTAATACCCGCGGATAAAAAAAGTCCTGTTTTAACAGGACTTTTTTTATTTCTTTCCAAAGTGTTTCTTTAGTATTTCATATGCAGCGGAAATTTTTGTAAATTGTATCGCAGATTGTTCTTTTTCTTTTGCGGTGTCGGGGTGATATTTTTTTGCAAGCATTCTATATTTTGCAGAAATTTCACGCCAAGATGCAGTTATAGGTAATTCAAATGTTTTTAATGCAGAAACAACGTTAAATGGCAGTTTGCTGCGCGCTGGCATCTTATCAAAAGTCCCACGACCAGATATAAAGTCATTTAAGAATTTTACATAATCTGCTTCATCGGCATTTGCTTGTGCTTTGTCTTTTAATGGGGCACCAAATGTTTGGCGTTCCCAATCGGCTTCTATTTCTTCTGGTGTCATGTCCGCATAATAATTCCAGTTTTTATTGTATTCTGCGGCATGCTCTTTACAGAAAAACCAATAGTCTTTTAGTTCGCGCGTTTTGGGTGCACGACAAGTACCGGCTTTTGTGCAGCCTGGATGATCACATTTCCTTATCATATATCTGAGTCCTTTTTATGCCCAAGCGGATGATGCATGGTTACCGTTTCGCGTAATTTTTCCGGCAATACATGCGTATAAATTTGTGTTGTGGATATATCTTCATGACCCAACATCATTTGTATGGCACGTAAATTTGCCCCACCTGCTAGTAAATGAGATGCAAAAGAATGTCTCAGTACGTGTGGACTTACTCTGTGCGGGTCAATGCCAGCAAGCACTGCACATTTTTTTAGAATCTTAAAAAAGCCGTCCCTTGTTATGTGTCCATCTTTACCGTTTGATGGAAATACATATTTAGATTTTTCATCGCCTCTGATATTAATCCATTTTTCAAGTGCTTCTATTGCGCGTTCATGCATGGGTACGATTCGTTCCTTGGCACCTTTACCATGTATTAAAAGTTTGTCGCCAAGTATCGCCGTCATTGGTAATTCACATAATTCTGAAACACGCAGACCAGATGCATATAATAATTCTATCATTGCGCGAAGGCGGGTAGAATTTTTTATATCTCCTGCAGAAGATATTAATAATTCAATTTCATTTAACGATAAAAATTTTGGCAAACTTCTGGTGCGCTTTGGCAGTTCTAAATTAGCAGACGGGTTTTCGGTAATTATTTTTTCCAACATTAAAAACTTATAGAACCCCCTTAAAGCACTTGCCTTACGTGCAATAGAAGACGGTTTATCAGGTAGGTTTGAAAGGTATTGCTGTAATTCGTCAGCAGTTGCTTTCATTAACCCACATGGTAAATTTTCATCTGCATGATGCAAATCACTGGCATAGCTTTCCAGTGTTTTCTTACTGCGTCCTTTTTCTGCAGATAGAGCTTCTAAGAAAACTTCTATATAGTTCATGGGAATAAAACAATTTCTGTTACGTTTTGAGCAGGTGGAAAATATATTATCATCAGTACGATTAGTACTATTATAACCGTCCATATTATAACTTTATTTCGTGTTGTGTTCTTTTTCCTTATAGGCATTGATTCACCTTTTTATATTGTATCAAAACTTGCGATAAATGCACCGGCACCTGCAATGATTATCAACTGTGGGGCGACAATTGCCAATATTGGAGGCAAAGCACCAGTAGAGCCAAGTGCATTAAATAAATTTGTTAAGAAATATACCGCAAAACATGTTAATATACCCAAACTAAATTTTAAGCCAAAGCTATAATTTCTTCTTTGTCTGGTCTGTGAAAATGCGACACCAAGTGTTGCCATTGCAATCATTGTTATTGGTAAGAATAACAATGTCCAAAGCTGAACAAGATGCCCACGTACAGGAACACCAATTGACTGCATCTTTTTTATAAAACTTGGTAATTCCCAAAAAGAAATTTGGTCTGGTTGTAAATATCTGTCTAATACAGTGCGTGGTGTAAGAAGAGTTTTTGTTTGCCATGACGATGTTTTAATTGCACCTGATGCATCAAGTATTTGAGCATTATTTGCAGTAAGCCCCGATTCTGATAACGTAATTGTGTTTGCTTCCACACGTTCGGTCAGTTTAAATTTATTGTTTTGAACGTATACAGTTGCATCGTCAAATAGCAATATGTTTCCAGACTTATGCATATTTTTTGCGGTCATAGTTATATAACCAGTATCAGATTGTTCTCGTAACCAAATAGCGTTGTCTATTAATACCAGGTGGTCTGGCGTAATATTTTTCTCGTTCAGACCAACAGAATAGGGATTAACAATTGTTGTCGCAATTATACCAATTAAAGCGGCGCCAATTAAAAAAGGACGTGCCATTTGATATGGAGATAAACCTGCGCTGGCAACAATAATTTTTTCGCTAGATTTTGTTAAGTTATAAGATGCCAATAAAGTCCCCATAAAGACTGCCAACGGTAAGAACAACGGGACGTATTCTAATAATCTGACCCAAGATTCATACAATGCAGCTGAAACGGTCGGGTTTGACGGTAATCTTTCTACGAATGTAACGGCCAGTATTATGCCGCAAACCACAAGCATAACAAGTCCAAAACCCGAAAAAAATCGGCGCATTAAAAATCTATTTAAAATATTAAATTTAAACATAAATACCTGCTATTAACTAAAAAAGTATAGCTTGTTCAAATGATAATTGCAAAATTAAAATGAATGCTTATAATTTTAGCTCAATAAACGAGGGTAAAATGGAAAAGAAACCGATTTCAAGGGCTGGTTTTGATAGCCTAATTAAAGAACTGAAAGATTTGAAAGAAGTTCAAAGACCTGAAATTCTTAAAACTGTTCAGTGGGCACGTTCTTTGGGTGATTTATCTGAAAACGCTGATTATAGTGCGGCAAAAGAAAAACAGCGCCAGATTGATAAACGTATTCAATTTATAGAAAATGTTATAAATAATGCTGCAATAATAGATATAGATTCTTTATCTGGTGACCGTGTTGTTTTTGGTGCACGTGTTGTTGCAGAAGATGAAGACGGTAATCGTATGCAGTGTCGTATTTTGTCTGATATAGAATCTGATGGTAAGCAAGTTATTTCTTGTACATCTCCTGTTGGACGGGCGTTAATTGGTCGTTGTGTTGGGGATACGTGTATCGTTAAGCTGCCTGGTGGTGAAAAAGAATATGAAATTCTGGAAGTAAAGTTTAAGGATTAAAAACTTATGTCAGTTCGCGTATTGCCTGATTCTTTAATAAATCAAATTGCTGCTGGTGAAGTAGTAGAACGTCCAGCAAGTGTTGTTAAAGAATTGGTTGAAAATGCGCTGGATGCTGGGGCAGACCAGATATTTATTGATGTTATTGACGGTGGCAGAACTTTGATATCGGTCATAGATAATGGCGCTGGTATGTCACGGGAAGATTTACAAAAAAGTGTTATGCGTCATGCAACATCAAAATTACCTGATGATGATTTATTGAATATAAATTTTATGGGGTTTCGTGGCGAAGCGTTGCCGTCTATCGCATCTGTGTCTGATATGACTATTGATACTTGTAATGGTGCGGATGAAAATGGTTGGTGCTTAGATTGTAATATAAATGAAATAAAGCCGTCCGATTGGGAAATAGGTACAAGAATACGTGTAAAAAACTTATTTTCAAAAACACCGGCCAGATTAAAATTTTTGCGCGCTGATAAGGCAGAGATGATGTCAGTATTAGACGTGGTAAAGCGTTTGGCAATGGCGCGCGCAGATGTTGGTTTCACCTTAAACAACAAATGGCGTTTCCCAAAAAATCAGGATATGTCGCAACGTATTGCAGATGTTATGGGAAATGATGTACAGGGGCGAATGCTGCAGATAAATGTTGGGTCTGCTTCTGATTCGTCAATGCGTTTAACAGGCTTTATTTCAGAACCAACTTTACGCAGAGCATCATCTGTTGACCAATATTTATTTGTAAATGGCAGACCTGTTAAAGATAAAGTTCTGGTTGGTGCGTTACGGGCGGCTTATATGGATGTAATGCATGCACGTGAATTTCCTTTGTGTGCATTATATTTAACTATTAATCCACGATATGTTGATGTAAATGTTTCCCCAGCTAAGACGGAAGTGCATTTCTTGGAACCTTCACATGTTCGCGCTTTTATAATAAAGGCTTTGCGTGATGCGTTGGCAAAAACCCTGAATCATAATATTCATTTTAGTGGTTCTGTTGGAACAGAAAAAACAATTTCAAAACCAGTTTATTTTAATGCAGAAAATAGACCAAAAGTAAGTTCGCCACATTATGCACCTGATATTGCATTTATGTTTAAAGCCCCAGTATCAGAAAATAAACAAAGTTATGAAGTTAATACGCCCGAACAAACCCCAGAAGAGATAAATTTGCCATTGGGGCGCGTAATAGGGCAGGTCGCAAATAAATATATATTGGCACAAAGCGGTGATAATCTAGTTATCGTTGACCAACATGCGGCGCATGAAAGAATAACATATGAACATTTGCGTAATCATACAATAAAAGTACAACCACTATTGACACCTATTGTTATAAATATGCGTGCAGAAGATGTTGAGGCTGTCTTGTCTATTTCTGATGAAATGAAAAACTCTGGGTTGCATATAGATGCGTTTGGTGATGATGCGGTTGCAATTTTTGAAAAGCCTGCAGATTGGGACTTAAACTGGGCAGAGCTTTTACATGCGGTCGCAGATGAAGTTCGTGAATATGGGCATTCAAGTCAGTTGGCAGAGAAGTTGCATTTGAAACTGGCAAATTATGCCTGTCATCATAGTGTTAGAGCAGGACAAAAATTAGACTTTAATCAAATGGATACGCTTTTACGAGATATAGAAAAGACAACGCGTGGTGGTGAATGTAATCATGGACGTCCTGTTTATAAAATAATACCAATTACAGAAATAGACGGCTGGTTTGAACGTATTTGATTTTTCTGCTGATTTATAACTATTCTCTTTACACAAACGGCTTTTTTTACTATTCTGACAACATTAATTACAAGGAGAAATAATATGGAAGAAACAACTGCAGTTGTAGATAATGTTGCACAAGCAGCACCAACAGGAGATTGGATGGGATTGTTGCTGTATTGCGTTGTTGTATTTGCAATCATTTATATCTTTATGGTTCGCCCAAATAAAAAGCGTATGGCTGAATATCAGAAAATGTTAGATTCTTTGCAGGTTGGTAATCGGGTCTTGGCAGCTGGTATTTATGGGACGATTAAAAAAGTAAATGAAGCAACTATTGAGTTAGAAATTGCCAAAGGCGTTGTTGTAGAAGTTAGCAAAAACGCAGTTGCAAATGTTGAGTAAAAGGGGCAGGGTATGTTTAAAAAGTTAGCCATTATTTTTGTTGCTGTGTTTGGTGTCTTGTTGGCTGTTCCAACAATGTCTCCTAAATTGGCGCCTTACTTTCCGTCTTGGATTCAACCAATTCCATTAGGGTTGGACCTAAAAGGTGGTGCGCAACTGCTGTTAGAAGTTGATACGGATACTATGTTTCGTGAAAAGTCTGCACAATTATATGATGAAGTTCGCAGCAGTCTGATTGATCGTGATAAAGGTGTAATTCGTTTTTCTAACTTACGTAATTCAGACGGTGTTGTTTCTTTCGTTGTTCGTGATGAAAATCAAGTATCTGATGCCAAGGGACGTTTGAAAAGTGCTTTGGGTGATACGGTAGATATTTCATCCGATGGAAAGACAATAAAACTTTCTTATTCGGATAAAGCAAAAAATGAAATGGTTCAAGATGCTTTGTCTCGTAGTATAGAAATTGTTCGTCGTCGTATTGATGCGCTGGGAACCAAAGAGCCTTCTATCCAAAGTCAGGGTGGTAAATATATTTTGGTGCAATTACCTGGTGTCGATAATCCAGAACGTATAAAAGAATTAATTGGTCAAACTGCAAAAATGACTTTCCATTTGGTAAATGAAAATGTCACTCAAGAGCAAATGTTGTCAGGGCATGCACCAAAAGGAACAGAGTTTTTACCATTTATGGATGCGCCAGAACAAAAAATACCTGTTTATTCACGTATAGAAGTTTCTGGTGAAGCCTTGAAAGATTCTCAGGCTGACTTTGACCAGCATAATATGCCTGTTGTTACAACGACTTTTGATGCAACCGGTGCACGTAAATTTGCTAAACTGACAACCGAACACGTAAATGAAAGATTTGCAATTGTTTTAGACGGAAAGGTTTTATCCGCACCAACAATTCGTGAACCAATTCCTGGTGGACGTGGTCAGATTTCTGGTGGGTTTACTTTGCAAGGCGCAAAAGATTTGGCAGTTTTATTGCGTAGTGGTGCATTGCCGGCCCCCTTGCAGGTAATAGAAGAACGTACTGTCGGTGCGGGACTTGGGGCAGATACAATTGCAGCTGGAAAAATTGCGTCACTGGCAGGTTTAATCTTTATCATGATTTTCATGATTGTTTGCTATCGTGGCTTTGGTGTAATTGCTAGCTTTGTTTTAGTAGTTAACTTGGCTATGATAATTGGTGTGTCTGCGTTCTTGGGGGCGACTTTGACGCTGCCTGGTATTGCTGGTATCGTGTTAACGCTTGGTATGGCGGTAGACGCAAACATTCTGCCTTTTGAACGTATTCGTGATGAAATAAGGGCAGGTGCGACACCACTGCGTGCAGTAGAAGCTGGATTCCATCGTTCTATGAAAGCGGTATTAGACGGTAATTTAACTAATTTGATTTGCTCGTTAGTTTTGTTCCAATTCGGGGCCGGTCCAATTCGTGGTTTCGCTGTAACGCTGTCTGTTGGTGTGCTTACAACTTTGTTTACCTGCGTTTCATTGTCCAAAGTTATTATTGACTGGTATATGAACGGTAAAAATAAAAAAATTGGATACGTAAAAGATTAATGAAAGGATTTGTGTCATGAAACTGAAGTTTATGAAATATCGTAAATTATCATACTGGATTTCTGGGTTGTTGATTGCGTTGTCTGTGTTGTCGTTGGCAACGCGTGGGTTAAACTATGGTATTGATTTTGCCGGCGGTATATCAATGGAAGTAACACCTGTTTCTCAAGATTATACAATTGATAAAATGCGTCATGCATTGGCAGAATTTAGCCCAGAGTTGCAATCTATAGATAACAATCGTGCAATTTTGGTTCGTGTCGGTTTGCCAAAAGGTGCAACTGATGCGCAGCAAAATCAACGTGTTGCAGAAATTAAAAACATATTGGGAAATAACGTAGAATATTCACAAGTACAAATCGTTGGGCCTAAAATTGGTGGCGAGCTTGTACGTGGTGGTATTTTAGCTGTTCTATTCTCTTTCGTGTTAATGGCTGTATATGTTTGGGTTAGGTATCGTGGCGGTTATGCAATAGGTTCATTTTTGTCTTTGGTACTAGACTTTATAATAATGTTTGGATTCTTTTCTGTTACAGGACTTGAATTTAATCAGACATCTATTGCGGTTATCTTAATGGGTGTTGGTTATTCTATTAATGATAAAGTCGTAAACTATGATAGAATTGAAGAAAATATTAAAAAATATCATAAGATGCCGATGAATGATTTAATAGATTTGTCTGTTAATGAAATGTTACGCAGAACTATAATGACTGGGCTTTCAACAATATTGGCTATGGTTGCGTTATATTTGTTCGGTGGAACAATGTTGCGTGAATTTGCAATATCTATGACTTTCTCGGTTGTTATGGGAACGCTGACAAGTATTTATATCTCTAACGTAATCTTATATCACTTTAATCTTAGAGATAATGAAAAATAACCAATAAGATAATGTGTAAAAAGTAGGGAGGGTAATGAAATGGGAATAAAAAAAATCGTTTTATTTGCTTTGCTTGCTTTTTGCACATTGCCTGTTCGGGCAGAAAGTCTTTTCTTTGAAGACGAGCCCATACAAGATGGCTTAAATGTTTTTGATGTATCTAATACTTTTGCTGATATTTATAAAAAGCTAGATAGTGTTAGTTGGGGCGGTAAGAATATAAATATAGCTATTGAAAGTTTAGAAAAGTTAAATACTAATGCACATATTGCAGCAACAGATGAAAGAGTTGTCTTAGTTTGGAAAGATGCGATAATTGCAAATTATCCCAGACCAGAGGCGGGTGATTGGCAAGGCTTTGGTGAAATCACAACAGCACTTGTATTAAAAATGCGTGCAAATGACGCAACGTTGCATAATGCCAGTGAAAGTGAAATGTATCAAATGGTTGTAGATAGTTTGATGCGTGGAATTGATGAAAATGGACGTTATATTTTTTCCGAAGAAGCTGAAATTGCCGAAGATGGCAGAATACTTACCAGTGTCGGTCTGGAAGGTATGCGCGATGCCAAAGGTAATTATCGTATAACCGGTATTTATAAAGATTCCCCAGCAGATACAGCAGGAATAAAAGAAGGGGACTTAATTGCAGAAATTAATGGTACCAGTGTTGCTAAGATGTCAGATTCTGAATTGGCGTCGGTTATGTCTGGTTTTAATTCTGGGACTTCAAAATTAAAATTATTGACGCCGTCTGGTAATAAAGATGTGGTTTTGCGTCGTGCAACTATTATTTTAGCAGATGCTGATGTTGTACATCGCAGTGACCCACAGACTGGTGGAATATTAGAAATAGTAGTGCATAAGATATCTGATAATTCCGCAGCAATTGTTAATGAAGCGTTGGGCAAGTACTCTGATTTGTCTGGTATAATTTTGGACTTGCGTGCGGCAAGTGGTGATGATGAAAGGGCGGCCGCAAAACTAGCAGGTTTGTTTATAGGGACCGAGCCTGTATTACGAATCGTTGAAACAGCGCGTGATGAAGTAGAAGTTGTCCCAGGTGGTGATGCTGTTACAGATGCACCGGTGGTTGTGTTAATGTCAAATATGACCCGTGGTACAGCAGAAGCTGTTGCAGCTGCTTTTTATGAAAATGAACGTGGTGTTTTAGTCGGAACGCCAACAGCAGGAAGCGCACGAATCGCAACACGTATAAGCTTAGATAATGGTGGGGCTTTGGAATTATTAAATAAATCTATAAAGACAGGTAAGGGCAGAAAAATAGACGGACGTGGTTTATTCCCGATAGTTTGTTTGTCTAATATTCGTTCTTCTTCACAACAAAATGCATTTTTCTTAAATGTTATAAATAACGATTTTAATGCCCAAGATTTTAATCAAAATGAAGATATAGATGTTGCTGATATCAGACGTGGTTGCCCTGTGATTACAAGTGGGGCAGACGAAGACGCTTTGGCGGCAGCCGTGTCAGTTAAAATTTTAACAGACAGTAAAGTTTATAATAAATTAATCGCAGAATAATACGGTGGGTGTGTTATGTTTTTAACAAAAGATAATAAAATAAAATGGAAGTGGCTTGGGTATGGCGCAGTTATAACACTTGTGTTGGTGTTTGCAGGGATATTCTGGTTTGATAAACCACTGTATTTGTTTATGCGTAATTTTGATGCGCCTGTGTGGAGATTATTTGACTTATTATTTGATGCAAAAATATGGTTAATTGTTTCTGCGGTGGTTTTGTTATTCTTTTATATAAAGAAGTCTTTAAAAGTTAGACCAAAAATAAAAAATGAAAATAATAAGTTTAGTTTGGGTGTTTTTATTAAAGACGCTTTTTTAAAAGTTCATAACAGTTATGCGTTTTATGTATTTTGTTCGGTATTGGCAGCAAGCGTTGTTGGTAAAATCTTAAAGATTTTAATTGGGCGCGCACGTCCTATATTTTATGAAGCGTTAGATATGACGGGCTTTTTCCCGCTATCTACAGAATGGGCATTTAATTCGATGCCATCTGGTCATACGTTTGCATCGTTTGCGGGCTTGGTAATGATTGGTTTGTTGGCGCCAAAAGTAAAATGGTTTACATGGACTTTGGCAATAATAATTGGGGCATCGCGTGTATTTTATGGCGCGCATTGGCCGACAGATGTTATTATGGGGGCTTTTATTGGTATGGCAATGGCAGACTTGGTAAAAGCCGCGTTAAAATCACGTGCACTAGATTTAGAAAAATAATCAAATCTAAATACTAACATTTTATGCTTTTTTGTGATAAAATGCTTGTCATGGAAAAACAATCTCATTTTTTACCTGAAAGAGTTTCTGGGGCACTGAAAAGCATGACTAAACGAATTATCGGTGTGGTCTTAATGCTGATTGGGCTGTGGGCTTTGTTTGCATTATTTTTTTATGACCCTTATCTTGATGGGTTTGCGGCCGCCAGTACATTTGGTAATCAATCTTTTATGGGGCAGGTTGTTGGTTTTGTAAGATATGGCGTTGGCTTTGTACCAGCAATGTTTTTGTTCTTATGTTTGTCGCGTTTTGGACTAAGCTTGACTGCAAATTGGGAAGAAAGCAATGCACCAGAATATAATATTTTACGTGGTTTTATTGCTTTATGTATGGGGGCAATAGGCTTTGGTTTGATAATGCCTTCGGCAACGTTTGGTGGATTGGCGGGATATTTAGTCGCAGCTGATGTGTTATCTGTTATCGGTAATTGGGGAATTGCTTTTGGGGTATTAGCTATATGTGCTTTCTTTTATCTGGCGGCAACTTTATTACATATTAAGTGGGTACATATTAAATCTTGTGCAAGGCTTGTTATAAAAGCTGTGCGTTGGGTGGCATCTGTTTTCCATTTGGCAAAACCGGAATATTCGTATGAAGAAGCAGCCGAAGAAGAAATGGAAGAAGAAGCGGAAGAGGTAGAAGAGCCTGTCGCCAAAGAACGCCCTGCTAGAAAGAAACCAAGAAGAATTTCTAAGGTAGAAACAAAAGAATTTAGTGGTGAACAAGAATATGAATTGCCTGACCCTGCATTTTTGGAGAAGTCTAGTTTTGGTAAAAATGTTGTGACCCCAGAACTAAAAAGGAATGCGGCGGCTATGGAAATACACTTTGCAGAATATGGTGTTCGTGGGCATGTCGTTGGTATTCGCCCAGGGCCAATTGTTACTTTATATGAATTTATGCCAGAAAGCGGCGTTCGTATGGTTGATATTAATAAGACCGTTAAAGATATGACGCGTGCAATGGCAACTGAAAATATTCGTATTGCTCATATCCCAAGTACACAATTAATTGGCGTGGAAATGGTTAATTTAAATCGTCAAATGGTAAGATTTCAATCTCTTGTTGATAATGATACTTTTATTAATTCTAAGTATAGAATTCCGCTGGCATTGGGGGTAGATATTGGTGGTAATCCAATGTATTTTGATTTGGCAAAAATGCCTCACGTTTTAATTGCAGGGCGTACCGGTTCTGGTAAATCTGTTTTTGTTCAATCAATAATCATGTCAATTTTATATCACTTTACACCTGATAAATGTAAGCTGATGATAGTTGACCCAAAAGGTGTTGACTTTACATTATGGGACAATATACCGCACTTGATTACACCAGTATTAACGGATGCAAATGCATCAGTAAACGCATTAAAATGGTCTGTGCGTGAAATGGAAGAAAGATATAAGCGACTGCAATTATTAGGGGTACAGAATATAGAAGGGTATAATGAAGCAGTCAGAAAAAAGCGTGCAAATGGTGAAGTTTTAACGCGTCAAGTTGCAGTTGGAACAGACCCAGAAACGGGCGAGTTAGAATTTGAAACACAAGAAGTTGATTTATCAGATATGCCATATTTGGTTATAATAATAGACGAGGTGGCGGACTTGATGTCTGTCGCGCGTAAAGATGTAGAAGCGTGTGTTCAACGTTTGGCACAAAAAGCACGTGCGGCGGGAATACACTTAGTTGCGGCGACTCAGCGTCCTGATACGTCTGTTATAACCGGTGTTATCAAAGCAAACTTCCCAACACGTATTTCTTTCCAAGCGCGCAGTGCAATTGACTCTATGACAACGTTGGGTGAAAAAGGGGCAGAGCAGTTGTTGTCTTGTGGTGATATGTTATTTAGTGAGGCAGGACGCGTGCCAGTACGTATACATGGTGCATTTATAGAAAATACAGAAATAAATCGTGTCGCAGATTTCTTGCGCGAACAAGGAGAACCTGAATACGTTGCTGGAATTTCTGAATCAGAAGATAGTGGCGTTGGCTTTGGTGCTGGGGCAATTCCTGGTATGGCACCGACCAAGGCAGATAAAGATGCTGATTTATATACGCAAGCAAAAGAGTATGTTTTAAGAGATAAAAAACCTACGATTTCTTATATCCAGCGTAGATTGGGTATTGGGTATAATAAAGCCGCGGGCTTTATGGAAAGAATGGAGGCAGATGGTATCGTTAGCCCACCAGATGCAAATAATAAAAGACATATTTTGTAAAATAAGAAAAACGTCTTATGTTTAGGCGTTTTTTATTTAAAAGCTTTTTTATAAGTATTTTTTATGATATAATTTTGTCAAAAGGAGTTTTTAATATGAAAAAGCATATGTCTTTATTTGTATGGGCAATTACATTATTTGGTCTATCACCTGTTTGGGCCGCAACCAATTCTGGTACGCGTGCTGCATCCAGTGCGGATTTAACAGGACAACCGGCAGTACGTGAACGTACACAAGTCAATTATCAAAAATATGAAACGCGTACTTCTACAAAGACATATGATGAAAAAGACGCAAAAAATATTTATTATACTCAACCTGCAAATCGCAGTCAGTTGTATAAACAATATGCAAGTGGAAATAATTCAGGAACAACTGTTCGTACAACACGGTCTGAAACTTATACAAGTGAATTAAAACGTAAGTATTTCTTGGCACATCCTTTCTTCCAACCATTAAAGGGGAAGTTTGGTTCTGTTACAGATTTGTCTTATGCAATGAGCTCTTATGATATCAAATTAACACCTTTGGAAACTGGGGCTATTTCCGACCCAAATGGTAAATGGGATATGACTCAATTCTCTATCAAGGAAGACTTTAGCTATGGTATCACAGACCGTATTGCTGTCTTGGCTATGTTGCAATATGATATGTCGGACTATAAGTTTGATTGGTCAACTGCACCAGATGACTCTATGGATGATAGCGGTTTAAATATGTTTGGTTTAGGTGCTCAGTGGCGTTTTGTTGATAACGAAGATTGGATTGCAACTGTATCTGGTTATTATCAACATCAAAACGACATTTCTAATAATTTCTTGTTAGATTTAAAGGGGGGATATAAAGTTTCTTCTTCTACTATATACGGTGTGGTTCGTGGTTGGTATGTTGCATTGGATGGTAATTCTTACGGCAACGGTATAGAAGGTACTACTGCAGAAGGAATGAAATCAACCTTGTTCTTAGCTTATAATACAGATGTTGATAATTTGTTTTATGTAGAAGGTGGAGTTGGTATCTTCAGCGTACTGGATGAAGATTGGACATTGAATTTTGAAGGTTTAATCGGTAATTATGATTGGCACAACCAAGCAAGCTTAAAGGCTGCAATCGGTTGGCAACCAAATGATTGGATGGCTTTGAATCTGTATGCAAAAACAGCAGTTTATGATTCTGCAGATGGTAAAGCTTTAAGCTTCTGGGGAACTGATGCAGAAACAGGAAACTTTGTTCGCATGGGAACTGCTGGCATAGATAACTATTCCGAAACATCAATTGGTTTGCAAGCTACGTTCTTGTTCTGATTACTTTATGTACATTTCGCCTGATGAAAATTTCGGGCGAAGTGTACTTTTTGTTTTTTATTATGGGGTGGGAGTATGAAATATAAGTTTTATTCTATTTTTGCATCTTTATTTATAATGTCTTCTTTTTGTTCTGGTGTGGCATCAGCAAATGTTTTGACATACGATACATCAGACCCTTTATATATGTTAAAAATAGAGGATATTTTTTCTCAAACTTCATTAACTTATTGGGATAATATTTTACGTCTTGGTCAGACTGTTTCATATGGTTTAAACAATCGCTTATCTATATCCGCAAACGTTCATTATCAACAAGATTTTGATGGTACCGAAGACGGTTTTTCTAGTATAGATTTAGGCGCAGTTTATCGTATAAGTACTGCTGATGGTAATAGCGCAAGAATAATTTCTGATTTGTTGTTTGGGTTTAAGTTTGGTGGCAGCTCTCACGTTCGTACGCCTTATTTTGCAGATTCTACTTATTATGCAGGGTATAGGTTTGGTCGTCAGTGGGCGGGTATGACATTGGCTGCTACTATTAAATCTAGTTGGATTTTTGATAATGTTCGCGGTATGTCTTATATTGACTTTATGCCAGAAGCATATTTTCGCATAACTAATAATTGGCGTTTGGGGGCTAACTTTATGATACGTAAATCAACGAACCCTCATTATAACCAAGAATGGTTAGGTGGTAAAGTTGTTCGTCAATATGGCAGAACGCAATATATTGGGCATTTAGATTATGAGTTTGAAAGTGAAAATATTCAAGTCGGTACAAAAGTAAACGTTCTGTTTTAATTTGACATTATTTGTTTTTATTATATAAATATTCTTTGTCATGAATAGTGATAAAGCAATTTTTGTTTTCCCGGGTCAAGGGGTTCAATATGTTGGTATGGGGAAAGATTTATTTAATGAATTCCCTGTGGTTAAGCATACTTTTGAACGTGTTTCAGATGTTGTGCATAAAAATATTGCAGATGTTTGCTTTAATGGCCCGCAAGATGTATTAAATAAACCCGAAAATACTTCTTTGGGGATATTTGCGCATTCTGTTTCTATTGCTAATATATTAGAAGCTCATTTTGACAAACCTTTATATGATATTGCCTATGCCGTTTCTGGGCATTCGGTTGGACAATATGCCGCGCTTTGTTGCGTTGGAAGTTTAGATTTTAAAGATGCTGTGCATCTGGTTGCAGCACGTTCTTCTTATATGGTTATGTCTAATAATAATAATTGCGGAATGGCTTGTGTCGTTGGTTTGCCAAAGGAAGAGGTAGAGCTATCTTTATTGGCGGCATCAGGAATTGGTTTTGCTGCAATATCAAATCATAATGCAAAAGACCAGTTTGTTATAAGTGGACAAAATGATGCGTTGGACGCTGTTCTGGCGCGTGCAAAAGAGAAGGGTGCAAAGATGGTGAAACGTTTAAATGTTCAGGTTCCTGCACATTGTGCCTTGATGCAAAACGCAAAGTTATTATTAAAAAAACGTTTGGAATCTATAAATGTTGAATCGCCAAAAACAAATTGGTTCTCTAATCAAACCGCAAATGTAATGAATAATCCTATGGATGTGAAAGATGCTTTGGCGGATCAAATGACGCACGGTGTGCGCTGGTTTGAAATTATGGAAAAGTTTCCTACTTATAATATTACTAGGGCATATGAATTGGGGCCGGGCAAGACTTTAACAGGTTTAATAAATAGGGCAAATGTTGGTTGTCGGGCAAGCAATACTGATAATTTGAAAAATGTTTTAGAAATGTTAAAAGAATTGTCTGAAGAAAAAACGCGTTAATTATTTCTTGTTCAATTTTTCACGTAATGAGTCCCAATATTCTAAGCGCTTTTTGATTTCACGTTCAAAACCGCGTTCTATTGGAAAATAAAATTTTTGCCGCTCCATTTTTTCTGGAAAGCAATTTTGACCACTGAAACCGGACTCTGTATTTGGTTCATATATATATCCATCGCCATATCCCAAATTTTTCATCATCTTAGTTGGGGCATTTAGTATATTTTTAGGTGGCATAAGACTGCCTGTGTCTTGTGCAGTTCTGTATGCCGACATTTGTGCTTTATAGTTTGCGGTACTTTTTGGCGCAGTGCCTAAATATATAACAAGTTCTGTTAAGGCCAAATCTCCTTCTGGACTGCCCATTCTTTCATATAGTTGCCATGCAGTTAGTGCCATTTGCATAGCGTTTGGGTCGGCAAGCCCAATGTCTTCCATTGCGAATCGGCTAAGTCTTCTAAACAAGTACATTGGGTCTTGCCCCGATGTAATCATGCGTGCAGTCCAATAAAGGGCAGCATCTGTATCACTGGCACGTAAAGATTTATGTACAGCAGATATTAAATTATAATGTTCGTCGCCATGCTTATCAGATAGTGGGGCACGTTTTTGAATTGCTTTATCAAGTGCATCTGCGGACAAAGCTTTTTTGAAATTCGCAGATAATAAATATTCAACTGTATTTAATAAAAATCGTGCGTCACCATCAGACATTTGGGCCAGATGAATTCTGGCGTTTTCATCAAGTGGTAAAGATTTATTTAAAAACTTTTCTGCACGCGACATTAATGTCATCAGGTCTTCTGTTGATAACGGTTGTAATACTCCAATATGACAGCGAGAAAGTAACGCGTTGTTTAAATTAAAACTGGGGTTTTCTGTTGTCGCACCCATAAAAACAACGGTGCCGTCTTCTAGGTATGGTAATAAAGTATCTTGTTGCGTCTTATTAAAGCGATGAATTTCATCTATGAACAGCAATGTATTTCGCCCAATTTCGCGATTCATTTTTGCTGCTTCCATTGCTTTCTTAATATCTGCCGTTCCAGAAAATACTGCCGACATAGGTACAAAGTCCATATCCACAGATTTTGCAAGTGCGCGTGCGATTGTTGTTTTTCCGCAACCTGGGGGACCCCACAAAATAAGATTTGATAATTTATGATTGTCAACCATACGGCGAACCAGACCATTTTCACCTAATAATTGAGATTGCCCAACAATATCATCTATTGTTGCGGGGCGCATTAAATCTGCAAGAGGTCTGTTTTCGTTTTGCATTTAGGTGCTTTTACTTGGGTTTTATTTATATTTTATTTGTGGTATAATAAATTGTATTAAATAAACAAAGGTTTATCAATTGGTAAATGTTAATAAAAATTCCGAGTTTACTCTTGCAGTGGCAAACCTTGCCGCTGCCGCAATGTCTGCAAACCCTGGTTTAAGTATGACTGATGCAGTAAAAGCAGCGCGCGAGACTTTAAGGGGGACTACCGTCAGCCAACAGCAAATAGAGGACTCTGTTCAAAACGATAAAATTCAGTGTTTAGAAGATGGTACTTGGCACATAATGCTAAGAAGATATATAAAGAGAAAATTTAATCTGACACCACAACAATATAAAGAAAAGTGGGGGCTGCCAGATGATTATCCAATGGTCGCACCAGAGTATACCAAAAAGCGTTCAAAAATAGCAAAGAAATCTGGGCTAGGAAAAAATAAATAGGATATTTCATGTCAGAAAAATTTAGAAATATTGTTACAGGGCCAGAAAAATTGGCTAAACAATTGCGCGAAGCAATAGAAAAAATGTCGCCAAAAGATTATGTAAAGCGTAATAGAGCGAAAAAAAATGCTTCTGGTAAAAAAGATGAAAATGCTGCAATAAAAGATAATATTGCAACTGGTTCATTAATGGCTATGAAGGGCGGGGCGTGGCTTGCAGCAGGTGGTGCACAGTTTTTATTAACGTTGGCGAGGTGGTTGACACTCGACAATCAATTTATTAGAAATATGGAAGAGAAATATAAAAAAATAAATTTAGAGGAAGTAAAAAAATATCAGCCACAAAAGATAAGAAGTTTTGCGAAAAACTATCCTAATGTATCATCTCATATTATATGGTATTTTATGCTGTCTGCAACGCTTTTTGGGGGTAAATTCGTTGTTAATTCTAAAAATATGAATGATTACAAAAAGTCGTTAATAGATTGGATAGATGATTTGAAATGGAATGATATTGATAAAGAAACTCAATATATTTCCCCAAATAGAGAAGATTTTATAAATGCGGCATTGGAAGAGTATTGGTCAGAAGTTGCAGTTGGGTTAACAGAATTAGAAACTTACAGGGCAATACCGAAAAGGCATTCTGGTGAAAAGCGTTACACTAATGGTTTGGGGTGTACATGGCATTATGTATATAACGAAAATGGAAAGTTAAAACAAGTTGGAAATACCAGCAATACAAGGGCAAATTCAAAAGAATATAATTACGAACAGGCGAAAAGACATCTTAAATATGAAACATTAAAAAAGTTAAAAACAGCGATGCTTGGCAAGAAAAATATGAATGGCAAATATGCTGTTGCGTTAATTTTGGCAGGTTATCAAAGACCTGTGGATATTTCACATATTGCTGCAAGAATAGAAAATGCAAATAATGCCCAAGAAGTTGCGGATGCGTTTATGTATATAGGGAAAGACGGGCAAAGATGGAAAAATGGGACTTTGAAGCGTCGTTGGGTTTGTGCTGCGTATGCACTAAATTTGATAAATTCGGCGGATTTATTAGAAATGAATCGAGATAGTTTTTCAAAGGTTGAATTGAATAATATCATAAGAAATGGACATTTTTTATTAGATGCAGAAACCGTTAAATTTGTTTTGAGCAGAACGAATTCTAATTCAACTGTGAAAGAATTTCTAAGTGATTTTCCAGAAGGAAAGAAAATATTGGCTCAAGTAGATGCTGTGGACAACAGTAAAACAATAAATCTTGAAGTATTTAATCAACAAGATAAAAAAATAGAAAATTCTATGGCTTGTGTAAATAAGGGAGATAAAAAATTTAAACGAAAAAAATTTGAAGATGCAAAAGATTTGTATGCCAAGGCTATCGAAATAGATCCTGATAATATGAATGCATATACTGCTTTGGCAGAAACTTATAATAAATTAGGGCATAAAAATAATTCAATAGAATATTATAAAAAAGTTACTGAAACTGTTTCTGCTTGTAATAAAAGAATGAATAAAAATAAAAGTTTATTGTATGATAGGGATATAAAAGCAGAAACTTATTATGCTGCCGGAGTGGCTAGGTTTGAAATGGCTGAAATATATAAAAAATCTGGTGATGATAAATTGGCTAATGAAAATTATAACCTGGCAAAAAAGAATTTTGAAACAGCAATTTATAATTGTAAAAATGGTAGCGAAGAAGCAACTGATTTAAAAGTTTATGAAGATGCTTTGAAACGAGTAAAGGAAAAATTAAAGACTAAAAAAATTGCTTTTAATTCAGCAAAAAATATTTTGAATAAAGAAATAAAAGAAAAAAATGCTGTATATGCATGGAAGCAGGCAATGCGAAGTGATAATAATTTAGCATAAGGTTGGAAAGATGAATGTGTTTTTGAATTATAATAATAAGCGTTGGAGAAAATATGAAATTGATTTTCAAAAAATCGCCAATGCCGTGGTGGGCTCTATGCACAAAGAGTCAGAAGTTTCAATTATACTTACTGATGATAAAGAAATTCATGCTTTAAACCTAAAGTATAGAAATATAGATAAACCAACAAATGTTCTGTCGTTTGAATTAGGAGATGATATTTTATTAGGTGATATATATATATCTTTGGATACTGTTATCAAAGAAGCAAGAGAAGCAAAAATTTCTGTGGCGGAGCACACTGCACATATGGTGGTTCATGGTATCTTGCATTTATTAGGATATGACCATCTTAATGATAAAGAAGCCAAGGTTATGGAAAGCAAAGAAATTAAAATATTACAAAAATTAGGCATTAAGAACCCTTATGAAGAAGATGCTTTTGTTTGTAATAGTAAAGAATGCTGCCCTGGTAATAAGTTTATGTCTTGGTTGAATAAGCTTAATTTTCGTGAAAATAGTTTTTGGCAATACTTTACATTGGCATTTTTAGGTTTTATAACTTCACTTGGCTTTGCGCCGTTTCATATGTGGTGGGCCAGTTTAATTGGTATTGCCGGGGCGTATAAATGTTTAACACGTATAAATAATGTTGGTAACTTGTTTAAGACTTTTGTAAAAGTTTTGCCTTTTAGTTTTGTTTATGCTGTATCAATGTTTTGGTGGGTTGTAAATTCTATATACGTTGTACCAGAACTGACACAGCAATTTGCAATTTGGACTTTGCCTGCGTTAATAGGAATCGGTATTTTTGGTGGAATAATATTTGCTTTGCCTTTTGTTGTAGTTTTACGTATACGCACGTTTCCGGCGTGTAGAGCGTTTTTGTTTGCCTCTGCATGGGTTGTGGTTTTATGGCTGCGCGAGTGGTTGTTGACGGGTTTCCCTTGGAACCCTATTGCAAATATAACTATGCCTTTCCCTGTTGTTGCAAATTCAATGTCTTTGTGGGGCGCGTTGGGTTTGAGCTTTATAATTATAGGTTTAATCGCGTCTTTGGTTGAGCTGTTATCTAACCGTAAAAATAAAACAACATATATTTCATTTTTTGTATTTCTTGTTTTGCTGATAGTTGGATCTGTTTACGGTTATAACAATATAAAAAAATCTGACAATATGGGTAATGCAACGCCAGTTATTAGAATTGTGCAACCAGCCCAAAGTGCAACCCAGAAAGCTACTCATTCAAGGGCGGACGCATTAAGAAATGCCGAAGAAAATGTTAAAATGCTTATGCGTTTAGCTTTGCCAGAGTCAGAAAAAGTAGATTTGGTTGTTTTCCCAGAAACATCTTATCCTTTTGTGATTATGGATGGCGACTATATGCCAATATCAGATTTTATGAATAAAAATATTGTTGTTGGCTCGCAATATTACTCTGGTGGAAAAATGTATAATTCTATGTTGATAAGCTCGGAAAATGGCAGCATAGATAAAATTTATAGCAAATCACATTTGGTGCCTTTCGGTGAATATAGACCTTTGGGTGATATTATTCCAACGCCAGGGCAGTTGGCGTCAGGGCAGGGAGCAGAAATTATAAGCCTAGAACTTAATGGGCGGACTTTAACTTTCGCGCCTGCGATATGTTATGAAATAATCTTTTCAGATTCTTTGGTACCAAGACAAACACAACCTGATGCCATTATAAATATTACAAATGATACTTGGTTCGGAAGAACGCCTGGAACTTATCAACATCTTGATATGGTAAGAAGGTATGCAATTGAATCTGGACTGCCTATAATCAGAGCAAATTATTCTGGTATTAGTGCCTTTGTTTCTGCAAGTGGTCAGATTATATCGGCTCTTCCAATAGCACAATCTGGAATTTTAGATGGTTTTGTTTGGGGGGCGCATATGACACCATATCGCTTTATTGGCAGAGATGGTTGGATGATTGTGATACTATTATTTTCTTGTATATGCACGATATCTTTGTATGCAAAAGAAAAGTATAAAAAATAACTATATAAAACTTGTCTTGGTGTTTGTGAATTTTTATTAAAGAAAATATAAAAAATAAACGTAAATTTTATAAACACTAAAGACGAAAAAATCATAATACTCAATTTTTGAGGTTGTTTAAAACCCAAACTCTTATTGCCGAAGATAAGTTCGTTTTTGGTGGGCGATTTGAATCAATGGCAGAAATTATACCTGCAATAGATTGGTTCTTGTTTGCTGCAATTTCTTTTAAAGCGTTTATAAATTCTTCTTCTAATGATATGCTGGTTTGGTGCCCAGATAAAGATACCGATATTTTTTTCATAATTAATTTTTCCCCGCAATTAAACAGTCGGTTAATGCTTTATATGGGTCGTCATATTGCCGTAAAACATTTAATGTCATATTGTCCAACATCATGCATGTCCCAAAAGAATCAAATGCAAACCAAAATAAATCATTTCTGCCGAATACGGTTTTCCCGCGCATGCGATTTATGTCTGATAAATCTTTGTTTACTTGAACAATATCTGGTACAGGAAATTTGTTGTTAACTGAAAATTCTGTTGGACCAAAGATATAACCATTGCCAAGATTTATACCACCAACGTCTTTGTATAGGTTTATTATAAATGCAGGTAACATTGCTGCCTGTATCTTTTGTAGCATGGTATTTGCTAAATCAATATTTTGTTGCGTTTCGGCAGTCGCAAATGTTGCACCGTGCTTTTTTATGTTGGATAAAAATTCTTCCATTGTCATTTTTTATCCTTTTATTATTCCATGCCACGTTCCGCGGCAAGCTGGGCTGCAAGTTGAGATAACCTGTCGGCTGTCGCGTTTCCGCCGTCACCACCAGATGCAGTATGTGCAGGAACATATATCTTTTTAACGGGGTTAGGTAACCATATTTTTTCATTGCCATATTGTTCAATAATAAATCTATCCAATCTATGAGAGTGGGGAAAAGTGCTGCACATAAACATGTTGTCTAATTCAAGACCGCCGCCAAAAACAAGTGGTATGCGAAATCTAATAGATAAATTTGCAGGCATTCTTTTCCCTGTTATTAATCCCATAAATTCATCTTGTGATAGATTCATAAATGCAATTTCTTCGGTAGAGTCTGTCAAAGATTCCATAAATTGACGACATAGATTTTTATATCGGGTAAACCAATCAGGTGAAAGTTTTACTTTTTCAGGAGCTATACAAATAATTGGCATGTCTTCCATTTTTAAGGCTGCCAATTTTTGTTCGGCTGTTTCTTGACTCCAATGCATCAGATTTTACCTATGTAGCTTATAACCGTGTCAATATATTCAGAGTATGCAGCAAAATTATCTTTGTCTTCTTCAGTAATTGGCGGGTTAGGGTTATTATTTATATAATTTCTTAATTCTTCTATTGTATTAAACATTAAAATATTTTCAAATTCAGATGTTGCTGCGTCTGGCGCATTAATAACAAAGCCATTTGTATCAATATAGATATCTTCAAGTGTGTCAGAGAAAATTTGTGATAGTTTGTCTATCATATTACGGATGTCGGTTGTCTTTATGCCCACACCACCAACCCAAAGCGTCTCATTAGAACCAATTGCAAATAATGCAGGTGTTATACCGTTTATGCGAGGGGATTTTTTTACTGTAAAACCGGCCTTGCTGAAGATTTCTTGTATTTCTGGATTCTCTTGTGATTGTGGCTTTGGTTGTGAAACAGGGGTAATCGTATTTGTTTGTGTGGCAGATACATAGCCTGTGTTATTTACAGGTATATTCAATCTTGGTGGGCGGGCAGATGGTATAGGCGCAGGTGACGGCTGAGTAGCTGTAGGTGCTTTTGCCGTTTCTGCTGGTAATAAATCTAGTGTTGATGCGTCTGCATTAGTTTTTGTTTCTTTTGATTCTATAATTGGTGTGTTGTTTTTGTGTTTTTCTATATGTACTTTTGGTAGCTGTATTCGTCTTAGACGTGGACGTATTAAAATATATAACCCAAAAATCATTATGAATACGCATATAACAAAAGATATATAAAATGTTGGACTTATAGAATTTTTGCTTGCTTGTAATTCGGAAAGATATGTCCAATGTGATGCAGAGAATATATTAAATCCGAAAACGGTATTAAACCAAAAGCTTGCCCCAAGTGTTACTGCAAGCAACCAAAGTATTCCAAGTAATATATTATCCAGTCTGATTTTCATTATGATTTAAATTATATCATATTTGTGATAAAGTAAAAAGTATTATGATTGATACAGATAATATTCTTGATGATAAAAAATTACAAAAACTTGCTTTATGGACGGGGGCAGGAAATGATGCCAATGATTTGGCGTATGTTGCGGAATTCGCAATCGCAAAAAGTATAAATTTAATTTCTGTTGTGCCCGATAATATTAAGGTTATATGGCCGTGGCTAGAAAACAGCAATATTAAAATATATTCACGATTTTATTTGGAAAGTAAAAGTGATTCGGTTAAAGATATTTCCGAATTAACAAAAAATATAAATACTGCATTTAAACATGGGGCATCTGGTGTTCAAATTTTTACACATTTTTCAGAATTAGAAAACTTTGTTGGACAAGTTTCTTTAATAAGAGATGATTTGTTCTTTAATAAAGACCTGTTTATAGGTATGGATATTAATGAAGTAGGACCTTTTGATTGGGAAATAATAAAAAAGTATTTAGAAAAAATTAGAGCAACCGGAATACTTTTAGTATTACCCGTTGATACAGGTGATAAGTCAGATTTTGTTGGTAGAATTTTTGGTGCACTGGAATCCTGGAAAAATGACTTTAGCTTTGATTTGCATTTTTCTTTCGGGGAAGTTGGGGTACGTGCCGAGCAAACAGAACGCCTGATAAATAGCATATACCCAGCGCTTTCTAATAATTTAAAGTTCTTTGTAAATATTTAGTTCTTTATTACTAAATATTTTGGGGCAACTGTTCCTGCCTTGTTCTTTTTTTGATATCTAGTGCGAATCGTTTCTAAGCTTGGGGTTGTATATTTCAAAGTGGTTTTTTCTAATTCTTGAATAATCCAATCAAAATATTCCCAATGGTCAGTACCTATTATTATTTCACCGTTTGTGGTTAGCTTATCGGCCAGTGTTTGTAAAAAAGGTGCACTTAAAAGGCGGCGCTTTTCATGTTTTGCTTTTGGCCAAGGGTCAGGATGAAGAACCCATATTTGTTCAAATTTCGAATCGGTATTCTTTAGAAAATCACGAACGTCATCCGCAAAAATACGAATGTTTTTATATTCGTTGCGAGTCGAATTATTTTCATCTGCAATTGCAGATAACAGTGATGCAACCCCGTTCATAAAAGGTTCTGCGCCAATAACTATCTTTTCTGGGTTTGTCTGCGCCAATTCCCGTAAATGTTCGCCCGCACCAAAGCCAATCTCTAATATCGTCGATTCGTTACTATTGGCTTTTGTTGGCAAAATTTGTGGTAAAACGTTGTCTATTAACCACTGTTGACGGGCAGAAAGTTTTTTGCCGTGCCGGCGTCCAAATGTTCTTATTTCTTGTTTTTCCATATATTTAGTATAAAATTCAAAGAATAAGAAAACAAGGAAATATAAATGGTAGAGTTTCCAAAAATCATTCAGGCAGACGGATTTACTTTAGAAAAAGTTAAACCAACGTTTGATACAGCAAAATATTTGTTTGAATTAGTAGATAGGCAAAGAGAGTATTTAGCAAAGTGGTTAGAGTGGGTGGACTTCTCAAATTGCCCAGAAGATATGTATCCACACCTGTTGAAATCTTCTGAAACGAAAAGTAGTAATTATTATATCGTGCAGGATAATAAAATAATTGGAAGTATAAGTTTTGTTGATTTTTCGGAAAAGCAAAAAATGGCCGAAATTGGATACTGGCTGTCAAAAGATTATAATGGACGTGGTATTATGACGCGTGCTGTGAAAGCGCTTGAAAGTTTCGGGTTTGAAACGTTTAATCTGAATCGTATTGGAATAACCGCTGATTCAGAGAATTTGAAATCTTGCGCGGTGGCAGAAAGGGCAGGGTATGTTAAAGAGGGGGTGCTTCGTCAAGCTAACATATTACGGGGCTTGCCACGTGATATTGCTGTTTATTCAAAATTGAAATCAGAATGGGAAAAGGAAAATAAAAATGCGTAAAGGGTTATCGGCAGATTTAATAGCGCGTATATTGGGAAATGCGCCAAAATATAATTTGGCAGAGTTGGAAGAAAAATATCCAGCGCGTGATTTACCAGACGGGGCTTTCGTTACCAGATTTGCACCAAGTCCAACAGGGTATATGCATATCGGCGGCTTATATCAGGCGTTGGTTGATTGTAAGTTAGCACAACAGTCTGGTGGTGTTTTTATGTTGCGTATAGAAGATACAGATACAAAACGTGAAGTTGCAGACGCTGTTAAAATTATCGAAGACTCTATGCATAGATTTGGTCTGAAATATAATAATGATGAAAAATATGGGCCTTATTATCAGTCTAAACGTAAAGATATTTATCATAGCGTTGCGGCAGATTTGTTAGCGCGGGGGTTGGCGTATCCTTGCTTCTTGACAGCAGAAGATATGGAAAAAATTCGTGAAAATCAAAAAGCTGCTGGTTTCGCGACAGGTATTTATGGCGAGTTTGCCCGTGATCGTGATTTAACAGAAGAAGAAATAATTGCACATTTAGATAATGGAGAAGTTCCTTCGATTCGTTTATATTCAACAGGGAACCCAGAAAACAGAATTTTTTGTAAAGATGCAGTTCGTGGCTCAATAGGTTTCCCAGAAAACAATGAAGATATTGTTTTGATTAAGTCAAATGATGGGCTGCCTACGTATCATTTTGCGCATTTGTGTGATGACCATTTTATGCGTACAACACATGTTGTTCGTGGTGAAGAATGGTTGCCTTCTTTCCCGTTACATATACAGCTATTTCGTATGATGGGTTGGACGCCACCAATGTATATTCATACTTCTACAATAGATAAGATAGACGCAGAAACAGGTAAACAAAGAAAATTATCCAAGCGTCATGACCCAGAAGCAAATGTTGCGTTCTTCTTACAAGACGGATGGCCAACTGAAGCTGTTCTGGAATATCTTGGTAATATTGCGGCGTCTGGTTATGAAGAAGCAAAAGCAAAAGGGCAGGTTAAGTCAATTTGGGAATATGAAATGCGCCCAAAGAAAATACCTATGTCTGGGGCGTTGTTTGATATGAAAAAACTGGAATGGTGGGCAAAAGAATTTATTGCCTCTATGTCTGTAGAAGAGCTTGTTAACAGAGTCGTTTCTTGGGCAGATGAATATGACTTGCAATGGGCAGCGCGAATCGGTGCAAATCAAGATTATTTGAAAAATATTTTGGCAATTGAACGCGATAACCCAAAACGTATTCGTAAAGATTTTATAACATGGAAACAGACTTTGCAGGAAATTTCTTATTTCTGGGATGATTTGTTCGTGCCTAATAAAGAATACGAATATAATAAAGAACTTTTATCAAGTTTCTTAGGAACTTTTGATGTATGTGATGATAAAGACACTTGGTGGAATAAAATTGTTTCAATTGCAACAGATAAAGGCGTAAAAAATGGTGATGTTGCGATGAATTTGCGTGTTGCATTGACGGGTAGAACTAATACACCTGACTTGTATTCTATAATTCAGGTTATGGGTGCGGAGAGAGTAATTAATCGTATAAAGGAAATATTGAAATGACAAAAAGTGCAAAATTAGTTCGTAAAAAACTAAAAGAAGTAAAACATAACCCGCGCGGAAATCGTTTGTTGCGTATTTTGCGTGCAACCGGTTTGTTCCGTTGGGAAAGGCCAAGTACGAAATCAGAAGAAGTCTTGAATATCTTGACACATGGGATAGGTATTGGTCTGGCAATAGCCGGTTTGACTTTATTGGTTGTCTTTGCGGCTTTGTCTGGTAATGCGTGGTCAATTGTTTCTTGTGCTATATTTGGCGTAACTATGTTTACGTTGTACTTTGGGTCTACAATGTGCCATGCGACAATTGGTAAAAAAAGTGAATGTTTTTTTGAAGTTTGGGACAGTGTTGCTATCTATGCGTTGATTGCCGGTACTTACACGCCTTTCTTGCTGGTTAACTTGCGCGGTTGGATTGGTTGGACTGTGTTTGGTATTTTATGGGCAATTGTTATTTTTGGTGCGGTGATGAAAATGCGTAACCCAAAGCAACAACCTAAATGGATGGTCGTTTTGTATCTGATTATGGGGTGGACGTTGCTGTTTATTTTGCCGGCTATGTTGCGTTCTATACCAGTGCGTGGGTTGTGGTTCATTTTAGCAGGTGGGTTATCTTATACCGTTGGTGTCATATTTTATGTTTGGCGTAAAATGAAATATTCGCATGCTATATGGCACTTGTTTGTTATCGGGGGAAGTGTTTGTTTCTTCTTTGCGGTATTATTTGGTTGTATCATTGATTTATAATAAAAACCGGCGTTTGCCGGTTTTTATAAATTTGACTTTTAACATAAAAGGGTATTATAATTATAAATATGATTAATAAATCTATTCTTTTAATTACAATGACAACAACAACCCCTTTGGGGGTGTAGATTCTATTTGCGGTTTTTGCCGCGCAATGCAATAATCAATTAAAATAAAAATATAATTATAAAATTAAAGGTTTTAGTTATGTCATATCCAATAGAAACGATTCGTCATTCTTTGGCACATGTAATGGCGGCAGCAGTTAAAAAGTTATATCCTGATGTTAAATTTGCAGGTGGACCAGCAATTGAAAATGGTTTTTACTATGACTTTGATACAGAACATCGTTTTTCAGAAGAAGACTTTGAAAAAATAGAACATGAAACAAGGGCGTTAATTAAATCAAACGGGCGTTTTGAACAGCGTAATGTTTCACTTGACGAAGCAAAACAAATTTTTGCGGATCAACCGTACAAGATGGAATGGTTGAATGAATATGATGCTGCGGGCGAGCAGTTGTCTATTTACACATTCCGTGATTTTGTTGATTTGTGCCGTGGGCCTCATGTTGACTCTTCTAAAGATTTGCCACGTGATTCTTTTAAAATTCGTAGTGTCGCCGGGGCATACTGGAAGGGTGATTCTAAAAATAAAATGTTGCAACGTATTTATGTAGATGCATTTGCAAGTAAAGAAGAATTAGATGCGTTCCTTAAAATGCAAGAAGAAGCGGCCGCACGTGATAATCGTAAACTTGGGAAAGATATGGACTTGTTCCATTTTGAACCAGATTATGCACCAGGTGCTGTATTTTGGCACGATAAGGGATATAAAATTTATCGTAAACTTATAGAATATGTTCGTCATCGCCAAGAATTAGCGGGGTATCAAGAAATATCAACGCCTTCTGTTATGGACAGGTCTTTGTGGGAACGCAGTGGTCACTGGGCTAAGTATGGTGAGCATAACTATTCAGGAAAAACAC
The DNA here is from genome assembly GCA_944389135.1 of uncultured Alphaproteobacteria bacterium. Lineage (GTDB taxonomy): Bacteria > Pseudomonadota > Alphaproteobacteria > Rs-D84 > Rs-D84 > Enterousia. The sequence continues at coordinate 133,621 of CALXLG010000001.1, forward strand.
AAGACGGTAAGACTTTTTGTGTAAAGCCTATGTCTTGTCCAGGTGGAATGTTGGTTTTTGGTCAGGGCATAAAGTCTTATAAAGATTTACCTTTGTACTTGGCGGAATTTGGGAAAGTTAATCGTTATGAAGCGGCAGGTGGGCTTTCTGGTTTAATGCGTGTGCGTGAATTTACGCAAGACGATGCGCATATTTTCTGCACGGAAGAACAGCTGGAAACAGAAGTTGTTAAGATTTTGCGCTTTATAAAAGATATATATAGCAAGTTTGGTTTTGATAAAATTTCAATGAAACTTGCAACCAGAAAAGAATCGGAATTCCGTATCGGTTCTGACGAAATCTGGGATAAAGCTGAAGGTGCGCTAAAGCATGCATTGGATGCAAATGGTATAGAATACGAAATTGCAGAAGGTGATGCGGCGTTCTATGGACCAAAGATAGATAATTATTTAAAAGACTCTATGGGTCGTACGTGGCAGTGTGGTACGGTGCAGTTGGATATGAATTTACCTGAACGCTTTGATTTATCTTATATAGGCGAAGATGGGGAAAAACATCGTCCAATTATGTTGCATCGTGCTATGTTGGGTTCTATTGAACGCTTTATGGGTATCTTGTTGGAATCTACGGGTGGTAATTTGCCATTGTGGTTGTCACCAGAACCTGTTGTGGTTACACCGATTTCTGAAAAGTATAAAGATTATGCAGTTGAAATTGTTAACAGACTGCGCAAAGAGGGTGTGTATTGCAGAGCTGACCTGAGAGATGAAAAGGTTAACTATAAAATACGTGAACTTTCTTTGGCTAAAACACCTATAATTGCAGTTGTTGGTGAAAAAGAAGAAAATGATAGAACTGTAACGTTGCGAAAGCTGGGTGTTGATGCGCAAGAAAAAATGGCACTTGATGATTTTATCAACCAGATGAAATCAGCAATAAAAATGCCTAATTAATATTTTAGATTTTTGGCGCGTTTTATGCGCGCCATATTTTTTATTAAGAAAGGAAGAAAAAATGAAAAAAATAATTTTTGTAATGGTTTTAATTGGTGTGCCTTTGGTTTTAGGTGCATGCACAACAAAATGTGAAACAGAACCAATTGTTGAACAAAATCATAAGTTAATAGTGCCACCAAATTTTGGTCAGATGCCTAAGTAATTAGTAGATATTCTTTTGTTATCTGACTTTTTTGTGATATAATACATCCGTATAACAATGGGAGAATCCTGATGAATAATGATGATAACTTGGATTTATTAGATTTGACAGATGATGCAGATACTGCCGATTCTTTACCGGATGCTGCACCTTTTGTTGCACCACGACCAAAGAAACCTTGGTTGTTGTTGGGGGTTGGTTTGTTGGTTATCATTTTGACTACGTATATAATTATACGTGCGGTTAGCAGTGATTCTTCTTCGTCAATGGAAATTGATTTAGATGCACCAGCTGTTATCGTAGAAGGCGAGGGTGTTGCTGTGCCTCCAATGGATGTTCCGCCAGCACCTGTTGCGGTAAAAGATGTGCCAGAAGTAAAACCAGTGGCAGTACAACCCGTTGCACAGCCAGAAGTTGCAAAACCTGTACAACAAAAAGTTGCGCCTGCTGAAAAAGTTGGACCTGTACAAGAAAAAGCAGGGGTTCCAGTCAGAGTTATAGAAGATAAGAAAGAAGTTACCTTTAACCCAGAAAGGCAGACGGCAAAAAAAGAAGCAGCAAAACCTGCTGCAAAGAAGGTTGTTAAACAGCAAACAACTAAAAAAGTAGCTACAAAGCAGCAAGTCGCCCCTAAAGGTAGTTGGTATGTGCAGTTCGGTTCTTATAGTACAAGAGCTTTGGCAGAAAATGCACAAAAGCAGTTGACTGCAAAGCATTCTAGTTTATTTGCAGGTAAACAGTTTGTTATATTAGCTGCAGTTTTGCCAAATGGCAACACAACATACAGATTGCGTATTGCGTTTGCCAATTCCGCAGAAGCTAACGGTTTTTGCCAGAATGCAAAATCTGATGGTTTAGATTGCTATGTTGCAAAATAATAAAAGGGGATATAAATGTTTGGACGTTTTGGCTGGGCTGAAATATTAGTTATTGTTGTTTTGGTATTGATTTTGTTCGGACATAATAAAATACCAGGAATGATGAAAAATTTGGCAGATGGTATCAATATATTTAAGAAAGAAATAAAAGATACCAAAGCAAAAGAAAATGTTGCGGATAAAAAATCTGCAGATGTTAATGCTAAAAAAGCACCTGCGAAAAGAAAAGCTGTGAAAAAAGCAGTTAAAAATAAAGCAGTTAAAAGCAAATAAAAATACCGGCATTTGCCGGTATTTTTATTCTCTTCTTTCGTGTTCTTCTTGTTCTTCAATTGTTAGTGTCGCAAGTGGGCGCGCCAACATTCTTGAAAGGCCGATTTCTTCACCTGATATAACGCTGTATCCGAACGTACCGTTTTCAATTCTTTCTAATGCACTGTTTATCTTTTTTAATAAATTATTATCACGTTCTGACATACGCAAATTCATTGTAATGTCTTGTTCGTATGTTGCGTTATCCGATTCGTCACCAACACCAGCACTTTCATTTTTTTTCGCCAATCTTACGGCGCTTAAAACAGAATCGCTATCGTGCATAAGCTCTTCTTTTTGTGCCATTAATAATTGATAAAAGTATGCAAGCTGTTGTGGGCACATGTATGGTTCCGATTTCTTTGGAACATATTTTGGTGGTAATTCCATAGTTTTATAATTTACTGCTGCCATTTCAGGCTCCTTTTAATTCGTTTACCCATTGTGTTAATGTTTCTTCGTCCATTAAACCTGTTCGTGCTTCTATCAGTTCACCGCCACGAAAAGCAAGTACGCTTGGTATGCTGCGTATGCCATATTTTGCAGGTGTTCGTCTGTTAGATTCGTCTATTTCAAATTTTACAAATTTTACATCTTTGATTTTTTCTGAAACTTCTTCAAAAATTGGTCCAAACATACGGCATGGACCGCACCAAGATGCCCAGAAATCAACCAATGTTATACCTGAACCTAGTAATGATTCAAAGTTTGCGTCGTTTGCATGTTCTAAAGCCATCTTTTTCTCCTTCTTTATATTGATATTTCAGACGAGTGTATTATAATCAAGCCAAAAAGCAAGAGAAATCATAAAATGAATAAAATCATATACTTAGATGCGGCTGCCAGTGCTTTGAAACCAGAAATCGTAATTAAAGCGGAAAAAGAATTTTTACAAAATGATTATGCAAATGCAGGACGTGGTATTTGTTCACGTGCTGCTGCAGTGGATAAATCTTTGTTGGATGTGCGTAAAAAAGCTTGTGATTTTATTAATGCCGATTCGCCGTCTCAGATTATTTTTACTTCTGGTTCTACAGACGGTCTAAATAGAATTGTTAATATATTAAATGCAAGTAATAAAATTAAAGAAGGGGCAGTCGTTGCTGTGTCTGACTTAGATCATCATAGTGCGCGCTTGCCATGGGTGGCATTTAAAGAAAAAAATATAAACGTTGTTATTTCGCCTTTGGACGATAATTGGAATTTTGATTTGGCTTTAATTCCAACGGCAGATATTATGGTAATAACAGCAATGTCTAATGTTTTAGGAATGCCGATTGATGTGAAGGCTGTAATAGATGCGGCGCGTAAAAAAAATCCAGATGTTATAACTATTGTTGATGCAGCACAATATGTTGTTCACCAAGAAATAAATGCGAAAGATTGGGGGGCGGATTTTATATGTTTTTCTGGTCATAAAATAGGGGCAGATACAGGTGTTGGGGTTATGTACATAAAAAATCCAGACGATTTTTATCCTGATAAATTTGGGGGCGGAATGGTTAATAAAATCTTAAATGAAAATGATTTTAATTTGAATGCCGCACCAGATAAGTTTGAGGCAGGAACATTACCAATAACTCAAATTATTGGTATGGGCAAGGCAATTGATTATTTAAAAAATAATAGACCCAATTTGAATTTTATAAAATACATGTATGATGAGTTATCAAAAAATAGCAAAATTAAAATTTTAACAAGTCGTGATTCAACTTTGTTAACTTTTACTGTAAAAGATATGCATGTCTTAGATTTTGGGGCTTTGATAGGGGCGCATAATGTGTGCTTGCGGGTAGGTAATATGTGTGCAGGTTGGATTCATAATGCACTTGGGGTATCTGGGTCAATTAGAATTTCTGTTGGACCTTGGAATACAATGGATGAAATGAGAGACGTTGTTAATATAATAAATAAGATAGTAAAGTAATCATGTTAAACAAAGAAGATATTATTGCCGTATTAAAAAATATATATGACCCAGAAATACCAGTAAATATTTGGGATTTGGGGTTAATATATGATATCTCAATTCAAGAAAAAGAAGTCGTAATAACGATGACTTTTACAAGTCCAACATGTCCGATGATGGAAGAATTATTAGAACAAGTTCGCGATTCGGTAAATCTTGTTTCTGGTGGTCGTGATGTAAAAGTAGAGCTTGTCTGGGACCCACCATGGGACTTGTCGCGTATGTCTGATGCTGCACGATTAGATTTAGATTTAACAGAGCAGGGGTGGTAGTTATGACGTATACAGAGATGAAAAGAATTTTATTGATGATTGATAATCCTGTTGAAAAGCTAGAAGCTGTTATGGATTTTGGTGCAAATATGCCCGCAGTACCAGAAACTGCGCATTGTAATGAAATATTAGGGTGTTCTTCTTATGCAGAAATATGCATCGATGGTAATAGGTTTTATGGTCGGGCCGATTCGGGATTGGTACGTGGAATTGTTGCTATTATAACAGCGATGGTTGATGGGAAAACACCTGAAGAAATAAAGAATATGGACTTAATTACAGAATTTAATTCGTTGAACATAAATTTAGGAACAGGCAGATTAGGCGGGGTTAATTCTATGATTCGTTTTTTGAAAAATTTATGATAAACTAAGTTTTATAATATGTGGGTGCGGATATGGGTGAAGATGAAAAAATGTTTCAAATAGGTTTGTGGTCATGTGTGCTTGTATCGGTTTTGGCTGCAATATTACAGGTTTGCTATAGAACCCAGAATCGCTCAAGAAATCATATTAGGTCGGAAATTGTTCGTACACAGCAAGATATCGCCGTTGCACAGGCGAATTTTGCTTCGTATGTAAGACCAGAAATTTTAAGAAATTTGGTTGTAAGTATCGCACCAAAATCAGAAGTTATTAGTTTTCATAAATCAGTTACTATTGATGCGCTGGAAGATAGAAAGCAAGAGCAATAAATGTTTGAAATAGGAAAGGATATTTTTAAACGTGGCTTTAATGGAGTGGTCGGAGATACGATTGCTAGGAAGCGTTTACGTTTTATTTATTCTTTGTTTATAATTGCGTTTGTCATATTCATAGGGCGAACGCTTTGGCTGGGAATTCAGGGAACAGACAGGGCAAGATTGGCTGGTGCTGACGGAGAATGGGTCGTAAAACGGGCAGATATTGTTGATAGAAACGGTGATATACTGGCCAAAAATATAATGTCTGGGCATATCACATTGCGACCGCAGGCTGTCAAAGATAGAGATAAAGTAGCAACAGTTATTCATCAGGCTTTGCCATATGAATATTCTTTGGCAGAAGCGCTGAAGTTGGTAAACTCTTCACGACGTTTCATTTACCTTAAAAAATATGCTAGTGATGCTCAGCGTGATATAGTTGCAAAAGCTAAGTTGCAAGGTTTGGAAATAGAATCTATTCAGACACGAAAATATCCAAAACGCAGACTGTTTTCTCATGTCATTGGCTTTGTTGGAAATGATGGTCATGGACTGGAAGGGGTAGAGCGTACTTATGACGATTATTTACAAGAAAATTTAGACCCATTGCAATTGTCTTTAGATTCTAGAATTCAATCTGTTTTTTATGAACAGCTGTCTTTTGCAATGCAAAAATATCAGGCAAAAGCAGCAATGGGATTGTTAATGAATTCTCGTACTGGTGAAATGATAGCAATGGTTTCATTACCTGATTTTGACCCAGAAAATTTAAACCTGGATTCTGCAAATAATAGGTTGTTTAAACCCATGCGCGGTGTTTTTGAAATGGGGTCTATCTTTAAAATATTTAATACTGCTATGGCAATGGAACATAATATAACTAAAGAATATTATGTTGCGGAACCTTTCCCAATAAAAGATAAATTCGGTCGCGTTGCTACCAGAATATCTGATGTTCGTAGTTTTAAGCCACCACGTCCAAATTTAACGATAGAAGAAATTATGCTGCATTCTTGTAATGCGGGAAGTGCTCAAATTGCGCTGGATTTACCTGATGGCACACAACAAGAATTCTTTCATCGTATACATATGGATGAACCGTTAACACTAGAATTTGGAAAAACAGAGCATCCTTTGATGCCTGCTAAATGGGGACCCGTTGAAAGAGCAACTGTTTCGTTCGGTCATGGTATATCTGTAACGCCGATGCATTTATTGTTGGCAGTAAATGCAATGACCAATGGTGGAATATATATTTATCCAACTTTATTAAAAAGAAATGTTGGCGTTGTTGAAGGGGAAAGGGTTTTGTCAGATGAAATTTCTGCAAGATTGCGTGGCGTAATGTTTCGTATAGCAGAAGAGACAAGTGGAAAGCAGGCCAGAATTGCAGGTATTCAAATTGGTGGTAAGACGGCAACCGCAGAAAAATATGGCTCTGGCGGGAAAAGAAACTTAACTGCATTTGCAGGAATCTTTCCTGTGTCTGCCCCTCAATATACAATTTTGGTTATTCTTGATGAACCAAAAGGTACAAAAGAATCTTGGGGGTGGAGAACTGCTGCTTGGAATGCTGTGCCTACAACGGGAAAAATTCTTGATAGTATACTGCCGTTGCTATTTGAATAATTTTTGATTATAATATCTACGATAATAAAAAAGAGTAAAGCGTGAGAAATATTGTAGATAAGTCCATGTTGGGTAAAACGTGGACGGTGGCGACGTATCAGGATGAAAATTTGGACAAGTCAGATGATTTGTTAAAAAAAATACTTGTTAGTCGTGGTATTACCGATGAAGCGGCCGTAGAAAAATTTTTGAATCCAAGTATAAAAGAATATATGCCTGATCCATATGTATTAAAAGATATGGACAAGGCGGTAAAGATAATTGCTGATTCAATTTTAAGTAATGAAAAAATTGCAATATATGGCGATTATGATGTGGATGGCATTACAGCAACGGCTATTTTTGTAAAATATTTACGTGCTTTGGGCGTTGATGTGATTTGGCATTTGCCAACACGTGAAGGTGAGGGGTATGGTTTAAACACAGGCGCAATAGATGAAATTATTAGTGCAGGTGCCAGCTTATTAATAAGTGTAGATTGTGGTATCAGTGGGGTCAAAGAAGTTGAATATGCAAGAAGTCATGGATTGAAAGTCGTGATTACAGACCATCATTCGCCAGATAATGTGTTGCCGGATGCAGAAGCTGTCGTTAACCCAAAACGTTTAGATGATTCGTCTGATTTGAATTATTTGGCAGGTGTTGGGGTTGCTTTCTTGACACTGGTCGGGGTGCGGCGTGAATTAAAATCTCGTGATGTAAGTCCAGAATTCGCGAAGCGTTTAGATGATAATAATTTAATGAATTATCTAGATTTAGTCGCACTGGGGACTATATGCGATACTATGCCTTTAATTGGTTTGAACCGGGCTTTTGTTGCAACGGGGCTAAAAGTTTTGGGGTTGCGTAATAATCTGGGGCTTCGTGTGTTAATGGATATTGCCGGAATTAAAAAGCCGTCTGTTTATGCAGCTGGTTTTGCGCTGGGACCAAGGTTAAATGCGGCTGGACGCTTAGATTCTGCAACACCTGCGTTAGAGTTGCTGTTAACTGATAATCCTTTGATTGCTAATGATTTAGCGCAACGTTTACACAAAATGAATCAAGAGCGTATAGATATTCAAAACGCTATTATGATTTGTGCAACAGATATGGCACAAAGTTGTTGCGATAAAGGTAAAAGCAGTTTGTTCGTTTGTGGTGACAATTGGCATGGTGGGGTAATGGGGATAATTGCCGGTCGCTTAAAAGATAAATATAATTTACCTTCTTGTGTGGCTACGCGGTGTGATGGAATTATAAATGGTTCTGGACGTTCAATACCGGGTATTGATTTAGGTAAAATAATTCATGATGCTTTGGCTGCTGGGGTTATTACAGAAGGTGGGGGACATGCCGCGGCTGCAGGTTTCTCGTTGCCAGCAGAAAAAGAAAAAGAATTTTGCGAGTTCTTGGAAAATGCAGTTAAACAGCAATTAAATGGTGAAGTGCCACACACAGATATTGTCGTTGATGCAGAATTAGATGCAGGCAGTGCAAATATGAAACTTATAAATAAGCTTTCTGCGCTGGAACCTTTTGGTCAAGGAAATCCAGAACCTGTGTTGGTATTACATGGGGCGACCCTTAGATATGCCAGCATAATGGGACGCGGAAACCACTTGCGTGGTACGGTCGGGACAAGTAATGGCGGGCAATTATCTTTTGTTGGGTTTAATTTGGTTGGTACCGCGGTCGGTGATTTTTTGCTGGACGAGGCAAATGTAAACACTAAAATAATGTTGTTAGGAAAACTAAAAGAAAATGAGTATAACGGTCATGTAAGCGCTCAGTTCTTAATAGAAGACATTGCAATTTAATATATGGATAAAGAAGCTATAAAAAACTTTGTTGAAAAAATAAAATCTGCGAAATCTATCGCGATTGCTGGACATAAAAATCCAGATGGCGATTCGTTGTGTTCTGTTTTGGCTTTGGCACGATTGATAGAGTTAAATTTTTCTAAGAAGCCTGTTTGTGTATATGACGGTAATATTCCTGATTGTTTAGATGGTGTTCCATATAGAAAAAGCATTAAGTATTTTGAACATATAGATAAAACAGTACCTTTTGATTTGGCGATAATCTTAGATTATGGAACAGAAAATCACATAGGCGGATTTCAGCCTGTAATTGAAAATGCAAAAAATGTTTTAGAAATAGACCATCATAAAAATGATACGCCGATTGCTGATGTTGGTTTAAATAATGAACATGCATCTGCTGTTGGCGAGATTATATATGATATTATGCATGGTTTGAACTGGAAGTATGATTTAGATGTTTTAGAATTAATTGCGACATCAATCTTAACAGATACGGGTAATTTTAAATATGCAAGAAGTGGTAAAAGTTTGCGCGTTATGGCAGATTTAGTGGATAACGGTGTTTGCATAGAAAAAATTTCAAATTTGTTGAATAATAAGCCTAGAAAGACTGTGATAATGGAAGCTGGGGTTGCAGCAAACGCAGAATTCTTTTATCAAGGGCGTTTGGTTGTTGCAACAATAGATAAGAAAAATTATAAAAATTTGGATGGTCGTGGGGAAACTGTATTAAATATTCTAGGTCAGATAAAAGGTGTAGAATTTATCGCTTTGTTAAAACATCAGAAAGAAAATCAAACGGGTGTTTCTTTACGTAGCCGTACAAAAGCCATAACGCATATTGCGGTTGCTATTGGTGGTGGTGGGCACTCGCATGCAGCTGGGGCCGTTGTCCAAGATAATCTAGAAAACGTAAAGAAAAAATTAATAGAATTATTTAAGGGAGAGAAATGAAAAAAATAATTTATGCATTGTCTGCTTTCTTTTTTTGTTTTCCTGCAATCGCAGCGGTTGATTCTGCTTTGGTTAATTCTGCTGAAAAATATTTGAATTCTATAACAGGATTAACGGGCGGTTTTACGCAAACTGCAAATGGAAAATCAGAAACAGGAACTTTTTCAATGTTACGCCCAGGGCGTGTTCGCTTGGATTACGATAATATGCCAGTGCAGTTAATTGCGGATGGTAAAGATTTATATTTTTTTGATAAATCTCTTGATCAGATAACAACGGTTCCGTTGACAAGTACGCCAGCAGGAATTTTAATTAGAAAAAATATAGATTTACAAAATGCCGATATAAATGTTTATGAAACAGAAAGCGGTAAAAATACTTTCTTGTTAAAAATGAATTTGCGTGGTCAAGAAGGTTTGGGAAATATGACGGTTGTTTTTGATAAAAGCCCAGTAAAACTTAATTCTTGGAGTGTTGTTGATGCAACCGGGGCGAAAACAGATGTTTCTTTCTCTGGCTTAAAAACTAAAACAAATTTTGGCAGTGATTATTTCCAAATTCAAAGACATAAAACTATAAGTACAAGTGGTGGCGATTCGTTCTACGATTAAAATGTTTGGAATAAGTTGGGCAGAATTTTTAGTGATTTTATTAGTTGGTGTGGTGGTTATTCCTGCACGTATGTGGCCTGATGTTGCTAAGTTTTTAGCCCGTGCTGTAAGCTTTATTAGAAATTTGGTATGGAAAATATCTGATGCGTCCGAACAAATAAAGAATCAGATTGATTTAGAAAAGCCTATTGATGATTTAATTCGTACTACAACGGATGATGTGTTAGCCGATTTTTCAACGCCACTTAAAAAAATAAAAGCAAAACAGATTAAAACAACAAAGAAAAGCAGAACGAAAAAAAGCAAGGTGGCTAAATGAAAAAAATGACGCTGGGACAGCATTTTGTGGAATTGCGCCGCCGTATTTTATGGACTTTGGGAATATTTGTTTTTGCCTTAGTGGTGGGGTGGTATGTATCGCCTTTGTTGCAAGAATTTTTAACAAAACCGTTATTAAATGTATGGGGTGACGGGACGTTGCTATACAGTGGGTTGGCAGACGGGTTAATGATTCGTTTTTCTTTATCTGTTTTGTTTGCTTTGTTTATTACAACGCCATTTGCTTTGTGGCAAATATGGGAATATATTTCGCCCGGACTACATAATAATGAAAAGAATTTTATCTTGCCGATTTTAGTTTGCTCGCCGATATTATTTTTAATCGGGGCAGGGTTCGCTTTTTATATATTGTTTCCTTTTGTCTTTGGTTTCTTTATTGAATTAAATCAATCTGCACCTGTACCGGCAGTTGTCTTGCCGGTTGCAAAAGATTATTTGTCTTTTGCAATTGGTATGCTAAAAGTTTTTGGTTTGGCTTTTCAGTTGCCCTTGGTGCTGATTTTGTTGAATAGAGTAGGGGTTCTATCAAAATCTTATGCAATAAAAATGCGCAGATATGTTATTGTCTTTATTGTTATTGCTGCAGCTGTGTTAACACCACCAGATGTGGTTTCACAAATTTTATTAGCTTTACCAATGTGGTTTTTGTTTGAGCTTAGCATATTTTTTATGCGCAAGGATAAATAACACGCAAGTGTGTTTATTTATATTATAAATTGTGATATAATTACGCTGTGAAAAAAATCATTAGGTTTTATATGGTCGTGACTATGGGGGCACTTTTGTGCAGCTGTGATTTGCAACCAAAAATAGTTTCTTTCCCAGATACTGTCGGTGATTTTATATCTGCAAGATATCCTGCATTGTTGGCAGACCCTGAAACACAACCAGAAATTTATAATTCTGCGGTTACAGACTATGGGGTATATGCATCTCCGACTTTATACGGTTCTGTTGAAAATGCGGATTATGTTGAATATGCAAGCGTAAACGATTATATCGTACCCCCACAAGAAGATGCTGCTGCTATATACGGGACAGAACCTGTAAGTGTTGCTGAGACAGATTCTGGTGAACCGATATTTAGTGAACCAGAGGTTATAGCAACGGCAGAGGAAGAATATTTACAGGTCCCTATGTATGGTGGAATAAAGACCGTAGAAACAGAAAAAGAGATAATAGTTCAACCCGGTGATACGTTATATTCGTTGGCTAAAAAGCATGGAATGAAGGCGGAAGAACTTGCAAAATTAAATGGTTTGGTTGCCCCGTATACTCTTTCTGTTGGACAAAAACTTAACATAAAAGAAGTAAAAGAAACGAATGTCGTTCAAACAGTTAAAGTCCCCGCAGAACAAAGTCTTTACACAAAAGAACCTGTGCAAACAAAAACACGTGTGAACTTGCAAGAAATTACAGTTAATGCAGGGGATACTTTATATTCTATCTCTCGTAAGTATTCAATACCTGTAAATGATTTGGCTGTAATGAATGATTTGCGTGCGCCATTTACTTTAACTGTCGGGCAAAAACTTAAAGTTCCAGATGTTAAAACTGTCGCGGCAAAAACTGCGCCTGTTGTAACGACTTATACGAAAGTGCCAGAAACAAAAGATACAGTTCAGAAAAAACAAACTGTTTCTTCACAACCGGCGGTTACTAAGACAAAGCAAAAGATTTCGTCTGATCCAACTAAGAAATTGCCAAAGCTTAGTGCACGTTCTTCGTCAAAATTTTCTTGGCCAGTACGTGGTAAGATATTATCTAATTATGGTGCAAAATCGGGTGGTTTGTTTAATGACGGGATAAATATTGGTGCAAAGAAAGGTACTGCTGTAAAAGCTGCTGAAAATGGTGTTGTTGCATATGCTGGTAATGAAGTAAAAGGGATGGGAAATTTAATAATTATACAGCATTCTGGTGGTTGGATGACTGTGTACGCGCATATGGATAATATGGTTGTGCGTCGTGGTTCGAAAGTATCTGTTGGACAAAAAATAGGTACTGTTGGTGAAACAGGGAAGGTTGATGAACCGCAATTGCATTTTGAGATACGTAAAGGTACTAAAGCTTATAACCCAACGTCTTATTTGAAAAAGTAAATTTTATAAAATAAAAAACCGCATTGTGCGGTTTTAATTTTTTGGTGGGCGCGCAGGGATTCGAACCCTGGACCCACTGATTAAGAGTCAGTTGCTCTACCAACTGAGCTACGCACCCGAGGGTCTTTTTATTTTTTTGACTCAGCGATTATAGACTTTTTTAGCTTAAATGCAAGTATTTATGTCATTATTATTTTTTTTTACAAACGAAACTAGGCTTTTTGTCTCAGGTATCCATACCTATGCAAAGTTTTAAAAAGCTTTGATAGAATTACGACGTTGACATGAAATAAAAATTATTTAACCAAAAAGGAGAGAAAATGAAAAAAATAGTTATTTCAACGTTGGCAGTATTAATTGCTTGCCCTGCGTTTGCAACACCAGGATATCAACAGCGTGAAAGCAGCTGGCAGATGTTTGGCTTGGATCCATATATCGGCATGCGTGGTGGGGCAAGTTATTCTAATTTGAATTATAATTATAATGACAACAAAGAAACTGTATCAGATATGGCTTTCCAGGGTAGAGCAGCAATGGGTTTAGAAATTTGTGATACAGTACGTTCTGAAATTGAATGGTCTATATACAGCAAAACAAAAGATACAGCCGATTTTGGCGATGTTAAAGATGTCAAAGTAGAAACTAAATTACAGACATTGTTATGGAATACGTATTGGGAATTTGGTGGCTATCGCGTAGTTCGTCCATTTGTTGGTTTGGGTGCTGGTGCCGCTTTTGTTGATGTTGAACGTAAAGTACCGGTGGTCGGCGATCATAGCAAAAGCAATACACGCTTCTCTGCGATGGGTACTATGGGCGTAACATTTGATATGGAACGTTTTGCAATTGATTTGGCTGCACGTTATAACTATGTAGATGTAGAATCTGGTTTACATAACTTTGGTGGTGATGTTGGTATCAGATTTATGTTCTAAGGTGTCATAAAACCGTCATGCAAATGACGGTTTTAATTTGTTGACTTAATTATAAAAATAACTTAATTTTACGTACCAGAAAAAACAGCGCGCAGTGTTAGCACACGTAAGTCCAGTTGCTAGCACTGTTTTTTTGTGAAAAAAGGAGTACGTAAAAATGAATGTTAAACATCCAGTAAATAAAGTAGAAGGTATTATTTTTGGTATTACAAATTGTGTTTTTATGGTTCTTGGTATGATGTTCTTTAACCTGTATATAAACAATGCTTTAAATATACACAATATAATATTTGGATTTATACCTGTGTTTTTTACAGCTTTTGTTCTTAGCTTGTTAGTTGGTAAACTTATTAATAAATATAATCTCTATAAAATTACGCCAGTTATAAGAGTTTTTTTAATGGCGTCTATTATGTCGTTTGTTGCCCCATTAGTTGAGTTGGGAATAGTTATGCCATTAGGTGGTTATCTTGTTTCTTTTGCAAGAAATTTCGCTGTTGCATTATTTTTACAATTGTGTTTTGTAATGCATATTGCTTTATTCGTTTTGGCAAAGTACAGATATGTTTATATGAAGTTAATTCGCTAATAATCGGCTCTATGTACAGGAATTCCTTGTATTCCTAGGGATTCAAACCTGACGAAATTTATGATTTTTTATTATAAAATGTTTTTCGTAACCATAAATAAAAAGGAGAAATTTATGAAAAACATTATAAAAAAATTATTTGTTCTGTCGTCTGTATTGTGTGCGGCGGTTCTGTTGTCTGGTTGTATGGGATGCAACAATAATAAACGTATGCATCCACAAGACAAAAATATGCATATGCAACAACAGAAAGGTATGCAGTCTGATAATGTAACTTTTTATCAAACTTATGAAGATGCAGATGTAACAAAAGTTCATGCAAAAATGTATACTCATAGCAGCCATGGTGGTGAATCAAGAATGGGATATATTAAATTTTATGAAACAGATGCAGGCTTGAAAATGGATGTCGATTTAAAAGATTTGCGTCCAGGGGTAACTTATACTATGAGCGTTCATCAGTGCAATAAGTGCTCAACTGGTATGTGCTGCAATAAAATGCCTTTGGCAAAGAATATGCCTACATTACGTATAGAAAAACCTGGTAAGTTAGAAGAATCTTTTGTGCTTCATGGAATGAGTGCGGAACAGTTGCTTAATGCAAAGATTTATCTAGAACGTGATGGTGGTTATAAAGCTGCATGGGGAACATTGGAAAAAAGCATGACTTTATAAGGAAAATCTGCTTTATTATAAGTCTCGGTTATTCCGAGACTTTTTTATGTTTTTGCTTTAAGAAAAAAATCTTATGTGCTAGCCTTTGTCCCCGTGGGGATAAAAAGATATTTATTTTTTGCGTTAATAACGTATCTGTTTGTGCATTTTCAAGCAGGTGCGCAAGATGTTATTTATAATGATATTGTTGGTGATGATATAGATGTTGTTAATGATTTTATTGTTACAGATACAGGCAGTATAGACTTTGAAACTATAAATATATGTAATTCAGTTTTTGTTACAAATAGCGGTAAAATTACGGGTGATATTAATGTGCATGCAGGTAGTACTTTGTATATTCAAAGTAGTGGTTCTGTAAATAGCGATTTTACGCTTGGGGATAATTCTGCAGTTGTTCAAGTGGTAAACTCAAAGAAAGATCTTAAAAACATAAATTTTAATGTTGAATATAGTTTACTTGTGTCTGCTAAAGATGGTGTGTCTTTAAATCAAATAATGTCAATGGGGGCAGATGCAAAGGAAATTGTTTTTAATGAAAGTGTTTTGAAATTAGATGCTCTAAAGGTTTTGAGGCTTAGTAGTATTACTAGCCCAGAAATAAAGCTGGTTGGTAACAATATTTTATATGCAGATGCCGTTTTAGAAAATCAACCTATATTATCTAATGTAACAGGGAACGGTACATTATATATTTATGATAGGTCTTTGTCGCCCTTGTATGCGATACAATCTTATGTGAAAAACGGGAATGTATTTGGTGAAATAGTTAGAGAGACAGATTATTCTAAAATTCTAAAAAATACTATGGGAGAGTTTCTTGATGATTTGCGTATCAGCGAGCCAAATAATAAGTTGTTACCAGTTATGGATTCGGCAAATTCTTTTGAAGATTTATATAAGATTATATCAGATTCAGTAAAATTAAATCCTATAAAGTTAATTGAACCGATTCGTGTTTTAAGTGATTTTAGTTCTTTGTTTACAGATGGTGATAGTGGGTATACATACGGTGTTTTACCAATTCTTATTTATTCAGATGCTTTTTATACTTATGGTGGAAAAGTTATTTTGTCTCCTGCAATTTTAAATGATGTAAAACTCTCTATGTCAATATACACTGCATATACAGCGTTTTCTGATTATGTAAATGATTTTAATGCTACAACAAACGGTGCAGACCTTTTTGTCAGTTATGAAAAGAATTTATATTCTATTGATTTGATGCTTGGGGCGTCTTCAACGCGCTTTGATGTAGGAGACGTTTTTGATGAAGGAGTTATTGTTAATAACCCGTCTGGGTTATCTGTTTATTCATATGCAAATGTTGGCAGGAAGTTTTTGCTTGAAGAAGATTTAGTTATAAAACCATTTATTAATGTCAGTGCAGACTATGTAAAAGTATCTAGTCAAAAAGATACGGATTTAGATACAGGTGCTGGGGCAGAAATATCTTTCTTGTATGATGATTTTGATATCTCGTACGAGTATGGTGCAAAAATACGTGCTTTAGTTTCAGGGCAAGTTGGTGCGTCTTTTAATATGACGTTTATATCTGATATAGACGGTCTTGCTGGTTCAATAGAGTTTGGTACGTTATATGACAATGACGATTTTGCTTATGGAATTAGGGCAGGGGCTAGTTTTAACTTTTAACTACTTTCCCACGTAAAGAGGCTTTGTTTGCGTCTGTAATAACTATGTTTGCCATTTGTTCATTTGTACTGTCATTGTTAACAATGCATTGCTGCATATAAGGTGTGCGATAGACTAAATGCTTGCCTGTTTTATCAGGGCCTTCACATAAACACAGCATGGTTTTCCCGATGCAAGATTCGTTAAATTCACGTTGAATTTCATTAAGTAAAGAATCTAGCTTTGCCAGTCTTTCTGCTTTTATAGATTCTGGAATTTGGTCTTTCATTAATGCCGCAGCTGTATGTGGGCGTGGCGAATATTTAAAAGAATAAGAGTTTATGTATTTTATCTTTTTGGCGATCGCCATCGTTTGTTCAAAGGCTTCTTCTGTTTCGCCAGGAAAACCCACGATAAAATCACTAGATATCTGAATGTCGGGACGTGCAGACTTTAATTTGTCAACTATATCTATATATAGATTTAGTTCGTACGGGCGATTCATTCTTGTCAATACATTGGGTGCCCCGCTTTGTATAGGCATATTTAAGAAAGGCAGAAGTTTAGGTTCTTTTTTGAACATTTCTATTAAGTCATCTGTCATTTCTGTAGGATAACTTGAAGTAAATCGTATTCTTTGTATTTCAGAAAGCTTCGCAGCTTCTTGAATTAAATCTGATAAGCGATATGTTTTTCCAGATGGGGCAGTATATTTATAGCCATTTACATTTTGCCCTAAAAAGCATATTTCAATTGCGCCCGTTTTTGCGGCATGTATTGTGTCACGCACAACATCTTCAAAAGGTCTTGATACCTCGCGTCCGCGGGTATAGGGTACAATGCAATATGTACAACAATGATTACATCCTTCTTGAATGGGTATATATGCAACAGCTGGCGACTTTTCCATTTGCGGCAATTCGTCAAATTTTTCAAGCCCTGTTAAATCAATGTTTAATAATTTTGTGTCAGGATTTTTTAATATTTCAGGTAATTTATGATAGCTTTGTGGACCCAAAACAAAATTCAAATCAGGAATTCGTTTAAAAGCACTGCTGCCCGCTTCACGTGCAACGCAGCCTACAATGCCGAAAAGAGCGTCAGGCTTTTTTGCACGACGAACACGCCCCAAAGCAGAAAATACTTTATTCGTTGCTTTTTCGCGAACCGCGCAGGTGTTTAATATAATTATATCTGCGTCTGATAAAGCGTCAGTTTGTTCAAAACCATATGTTTTTAACATAGCCGCGATTCGCTGACCGTCATAAACATTCATTTGACAGCCAAAAGTTTGAATAAAGAATTTTCTTGCCATTTTTATTTACTTTTTGTTCTTTGATTTCTAATAAACTTACGTTTGGTTTCTTGCAAGTTATTAAAATGATTCTTTGAATAGTTTTGTTTCATTGTTTTGCATGGAACTTCTGGCAAAAAAGGATTTTTGTCTTGCGGAAAGCATTTTGATATAAACGACATAAAGTTAAATTTAGTGGTTGTACTCATATTTCACTCCTTGGTTAAATATTTTTTAGGATAATTTTTTCCGCAGTAATTCATTAACAACAGCTGGGTTTGCTTTGCCTGCAGTTGCTTTCATTACACCGCCTACGAAGAAACCAAGCAACCCAACTTTGCCAGATTTATATTGTTCGACTTGTGCAGGGTTTGCAGCAATTACATCATCAACGGCTTTTTCAATTGCAGCTGTATCTGTAATTTGCTTCATTCCGAATCGGTCTGCAATTTCTTTTGGTGTGCCCGATTCGCCGTCTAACATTTTTATAAATATTTCTTTTGCTTGTTTGCCGTTAACTTCATTTGCAGAAATCATATCAACTAATTCTGCTAAATTTTCTGGTGTTATGATTCGCGCTTCGCCTTGCTCAGCTGTATCCACAGCGTTTTTTACATCCCAATTTTCAGGGTGTGCAAATAGTTCACTTATCATCCAGTTCGCAATAGGTTTTGCACGTTCTGATTTACCGTTAACAGCACTATCAAACCATTTCGATATGTCTGTCGTTTCTGTCAATCTTGCTGCATCGTATTCGCTTAAGCCCATATTTATATAACGTACACGTGTCGCTGCAGGTAATTCAGGCATGGTACTGCGAATTCTTTCAATTGTTTCTTCGCTTACTTCCAAAGGCAATAAGTCTGGGTCTGGGAAATAGCGGTAATCTAATGCATCTTCTTTGCTACGCATTACAGATGTTGTTCCGTCTGATTGACTATATCGCATTGTGTCTTGAGATACTGTACCACCGTTTTCATAAATTTCTATTTGACGACGGGCTTCGTATTCAATTGCTGATTTAATGAATTTAAACGAAACCATGTTTTTTGTTTCTGTGCGTGTGCGAAATTCTTTTGAACCAACAGGGCGTACAGATACATTTACGTCTGCGCGCATAGAGCCTTCTTCCATGTTTGCTTTTGATACGCCAAGAGCTCGTGCAATTTCGCGAATTTCACGTAGATAGCGCTCAGCTTCATCCGGAGAAGTTATATATGAATTATTTTCAGGATTTTTTGTATCTAAAAATGTTACGATTTCTAATAATGCAACACCGGTTCTGTTATAGTCCGCAAAAGATTTTGTCGGATGTACATCGTGTTTTAACTTTCCTGCGTCTTGTTCCAAATGTGCACGTTCAATTAAAATCTTTTTAGGTTGACCATCGTCACCCATAATTTCAACCCAACCACGACCTACAATTGGTAGCTCTTCGGCAGGTTGTGAAATCTGATAACCTTGTGGCAGGTCAGGGTAGAAGTACTGTTTACGGGCAAATTTACTTTTTCTTGATATCTCCGCATTTAGACCAAGCCCCATTTTTATTGCTTGTTCAACGCAGTATTCGTTTAATACAGGCAACATACCTGGCATAGCAACGTCTACCATAGAAACTTGGGTGTTTGGGGCAACTGTTGGATTATAATCGGCAGATGCACCACTAAAAAGTTTGCTGTTAGACAGAACTTCTATATGTGTTTCAAGCCCTATAACTAATTCCCAATCTGTTGTTTTGCCTTTTATCGTAAACATTTTTATTTTTCCTTGCTTTTTTTATTTAAGTATCTTATTATTCGTTCCGCGTTGGCTAGATAGCTCAGTTGGTAGAGCAAGGGACTGAAAATCCCTGTGTCAGTGGTTCGATTCCACTTCTAGCCACCATTTTTTATTTCCCCATTACTTTTGTCGGTCTGTTATCAATTCCTGCAAATTGTTCGATATGTTTTGCAAGTTGTAAAACTTTCAAATCATCAAAACGTTTACCGACAACTTGCATACCAAGTGGTAAACCATTTTCTGCTAAACCACATGGTACGCTGCATGCAGGAATTCCTGCCAAATTCATTGCCACAGTAAATAAGTCTAATGCATAGTATTCTAGGGGCGCTAAATCTGAATCAAGTGGCATTGCTGTACCTGCGCCTGATGGACATAATATTAAATCGCATTCATTAAATGCTTTTGTAAAACTGTCCGCAATCATACGACGCACACGCGCTGCTTGCATAAAATAAACTTCATACGATTCGCTGGATAATACCGCCGTACCTACAATCATACGACGTTGTACTTCTTCACCAAAACCTGCAGCGCGTGTTTTTTTATAGGTGTCTATCAAATCTTCACCCTCTACGCGCAGGCCGTATCTCATGCCGTCATAGCGCGCTAAATTAGAAGATGCTTCTGCTGGGGCAATTATATAATAAGCTGCTAAGGCATCTAAAATATTAGGTATCGATATTTCTACAATTTCAGCCCCAATTGATTGCAAATCTTTTATGCGCGCATTAAATAGACGTTTCATATCTTGTGATATTTCAACATCTGCAAATTCTTTTATTATACCAACACGCAGCTTTTTACCGTCCCCCAGTATTGCAGATAATGGTTCTGTTACGTTAAAGCCTTTATCACTGCTGGTTGAATCTTTTGGGTCATGTCCCGCCATTGCTGATAACAATAAAGCTGCATCATCAACTGTGCGTGCAATTGGACCTGGGGTATCTAAACTAGATGCAAAAGCAACGCAACCCCAACGACTGCATAAACCATATGTTGGTTTCATACCTACTAAACCTGTAATGGCAGACGGAAAACGTATAGAACCACCTGTATCCGTTCCTGTTCCACCCATTGCTAAGCCCCCAGCAATTGCACTGGTTGCACCACCAGATGAACCACCGGCAGTTAGTCTTTTTTCAATTTGCCAAGGATTTACAGGTGCACCAAAATAGCTTGTCTTGCTAAAAGTACCCATAGCAAATTCGTCTAGATTTGTTTTCCCAAGTAAAACCGTGCCTGCATCAATGAACTTCTGTGATACAGTCGATTCGTATTCTGGGACAAAATTTTCTAACATTCTTGATGCAGCAGTTGTACGAATCCCGCGGGTCGCAAATAAGTCTTTCATTCCAATCGGAATACCATCCAAGGGCAGGGTGTTTCCTGCCGCATATCTTGCGTCCGCCGCTGCAGCATCTGCCATAGCACGTTCTGGTGTAATTGTAATATAGCAATTTAATTCTTTACCGTATTTTTCGATTCTTTCTAAATGTGCTTTTGTTAGTTCTGTTGCACTTATTTCACCAGATTTTAATTTTTCTAATGCTTCTGTAATAGTTAGGTCTATCATCTTTTTCACTTTAATTTTGGTTAATTATTCATCCATAACTTTTGGTACTGCAAAATATCCACGTGAAACGCCTGCGTTATCAGGGGTGTTTGCCAAAACCAAATCACGAATATTGCCATCTGTTACAATGTCTTTGCGTCTTGGCAATTTATGTTCTGCCGGATTCAACATTGGTTCAACACCAGTTGTGTCTATTTTTTGCAATTTATCTAACCATTCAATTACAGAATCAATATTCATTTTTTCCAGTTTTTCTTCTGGTATATCGATTCGAATTAAATCGGCAAATTTTTTTAATTGTTGCTTGCTAAATGCCATTTCAAATCCTATTCTATGCTATGATTAAAAACAAAAGGAATTATACAATGATTTTGCCAGATTTCAAGGATTTTCCACGCTCTGGACGTCTTGTTGGTATTGACTGGGGTGCGAAAAGGACAGGGGTTGCTGTGTCCGATGAAACAAGGACTTTTGTTTTTACAAGACCGGTAATAACATTAAGCAAAGAAGATGTTTCTATGGCAAAGAAAATAGCTGAGATTGCAAAAGCCGAAAATGCAGTTGGAATCGTTTTTGGATTGCCACTTTATGCTGATGGAACGGAGTCAAAAACAACAGCACTTGTTCGTCTGTGTGCCACAGAAACGTGCACATACATCGATTTGCCTATTGTCTTTATAGAAGAAAATTTTACCAGTATAACTGCTCAAGAAAATATGGGGAAGGTGCGTCTTGCAGATATAAAGCAAAGATTAGATTCAGAATCTGCAAAAGTTATTCTTGAAAATGCAATTTCTGTTTTGAACAGATTGTAAAAAAACGCAGAAACGGTGCATATAGCACCGTTTTTTATGTCTTATTCTTCTTCTTTTTTGTCTGGTATCTTTCCGTCTGCAGATAGTAAAATTGCAATCCAACGGGTGGAATCAAATTGTGCAGTTATTATGAATGTCGCAACAAGCAAAGGTACACTGAAAAACATTCCTGCAATTCCCCAAATCATACCCCAGAATACTAAATTTATTAATATAGCCAATGTTGATAAATTTAATGTTTTTCCGGTGAATTTTGGTTCTAATATATTGCCAAAAAGTATTTGCAGGCCTATTAAACCAATCGCTGTGAAAACGGGTTGGTGTAAAGATGGGGCTGTAATTAATGTATATAATATTGGCAGGGCACATGCAACGATTGCACCAATTGTTGGAATGTAACTAGTTATAAATACTATAAAAGCCCAAACGCCTGCAAAATGAACCCCCAGCATTTCCAACCAGAAATAAGATAATATACCAGTTATGCCAGATAGTAATGTTTTCATAAATAAATATTTTTTCATGTTTTCATCAATGCTGTCTATGATATAACGCATTTTTTTAGATTGGGTTTTGTTTGGAAATAAAGCAGCAAACTTTTTATTAAAAGTGCTTTGCTCAATAAACATAAATAAGATGTAAACCAATATCATTCCGGTAGATGTCAAAAGATTAGCTGCTGATGCACCAATGTTTGTAGCAATGTTTGCTATGTTTGGCAGCATGCTGGCGTCAAAACGCATGCCTAAAGATTCTGACATATAATTACCAAAAACTATTAATTTATGTTGTAGGGCGGGCAGGGCTATTATAAGCTCTTTAAACATAGGTTGTATTTGAGTTACAAATAAATACATAATACCACACATAATTAATACTGCTATTATATTAGACGCCCAATCAAAAGAGCGCGCAAGAAGTGGACGTGATTTTCTGGTGGAGCCCGAATTATAAGGAAGAATTAATCGGCAATAAGATGCGGTTGCGTTTATTAAGTACCATAGAAAAGTCGCAACCAATAAAGGTATTATTATTGACCGACCCAGCCATAAGAAAAAGATAAGAGCTGTAAATAAAATTAAACCGTTCATTAAAACCTCCTATGTCTTGTTTTGCTGTATATAGCACGTTTTTTTATTGCGCATGTATCACTTCTGTTGTCTCTATTATATTCATGTTTATATTTTTAGTTTTGCTGTTTGGCAGATGTATAAATAAGCTTGTTAATAGGGCTATTAATAAGACCACATTTATACCAACTGCAAAGTAAGAATATTTCGTGTTTAAATCTTTTTGAAAATTTTTCTTTCCAGATTTTTTGTGCCATATAGTAAATATGGCCAACATTACAAATGTTACTAATATATTGCGAAAACCAAAGAAAAATCCAGATAACAAAACAATGATGATAAATGTAATATATGTGTTTAGTGGTTTTGATAATATTCGTTTATTAAGCTGATTATACCAGTTGTACATAGATATGTTTGCTTGCTTTGAACTGCTGTCTGGTAATATATAACCCGGTATCCACAATAAGCTAAAACCAAAAGGCATTGAGCATATAATTTTCCAAGTATCTATACCAATTGTTTTACAGCGATTATATTTTATTAATACATTTGATAAAAACAGACCGCATAAATAAAGGTAGAATATTGCCGCAGATACAATAATTGTAAAGAATGTTATGCTAGAATGCGTTTCTAGCCACAGTAGTTTTAATAATATATTATTCGCGTTTGTTATAAGGAATAGCGTTGAAATAAGAAATGCAACCCCAAGTACTGTTGTTTGTACATTGGTTAAGGCGACAAAATCATATCTATCGATTTTTTGTGTTGTTTGTTTCTTAAAAGTAAAGAATACGCTTAATATAAAGGCAATCGTTAATAATATTGATAGTATAATATTGTCGAAATTATTTGTGAACGGAAAGAGTGAAAGAATGAAAGTATAAATAAATCCGGTTAAGATAAACGACAAAAAAGAAATTAACGAAAATTTTATGGGTAACCAAACCAGCCAAGATAATAAAGTTATCTGTTTTTGTCGTTTCATATTTTTATCCTTTTGATTTTATTTTTTATTCTATCACAACTTTACCTGATGACAAAGTCGTTATAGCTGTTGGTTTTATCATGTTTGTAAAATCTTTTTGATGGCTGATAAACAAGAAAGTTGTATCGGTCATTTCATTTATTGTGTCTGCAATTTGTTTTTTTACATCCGAATCTGCACCAGAATCTGGTTCGTCTAATATTGCTAATTTTGGTTTTGTTAATAATAATCTTAACAACATTATTCGTTTGCGTTCGCCACCAGAAAACCCGACATTTACACTGCGGTTAAGCCACTCTTTAGGTATGTTTAGCTTTTCGCGCGCACTTTCCAGTCTTGTTAAAAAGTCCCCCATTGATAAGTCTTTGCCAGTTTGAAAATGTGTGTGTGCAGCAATAGAGTGTTTAAGAAAACTTAAAACAGTTAAACCCGGTATTTCAGGCACATTTTGTGCGCCTAAAAATATACCCAATAAAGAACGTGTTGTTGCGTTTTCTGCTGTTATATTTTTGTCGTTAAAAATTATTTCACCGCTCTTTATTTTATATTCTTGGTTGCCTGCAATTACATTGACTAGCGTAGATTTACCAGAGCCATTATGACCAGATAATAAGTGTCTGGCACCAGATGCAACAGTCAAGTTTATATCTGTTAATAAAGTTTTTTCATTAAAAGATACGGATAAATTTTTTATTTCTAGCATGTTTTTCCTTGTTGATTTTAATCTTTTGAAATTGCCATTTGAATTAACTGTTTTGATTCAACCAAAAACTCCATAGGAAGTCTGGATATTATCGGTGAAGCTGCTGCACCAATAATCAAAGCTATTGCAACATCTTCTGTTAACCCAGATTGCATTAAATATAGTAATTGTTTTTCATCAATAGCACCTGTGCTGGCTTCATGACTTTGTGTGTTATCACCGTTGGTATGTATTATAGTTGGCAGGGTATTAGCAATTGCATCGTTGCCAATTATTTTGGTATCACATTTAGATGCATTTTTTGAACCATGACCAGAAAAGCTGACTAAACTACGAAAAGTTTGTCGTGATTTGTCTAGGGCGACACCATATGAAATTATATTGGATATAGTGTTATTGCCTATATGCAGCATTTTTGTGCCTGTATCCGCTTGTTGAATTCCACGTGTTATTGTAAGTGAATAAAAATCGCTTTTTGAACCATCACCAGCCAAGACTGTAGAAGGGTATTTCCAAGTCATAGCGGAACCAATTTCAACCTGTGTCCAATCAAGTCTGGCATTTTTATCACAGCGACCGCGCTTGGTAACAAAATTTAGAATACCACCATTGTCTTTTCCTGTTGCATTTTTCTCACCTGCATACCAATTTTGCACGGTTGCATATTTAACGGTTGCATTATCGTGAACAATGATTTCAACAACGCCACTGTGTAATTGGTGATTAGGACGGCGTGGAGCACTGCATCCTTCCATATAGCTTAATGTTGCCCCTTTGTCAGCAATTATAAGAGTGCGCTCAAATTGCCCGATTTTAGCGGTTTCTATTCGGAAATAACTTGCTAAATCAATTGGGCATTTTGTGTCTTGAGGAATATATACAAATGTGCCATCAGAAAATACAGCCGCATTTAATGCAGCAAAAAAATTGTCGGTTGCAGGTACTACAGAACCTAAGTATTTTTTTACTAAATCTGGATATTGTTTTACTGCATCAGAAAAAGGTAAAAATATTATGCCAAGTTTATTTAATTCTTCTGTATATGAAGTATGAACAGATTTGCTGTCTATTACAGTATCTGTTGCCATACCTAGCAGGGCGCGTTGTTCGCTTTCTGGTAAACCCATTTTTTCATAGGTTGCTTTTAGGTCTTCGTTATTAATAGATTTTTGTTCGTTGTAATAATTTAAATCATCATAATTTATCGGTGAATAATTAATTTCTGCCCAGTGTGGTTCTGTCATTTTTTTCCAAGCTTGAAATGCGTTAAGGCGCCATTCTAATAGCCATGATGGTTCTTGGCGTTGCTTAGAAATTTCTTTTATAAGTTTTTCTGATAGTTTAGGCATAAATTATTCGTTTCCTTGTTGCGCCAGTTGCTTTGCCTGGGCAAAAAAGGTTAATGATTGTCCAAGCAGACCGTCAGTGAATGTTGATGAAAGGATTCCGTCTGGGTCTGTGGTTGTTATATGGTGTAAAAAACTGTCTGCACGATTTATATAATTATCTACGCTGCGTGCAACCTCAGAATCTAGCTTTATAGCGCGACGTAATTTTTCAAGTGCAAATGGGTTCTTGCTATATTCGTCCATAATTCCACCCAGTGCACGCCATAGTGGATGTTCGGAAGTATTTCGTGGCATAATGTCTATAGCTGCCATAATAGGTATTAAATTTTGTAATAAATCTTGATAAATCATTTCTGCGTTTTCAGCAACCGCATTCGTTGCGGTTTTGTTTTTTAATAAAGATTGCAGTTTTACAATTAAGTTATATTGATAGGTCAATGTCTTTGCGTTTTCTTTGGCTTTAACATTTAATGTAATTACAAAATATAAAGCACAAACGCAAACGATTAACAAAACGCATAAAAGCACAAATATCAATGTGTTAGACATAAATTACCCCTGTATTATGACATAAATCAGAAATAGTATAACATCTTTTGCCGATTCGTGCGATTTTATCTTGTATCTATAAAAAAATTGCGTGTTTTTTTAGTGCGTTTTAGTCTTGCACAGATTCGGTCAAGTTGATATAATAAATATAATTAAATAAGTAAATTATTCACGAAAGGAAGTTTTTATGTTCCGTAAGATTTTGATTGTAGCAATGTTTGCAACTGCAGCAGGCTATTGTTTCGCAGCAGAGACTTTACCACAAGTTGTCACATCAGAAGTTTTCTATGTGCAGGATAAATCTGTAAATGAAACGCAAGATGTACAGCAGTATTCAAATAATCAAGTTGTAGCGCAGCCTGTTGCAGAACCTGTCGCGATTCCAGTATGGCCAATTGCTGGGTCTGATGCAGATGTTGAAATTTCTTGTGATGATCCTGTCGGGGCAAACAATAACGATAATATTAAAATCGTATCAAAAATTGGTGCAGATTTAGTTGTTGAAAATAATTTTAATTTAGGTGCGTCTGACGGCGATTTTGGTGGCTGGTCAGGTGGTGCAAATATGTTGCATGGAACGCAGATTCCTGTCGGTTTTGCAAATGAATGTAATACTGGGGCAGAAATGCCATTGTTGCATCGCGAGATGTTGGAAGATGATGGTGGAACTGTATTAACCGTTTCTCGTAGTGGACGTAATAATTGCAATACTTACAAAGATGAATATGAAGCCTTTGCTGCAAAGATGGGTATGACTGTTGAAGAAGTTGCAGAAGTAAATGGTGAAGAAAGTTTAGAAGCAGAAATTGCCGTTGATATTTCGGCAGATGCAGAACCTGCAGTTAACTTAACAGACCAAGTCCGTTCATGGGTTGTTGCAAATGGTCAGACATTAAGGGAAGTTTTGCAAGATTGGTGTAATAAAGAAGGTTGGGATTTGGTTTGGGCAACTGCACGTGAATATCCAATAGAAGCAAGCGCGGTATTTAAGGGACGTTTTGTAGATGTTGCATCTGCGCTGGTAAGAAATTTTTCGCGCGCGACACCAATCCCTTATGCTAAATTCTATAAGGGCAATAGAGTATTAGTTATTTCTACTTCAGAAGAATAAGTTTACAGGGGACAGAGGAGAAGATATATGAAAAGTCCGATAAAATTGTTTGTTATGTGCGCTGCTTTAGCCTCTATGCTGGGCGGATGCGCAAAAGAAGAATCTGCAAAAGTTGCAGCCTCTGTTGATCAAGACTTTATAAATGCATACGATGCCTTTGAATTAGCCAAAACCCCACGTGCTAAGGTTGCCAGTGGTGATACTGTTTCTATGTCAGAAGGTGTTTGGTTGGGGGCTTCGTCAACTTTATTAGAACATAGAAATAATTTGCCGGCAAAATTTGAAACGGATACAGGTATAACAATATTATTAAATGAACCTGTAACTCTTCAGGTGTTGGCAAATGATATTAATTCTATTACAGGGATACCTGTAAAAATTGATAGCCAAGTTAATTCTGAAAAGCTAAAGAAAACAATAAATATTGCATATACTGGTAGACTTTCTGGACTTTTATCTCAGGTTGCAACAGATTTAGATTTGTTGTGGTATTATGATAAGAAGTCAATTGTATTTTATGAAACAGAAACCAAGACATTTACGCTTTATGCGCTGGGAACAGATGTTTCTTATCAAACTGCGGTTGAAACAGACGATGGAAATCAAGTTTCTTTGGAATCTACTTTAAAAGAATGGGATGAAGTTGAAAGTGCAATTTCTGCAATTGTCGGTGATGCAGATAACGCAAAGTTTACAGTTTCTCGCAGTTTGGGAACGATTACTGTTACTGCAGCACCTTCTGTTTTGGCAAGGGTAGGTGAATACATTGAACGTCAAAATAAGCGCTTGTCACAGTTGGTCACAATTGATGTAAAGGTATTGCAGGTATCAATATCTAATGATTCGGCATTTGGTTTGAATTTGGCGGCAGCTATTAATTCTGCTTCTGGATTGAATATTGTTGCGAATCCAAAGAATAATCTGTCAACAACAGAGGCAAGCTCTATGAATATCGCAGTGCTGTCCAATGCTGTTTCTGCTTTGACAGGGGCAACGCATCTTGAAAATGGTAAAGAAGTTGCTGGTGCGTATACTCAAGACCAGATACAAAATGGCTCTTTGTCGGGTGTTGCCGGAACAGATGCTTTGATTCAAGCGTTGGCAAAGCAGGGTAAGGTATCTTTGGTAACAAATGTTGGTGTTACAACGCGTAATAATCGTGTTGCACCAGTTAATAATACCAAGACAACAGGTTATATAAAACGTTTTGAATCACGTAACTTTACAACAGTTGAATCTAGTACGGTTGATCAAGACGATTTGGAAACGGGCTTCTCTATGCAGTTGTTGCCTAATATCTTAGAAAATGGCAAGATATTATTGCTCTTTAGAATGTCTATTAGAGAATTGTTAAAGATGTCTACGCAGACAATTGGTGAGGTTACATTACAGTTGCCAGAAGTTGAAGAACGTAGCTTTATGCAAGAAGTAATTATGGAATCTGGTCAAATGTTGGTTGTATCTGGTTTTGAAAAACAAACTAATAACGATACTCGCTATGGCTTAGGTGATCCAGACTTTATGGCGTTGTCAGGTTCTAGGGAAACAACCGCAACACGTGATGTGTTGGTTGTTATCTTGACACCACAAGTATTGGTTAGCCCGATGGACGTTGAAAGAAATATTCAGCAGCGTTGGGGCGCGCCTTTGAATTAGTAGAATAAGTGAATTAAAAACACCGCTTTAAAAAGCGGTGTTTTTTTAATGATAAAAAACATCGCCAATCGGCGATGCTTTTATAAGAATTTTATTTTTTATTTACGCCAACTTTGCAACTTTTTTAGTTAAGCGAGAAACTTTACGTGCAGCACGTTTCTTTGGCATTACTTTACCAACAGATTTCATAATTTTGCTTTCTGCTGCGCGTACTGCGTTTACTGCAGATGCTTTGTCGCCAGATTCAATTGCAACCAAAGCTTTCTTTGTCGCTGTTTTTACTGCACTGCGGCGTGATGTATTAACGGCGTTCTTTTTTTCCGTTACTAAAATTCTTTTTTTAGATGACTTATGATTTGCCACTTTATTTTCCTTTTATTTAATCAGGTTTTCTGCTATTTTATAAAAAACAAACATAAAATCAAGGAAAAATAAAATGATGTACGTATTTGCAATAATAATTTCTTATTTGTTAGGTTCTATACCTATGGGATTGTTGTTGACCCGCTTTATGGGGAAGGGCGATTTGCGTAAGGTTGGCAGCGGAAATATTGGCGCAACCAATGTTATGCGAGTAGGTGGTCTGCGTATGGCTGCGTTGACCTGGATATTGGATATGACAAAGGCGATAATTTCTGTGTTCTTAGGTATTTATATTGCAGGGGAGGCTTTTGGAGCATGGTGTGGTTTTGTCGCTATCGTCGGGCATTGCTATCCTGTTTGGTTAAAGTTTCATGGCGGGAAAGGTATTTCATCGCTGTTTGGCGTGTTGCTTGCCGTGAATCCGCTGGCGTTCGTTGTTTGTGGTATAGAATGGTTGATTGTGGCGTTGTCTTCTGGTTATTCTTCATTGGGGGCTGTTGTTGCTTTCTGTGTAATGCCAATATTAGGTTTCGCAATGGGGTGGCAAATAGGTTTGCCTTTCTTAGCAATCGCTTTGTTATGCCTGTGGCGTCATCGTGAAAATATAGGGCGCTTGGTTGGCGGAACCGAATCAAAAGTAGAATGGAAGTGGAAGAAATAATTGAAAACGCACATATATTTATGTGCGCTTTCTTTTGTGCTTTATTTATATGCTGTTTTATGATATAATAATACGTAAGTATATTGGGGAAGAGAATAATGAAAAATACTGTATTTTCTTTGTTTGTCTTATTAATTGCTTGTCCTGCTTTTGCAGCAACACCGAATACGCAGGCACGTCGGTCTGTAACATCGCAAATGGTGATGGCGGCGCCACGCGCAACAGCATCTACGAATCAGATAAGTGCAATGGCCGCAAGTAATGGGGCAACTGTTGATAAGTCCAGTGTTCGTGTAGAAGCCGAACCTGCGCCAGCTAAAACAGATGATACACGTGAAAAAGAAAAAAATGCATGTATAAATAATAATGTTGGTGTCGGTAATACTTTTGTTTGGGCATCAAGATATAGCAATATTAATAATTACGCTGCTATGATAGAAGATATTGAAGAACCAGAAAATAATGTTTGTTTTGTAAAGGTCAGTGTAAAATCTAATGACCCTAAAATAAGTGTAGATGATATTGCTGCACGTTATTATGAAATGGGTCGTGATATTACTTGCGGTGAATGGGTTGATGAAGAAATGATGCGTCAGCGTATATTAGACGCCAAAAAATCTACTCGTACATGGGCAACAGTTGGTGGCGTTGTTGGTGGTGCGGGTATTGGTGTCGGCGCAATGGAATTATTCGGAAATAAGTTGATAGGCGGTAAGGTTCAAGGGCAAAAGAACGAAAATCTATCTGATAGTGAGGTTTTAAGATCTCAGTTATTAGTATTAAAAGAACAAAAAAGTAAAGATTTTGATGATTTTATTTCTGCTTTGAAAACTTTGAAAAAAGAATGCGAAAGTGATATATGGAGTGGCGCAACAAAACCAGAAGAATGCGAAAAGTACGATTATGATTACTTATTAAGTGTTCAATAAAAATATAGCGCCCCGTTGGGGCGTTTTTATTTGAAAATAAATCCTGTTTTTATTCTTTGTAAATCTTTATAGTGTAAATCATGTCAGATATATTTAATAAGTTATTAATTTTACGTACACCAGGAATTGGGCCTGTTAAATATGCAGATTTAATTCGTAAATTTGGTTCTGCACAGGCTGCTGCCGAAACGCTAAATAATATTAGTGCTATTCGTGATGTTGTGTTGCGAGAGATGGAGACAGCGCAAAAAAACAATATATATTATATAAGTGATGAAGATGAAGAATATCCTTGTGCATTAAAAGAAGTAAAAAATCATCCACCTGTAATAACAGTTCGTGGAAATATAAAAACTTTGCAAAAACCAGTTGTTAGCATTGTTGGAACACGTCATGCAACGGCCGCTGGTATAAGAATTGCGTCAGAACTAGGTAAGGCTTTTGCGGAAAGTGGTTATGCTGTTGCGTCTGGTATGGCAATAGGAACCGATTCGGCTGCGCATATTGGTGCATTGCAATCCGATGGCGATTCGCAAACAATAGCAGTTGTTGCAGGTGGGGTTGATTATATATGGCCATTAGAGAACGAATCGCTGTATTGGAAGATAGTAGAACGGGGCGTGGTAATCAGTGAAATGCCAGTGGGGTTTGTGCCTGTTGCAACTAACTTTGTTCAGCGTAATCGTTGGGTGGCAGGAATCTGCGAAAAATTAATATTAGGCGAGGCTGATTTAAAATCAGGCAGTATGACAACAGTCCGATTCGGAATTGATTATGGGCGTGATATTTATGCAATTCCTTCGCATCCTTTGGATTCACGGGCGTTGGGACCAAATTCATTAATACAATCGGGTGTGGCAAAGTTATGTATGGGGGCAGAAGATTTTTTCAAAAATGAAAAAAATGTGTCTGATAGGAAAAAAAATTTAGAAAAAAATGAAAAAGAAATTTCATTATTAGATGCACTAGGAACAATTCCCGTATCCGAATCTGTATTGGCACAGATTGTCAAAAAAAGTATTTCGGAAATTAAAAGTAATTTAGTTGTCTTAGAATTGCAGGGTTTAGTTAAAAAAGTTGACGGCGGGTATATTCGCATTTAAAAGTTTTTGTGTATATACAGTGTATATACAAAGCGCAGAAAACTGGCAAAAAAACGAATCGTTGTCAAAAAATAAATGTTGAAAAATTGTTTAACAAATTGTTGCAAACAAGAATTAATCTTATAACTTATTTGACGTATCCAAAACGATTGAGAAACACTCAATCACCAAAGCGAGAGAGTAAAAGTAGGGCTAAACATAAACACTAAATTTTTATGAAATCTTGATTGATTAGTAAAATTTAGCGTTTATGTGCAGGTGATTTTTATACTCTTGTGCTGGCAGGAAACTCTTTTAAGAAAGGAAAGGAGAAACGACATGCAGGTAGCGGTGAAAAAAACAATGACTAACTTGGAACAAATCAAGGAGGCCGTCGCCGCGAAAATGGATTCTGCAAGTTTTACTTCTTGGATTTCCCCGCTGCAGTTTGATGTTTCCGAAGATACTTTGGTTTTAACAGCACAAAATCAGTTCTCAGCAGATTTTATCGGCAGTGTACATGCAAATGTATTAACATCTGTCGCAGCTGAATTTGGTTTGGGTTTGAAAATTTGCGTTCGTGGTGCATCTGTTGCTGCGGCACCTGTTGCAAATGATAATAATGTTCAAGTATATGCACCAGTTGCACAACCTGCGGTAGAAGCGGATAAAAATGCTTTTGATGCATTTATATCTTGTGAAGAAAATGCGTTTGTTTTGTCAGCATGTAAAAAAATAGCGGCGGGTCAGGTTTCTTTTTCCCCGCTGTTTATTTATGGACCAGCTGGATGTGGTAAATCTTTGTTGGCAGATTGTATTGAGGCAGGGGCAAATGGTCGCACAATTAAAATGTCTGGTGGACAGTTCGTTGCAGAATTTACACGTAGCTTGCACGATAAATCAATCTTTGCTTTTAAAGACTTCTGCCGTAATTGTGATACTTTTATTTTAGATGATGTTCAGACCTTGGCGGGTAAACGCGCAACGTGTGAAGAATTTATGCAACTGATTGTAGATTTGCGTGCAGCAGGAAAAAATGTTGTTTTAACTGCAAACGCGGCCCCAAGCAACTTATCTGGTTTTGATCGTCGTATGCAGTCTTTGTTGGCATCTGGTTTGGTTGCAGATGTTGTTGCACCAACTGCAAATGTAAAACGTGTGATGTTAACACGTGCAGGTGTTGCAGAAGATGTTGCGTTGTCTTTATCTACTCGTATTGCAGGGGACGGTCATTTGTTGTCTGGTGTTGCAACAAAAATCAAAGCTTATTCTGAATTGATGGGTGAAAAAGTAACATTAGAAATTGCGCAGCGTTTATTGGCTGATACTTTACAGAAAGCAAAAACACCAATTGCAATGGTTAAAGCAATGTCTGAAAAGTTAGGTGTATCATATGATGCTGTATGTGGTAAAGGACGTAGCCGTGGTGTTGTATTAGCACGTCAGATGATGATGGCTGTATTAAAAGTTGCAACAAATATGTCTTTGACAGAAATTGGTCGCGTGTGTGGTGATCGTGATCATGCAACAGTTTTGTATGCGATATCACAAGTTGAAAAAATGAAACAAACAGATTTGGTATTGGTTGCTCAGATAAATCAGTTAGTAGAAGAATGCAGATAAGTTGATTTTTGTATTTAGTTATTGGCAGCTCCCGCAAAATATGATAAAATAAAGAAAAATAGTGTAAGCGTATTCGCTTAATCAAATGGCTGAAAATAGCCAAATGGGGGAGAAATGAAAAAGTTTTTATTGTTTCCGTTATTTGTTTGTAGTTTGCTTGCAGTTCCTGAAATAAGTTTTGCTGGTTGTAATTCTCCTGTTGTGTTGGGGTTTGATGGTAATCAAGCGCCTGCTGATGATGAGTTTTTATATGAAACTAAAGAACAGTTTCTGCTTACCAAACAAGGATTTACAAATACGGGGAAACAGAGTTCTGGTTCTGGTCGTGGATATGAATGCGATGAGATAAATAGTCCAAGTTGTACAATTGATGATGTTATAGAGATGCCCGCAGGACATGTATTCAAAGGTGAAGTAATACCAAACGCAAGAAGATATCAATGTCAGATTGGTAGTATATGGGGTGACGATAAATGGGTTGTGGTAGATGATAATACTTGTTCTACAAAAGGTTTTGGGGATATCCTTGTTGGAAAATGTGTTTCAGATGGAAATGGTTGTAGATCTTTGACAGCGATTGATTGTAGTGGGTATGAACTAACTGATGTTAATGGAACTGTTTTTATCGGTATTTGTAGGGATGGTCCAAAATTTGTTTGCAAGGCAATTGAATGCCGTGAAGGAATGCGTGCTGATAATGGTATTTGTGTGATTGATAATGCCAAACAAGACGAGCAGGAAGAGGAACAAGAAAAAACGGCTACTACTCCTGCGCCTGTTACTAAAGTTTCATGTACTCAACGTTATGGATGCTATAATTTGCCGGCAGATAAGCAAAAAGCTTGTGTTGCGTGCTGCTCCGTTAGCGCAAGTGTTGCAAATTGGAATCAGAATACACAAATTTGTGAGTGTGTAAATAAATCACAAACGTTTAACCCTGATACAAAAGTTTGTTCTGGTGGTGATACAGTTTCTGCACCAGTTGTGATAGCACCTACAGAACCGGAAAAGTATGATTGTGATATAAGTAAATTGTTGGAATTAAGAGCAAAGCATTCAACAAATAGTGAGATAGTTAGTTTAATAGATGAACTTATTGAAAAGTGTGAAGAAGGAATTACAGAAACGGAATATAATAGTTTGTATATTAATATAACGGTTGTGATTACTAATATACGAGATGCGGGGCTGTCTTCTTCTAGAACCAATATTTTAAACGCAATTAGTAAGCTGGATAATTTATCATCTGGTTTCAAAGAAAGTGTCTGGAAAAACGAAGAAGGTGAGTTTAATACGTCTCGTTTAATATCTGATTCTGTTGCAGGTGTTGTTTTGGGAACGGCAGGTGGTTTAATAACCAGTAGCGTCGTAAAGAAAAATCAGGTAGAAAACGGATTCGAAGATATCCAATGCACTGTTGGCGGACAAGTCGTCGCAGGGTGGGGTGACCAGTTCCAAGTCGGTATCCAATAAAACTAGATGAGGAAAACAAAAAACACCGGTTCCCCGGTGTTTTTTATTTTATTTCTGATTTTGGTTCAGTCTTTCTAAAAATCTTTGGCGGATTTCTAATTGATATTTTAAATCTTTACGACTTGCGTGATTTAAACGACTTAGATAGTCTTTTTGGTTCGCTTTATATGATATGTGATTCGTAGGATATAATAAAACAACAGGTTCGTTTGTTTCTTTGTCCAGATATTCTACAATTGTACTAGCCAATCTTTCACCCATTATATCTTTTAATGTGTCAAATTTTTGGGACATAATAGATGCGCCAGGATTAGGAAATTCTGTGCATTTTAACCAACCTGTTTTATTTTGAACAGGTTGACCATTAATTTCAATAACCGCCAAAGGTGTGTTTTTGCAAAATTCAAAGAACTTATTTGTTCCAAAGTCAGAAATTTTGACAATATAATTATTTTTCTTCTTTTTTGTTGGTTTCATTTTTTTACCTTTTTATTTCAGATAAAATATAATACAAAATAATTGTTTGTCAATATAAAGTATGCAAATTTTTTATCTTACTTTTATTCGCTTTAAATATTTTTCACGAAGTTTCATTTGATATTGTAAATCTTTGCGACTTGCATGGTTTAATCTTTTTTCAAAATCTGGATAATCTTCGCGACACATAATTTCGTTTGTAGGAAATAATATTGCCACAGTTTCATTAGTGTCTTTATCTAGATATTCAATAATTGTTTGTGCAAGTTTCCCCATTATAGGTGCAAAATCTTTGTATTGGCTTGTCATTTCATATGCGCATGGGTTTGGAAACTGTAAAGAAGGTGTATTTTTGCTCGTTCCAAACTCACTAATAGGTTTCCCATTCTTTTCAATAATAATTAGTGGTGTTATTGGCTGTTCACTAAATAAAAGGTAGTTAAAATTTGAACAATCAATAACATACGTGTTCTTTTTTGCTGCTTTATTTAAAGTCTTCATGCTTAACCTTTTTTTGTGAATGTTAATATATTACAAAAAGTAGGGTTGTCAATATTAAGGTTCCGAAAAACTTATACTTACATTTTAAATATGAAATAGTTTTTTATTTATACGAACAAATCTTTTACAAACTGGGCATGTTCCGTTATGAACTTAAATCTAAATTCTGGTTTTTTACCCATTAATTCAGAAACAATTGTCCGAGTTTTTTCTGTGTCTTCGGCGCCTTCGTCTGTACGTGGTGGCAACTCTACGCGAATTAGTCTGCGTGTCTTTGGTGACATTGTTGTTTCTTTCAGTTGATTAGGCATCATTTCACCCAGTCCCTTAAAGCGTGATATCTCAATTTTTTTGTTTTTGTATTTATTGTTCTTTAGCTCTTCTAATTCTTCATCAGTATCAACGTAAATTGATTCTGTACCGCATGTTAATTTATACAGTGGGGGGCAAGACAAATAAAGATGACCACCATAAATTAATTGTGGCATATGTTGATAAAAGAATGCCATTAATAAAGAAGCAATATGACTGCCGTCAACGTCAGCATCGGTCATAACTATGATTTTTTCGTATCTTAACTTACTGTCATCCCAATCTTTTGCTGTACCTGCACCGATGATATCAATTAATTCATTTAATTCTTTATTCGCCCCAAAGCGTTCATCGGAATTAGATATTACATTTAATACCTTACCACGCAATGGCATAATTGCTTGGGTCGCTCTATCACGAGCTTGTTTTGCAGTACCACCAGCAGATTCACCCTCTACGATAAATAATTCTGTTCCTTCTACGCCGTGCTTAGAACAATCTGCTAATTTTGCAGGCATTCTTATTCTTTTCGTGGGTGTTTTTCTGGCAATATCTTTTACTTGTTTTGTTTTTATTCTGGCGTTTGCAAGATTTATTACAAAATCTAATAACGCATTTGCGGTCTTTGGGTCAGATGCCAAGAATATATCCCATGGGTCACGAAGTGCGTTTTCTGTATATCTTGCAATTTCTGGGTTGGATAACTTTTCTTTGGTTTGTCCCAAGAATTGCGGTGTTTTATAAAATACAGATACTATTGCAGCAACAGAATCAAAAACGTCATCACCAATAATAGAAGCTGCTGCTTTGTTATTTACTTTTTCGCCATATGCTTTTATGCCTTTGGTTATTGCGGACTTAAAACCTGTTTCGTGTGTACCGCCGTCAATAGTCGCAATTGTATTGCAATAAGACGAGAAGAAGCCGTCGTCTGATGCAGCACCATTTTCATCAGTTAAAAATGTTAATGCCCATTCAACGCGACCCATGTCATCTGGAAAATCAACGCTCCCACTAAATATTCTTGGCAATATACGCGGTTTATCTTTTGTTTTTTCTTCTAAGAAATCTGCAACGCCGTTCGGATAATAAAAAGTAGTATCCGCCGGTATATTCATGTCTTCGGTTAATAATTCTGGATTACAATGCCATTCAACGCGTACACCTTTGGAAAGAAAAGATTTTGCGCGTGCCATGCGATAAATTTTAATTGGCTTAAATACAGCAGATGTCCCAAAAATTTCATCGTCTATGGTGAATCTGATTTTAGTTCCGTGATTTTTGGTCGCAGCACCACGGGTAATAGTACTTGTTGGTTTACCACGTGAAAATGTTTGGGTCCATTCATACCCATCACGAGAAATCGTCACAATCATTTCTGATGTTAAAGCGTTTACAACCGCGCTACCAACGCCGTGTAAACCACCACTGGTCTTGTAAACATTATTGTTAAATTTACCACCAGAGTGAAGCGTAGTTAAAATAACCTCTAATGCAGATTTACCTGGGTATTTTGGATGTTCATCCACGGGAATTCCACGGCCGTCGTCTGTAATTTCTATTGTCTTGGCATCAATTAAACTTACGATAATTTTTTTTGCAAAACCAGCAACCGCCTCGTCAATAGAGTTGTCCATAATTTCAACTGGCAGGTGATGCCATGCTTTCTCATCTGTTCCACCAATATACATGCCTGGACGCAGACGAACTGGCTCTAGACCCTCTAAAACTTGAATGTCTGATGCGTCATAAGAATGGTTTGTTTGTTCTGTCATAATACCCTATTATTATAACATTATTTGATTTCTTGCAAGCGAAACAATTCATATATAAATGATTATTTTATAGGCTTGATTTTTTTAATAAAGAAACTATATATTTCAAGAAATAACTTATTACGGAAGTAGAAAAATGAATAAAAATCCATATGAAGTTCTTGGGGTTGCACGTGATGCATCAGATGCTGATATCAAAAAGGCATACCATAAATTGGTCTTGAAGTATCATCCCGATAAAAACCCTGGGGACAAAGAAGCAGAAGAAAAATTTAAAGAAGTTAATAATGCGTTTGATATATTAAAAGATCCACAAAAGCGTGCTGCATATGACAGATTTGGTGATGCGGCGTTCGCTGGTGGAAATGCATCGGGGGCTAATCCGTTCGGGGCCGGTGGTAATCCGTTTGGAAATGGGGCGTTCCATTTTAATATGGGGGGCGGTGCAGGTATGGAAGATATCTTGCGTGAAGCTATGCGTGGGTTTGGTTTTGATGGCTTTGGTGGCGCAACCTCTCGTGGTGAAAGCAGACGTGCAGGGCGTGATTTGTTAGATGAAGTTGTTATTGACTTGAAAGACGCATATTTTGGTAAAACACATACAGTGAAGTTTTCTAGTGAAGTTCAATGCGAAAAATGTCATGGCTTTGGTACTGCTGATGGAAAGCAAGCGCCCACTTGTAAGAGATGTGGTGGTACGGGGTATGTACAAACTTCGCGTGGTTTTTTCGCCATGGAAACACCGTGCCCAGAATGTAACGGACTTGGACATAAGATAGATAAAAAATGTTCAGAGTGTGATGGTGCAGGTACTGTTCGTAAAAATCGTACGTTGGAAGTAAATATTCCCGCTGGTGTTGAAGACGGTACTAGACTACGTTTGGCAGGTCAGGGTGAAGCCGGTCAAAATGGTGCACCTGCTGGGGACTTTTTCTTAGATGTTCATATTAGACCAGATAAAAAGTTTGAACGCCAAGGAAGTGATTTAATTATAAAAGTAGATGTTCCTTTTACAACACTGGCGCTTGGTGGTGAAATAGAAATTGAGACTATTGATGATAAGAAGTTATCTGTAAAAGTTCCCGCTGGAACACAAATTGGTGAAAAATTGAGGGTGCGTGGTCATGGTATGCCAGGACGTCGCGCAGGTAGCTTTGGTGATTTATATATAGACATAAATATGAAAGTCCCAACCAAACTTACTGAAAAGCAAAAGAAGTTATTAAATGAATTTGCTGGAACCAAGCAAGAAAAGAAAGGTTGGTTTTAACCAAATAAAAAAACCGGCATTTGCCGGTTTTTTATTTAATTGTATTATTTTATCTTTTTCAATTTTTCTGCGAATGTAAATGTATATTGTGTTGCGGACCAAACGGACGCAATTAATGATAACCAGATGCCCCACATACCGATTTGTGGTAATGCATAAATCAAGAACATTAATGTACGACTGTCAGAAGTAGGTGTAATCATTGTGCCAATCGCAAGGAACAACAATAATGTAGCAATTGAAATCATTTGTAATGTTGTTTTAATTTTGCCCATAGAAAAACGTGCTTTTGGTACAGGCATTTCTATTTTTTGTGTTCCTAAGAATTCACGCAAACCGCTTATATAAAGTTCGCGTGCAATCATTATAATAATAGGAACAACAATAAACCATACTGGCATCATCAGCGCAAGCATAATAAATGTATTAACTACTAATAATTTATCACCAATGTGGTCCATAACACCACCTAGTTTTGAGCATGCGTTATATTTACGGGCCAAGAAACCGTCAAACCAATCTGATAAAGCTGCAAGTACATATAAAATAAATGTTGTCCAATATAAGCCAAACATTAGAGTGGGGATAATCGCAAAAGCGGCAGCTATACGGAAAGCAGATAAAAAGTTAACAAAGAATTTCATAGTTTTCTCCTTTTTAATATCATTAATGCTTATATTATATCACTTCTTAGTGAAAATGGGCATAAATTTTTTCTGCGGCATTATTGCCAAGTCCTGGTACTTTTTTTAACGCGTCCAGCGATGCGTCTGATATCTCTCTGACAGAACCAAAGTGCGTTAATAACATCTTTTTTCTTGTTGGACCGATACCTTCAATCTCGTCTAAAACAGAAGACGTCATTTGTTTGGCGCGTACTGTTCTGTGAAATGTTATTACAAATCTGTGAGCCTCGTCACGAACAGCGCGCAAAAGTAAAAACAATTTTGAATCTTTTGGAATGTCTCTTGATATTGTTCCGTCTGGCATTATAAAGTGTTCATCACCATTTCGCACTTCGCCTTTTGTTACACCCAGTATTGGTATGTTAGGGGCTGTTTTGTGTGCGATATTCCATTGTGCTTGTCCGCCGTCAACTATTATTAAATCTAGTTTTGGACCACGTTCTGTTGCCCGAGATACAAATTCTTGCATCATGGCAATATCGTTACCTGCGCGTGCTGCATCGCGTAATTTAAAATGTCTGTATCCTGATTTAATAAAACCGTTATGACCAAATGTTATCATTGCCCCAACAGGATTTTTACCAAATAAGTGCGAGTTATCAAATACACCTGCGCAGTCAATTTTTATGTTCAGCCATTGTTCTAAATTTTTTACACTTTCCTGCCAATCGAAATTCGCGCTATGTGCACGATTCCGCTGTATACCGCGATTTGATGTATGTGTTAATGCAACAATTTTATCGCGACAAATTGCAGCAGATTCAAAGTCCATTTTTTCAGAATATTTTTTCATCTCTTTTGTTAAATCGGCAATAATTGGTTCGCTGTCTCCGGTTAAAATTTTGCGTGCTAACTGTACGTTTTCAGAATAATTTTTTTGTGTGATAACGCATGGTGCGCTGCATCTGCCGATTTGATAAAGAAGACATGGTCTGGTTCTGTTATGCATAAATGTGTCTGTGCAAGTACGAAGCTTGCATACTTTTTGAATTGTCTTGATTGTTTCGTTTAATGCATAAACAGAAGGGTAGGGACCGTATACATCTCGCTTTTGTGATATTTTACCACGAAATTTTAGTAGCCGTGGAAATTCATGTTTTGTCAGTGTCAACATAGGATACATTTTTCCATCGGTCAGCATTATATTGTATTTAGGTTTAAGAGTCTTTATTAGTTTTTGCTCTAAAATCAATGCATCCGATTCGGTTGCGGTTATTTCCCAATCAACACGTGTAACCAAAGTCCGCATAACTTGTTTATGTGGTTCTAGTTTAGATATGTCTAAATATTGGCGCAATCTGTTAAATAAATTCTTTGCTTTGCCAACGTACAGCAAGTTACCCTCGGCGTCATACATTTTATATACACCAGGGGCATTGGGACTATTTTCAATTAAATCAGAAAATTGAATATTCATACTGAATATGATAGAATATTAAAAGTTAAATAGCAAATGGGAGAAACTTTATGAAACAAGAATCTGGTCGTTCGATGATTGAAATGATGGGTGTACTTGCAATTATGGGGGTTATAACTGTTGGGGCTATTGCCGCAATTTCTAGCGCAATGCGCTTGCAGAAAAGAAATACTGTAAATGACGAAGTGTTACAGATGGTAACGCAAGTGCGTAATCTTTTTGGCGAGTATGATGATTATTCTAATATAAATAATGCAACTATATTTGGGGCAATAGGTATGTCTAATAAAAATCCTTATGGGGGAATGTATGAAATTTCTGTTAACCCGTCTAATACAAGACAATTTATTGTTTCTATAAATGGGTTGTCGCAATCTGATTGTGAATATTTTATTACAAAAGGTTGGGAAGGCTCTATTGGTTATGAAATGTCAGGACGTACCCAAAGCGGCGCATCTGGTAATTGTAATAATGCAAATGGTCAGAATATTGTACAAATAATATATGGGGAATAAACAGGCTTTTTTGTATGGCAGAGCTAATTGAGATTTCTAAGGTTGAAGACGGTACACGACTGTTGCGATGGTTCTTGCGCAGGTTTCCTGCTATGCCTCAACGTGAATTTTATAAACTATGTCGTGGTGGTCAGATACGCGTAAATTCTTCGAGATCGCGTGGACAAGAAATTTTGCGTGCGGGTGATGTTGTCAGAATTCCACCAACGTTGAATAGTTATAAAAAGAACGAAATTAAAAAAACAGAAAATGGTGAAAAGTTTTCTTTGGCTGATTTAGAAGTTTTGCGGAAGGCCATTATTCATAATGACGAAGATATTGTTGTGTTTAATAAGCCTGCTGGGCTTGCTGTGCAAGGGGGAACAGGAATTCGTAAATCTGTTGATAAAATGGCGGCGGCTCTTTTCCCTTATGATAAAATATCGCTGGTTCATCGGTTGGACAAAGAAACAAGTGGACTTTTAGTGGTCGCAAAAAATCAGCGGGCTGCTCAAATTCTGGCAGACGAATTTCAAAATAAAAAAGCTCATAAAGAATATCTGGCTTTGTTAAATGGTACTGTAAAACCTTTAAGTGGTGTAATTGATAATTATATGATAAAAGGACGCGTCTTTGATAGTCCTTCTCGTGTTAATGACGGAACAGGGCAACGCCCGCAAAGAGCTATTACCGAATATAAAGTATTAACGCAGGCTGGTGGGCATCTTTCATGGGTTTTGTTTTTCCCGAAAACCGGGCGTACACATCAGTTGCGTATTCATAGTGCATTATCTTTGCATGCACCAATAGTTGGGGATACTTTATACGGTACAAATAAAAAACTGGATGATATGTTAAGGTCTGTCGTTGCGACTAATAATTTGTTTTTATTGGCATATAAGCTGACTTTGCAACATCCAAGTACGGGAAAAATGTTGACTTTTAAAGCAGAAATACCAGAATTTATGAAACCTGTTATAGATTTTTTGGAGTTTAAGTTGCCACAATAAAAATGGTTAAGAAAAAGAAAAAAAATATTTTTTTATCTGTCACAAGAGTTGTTGTCCTTTTCTTTGCAGGGCTGATTGCCGCTTTTATTATCGCTTTATCGCAATTAAATCTTGAAAGTTTGCGTGGAGATGTTTTGGCAATATTACAAGATGCAACTGGTCTACCAGTTGAGATAGACGGGGGGGTGTCATGGAAATTATCTTTGCGCCCCAGAATTGAACTAAATGATGTTAGGGTACCTAATGCAGATTGGGCAAAACATAAAAATGCTTTCAATGCTAAAAGAATAGATGTTACATTAGATTTAATTTCTTTGTTCCAAGATAGGCCTACAATACAAAATGTAAAAATTTATGATGCGGATGTTTGTGTAGAACAAAATGATAAAGGTGAGTTTTCAGTAGTATCAACTAAGAAAAATATAAAAGAAACAACAGATGTTAAAACTGATTATCCTTTTGAAGATTTAGGTTTAGGAAGCGTAGAAGTTAAAAATGTTGATTTAGATGTTTTGGGGAATATGTATTCATTCGCCGGTCTAAATGTTCGCTTTATTCCACGTGACGATACTTGGGAATATAGCGGTTGGATAAAACCAGAAAAAGATGTTTTGCCGTTTATCGTTTCTTTCTCTAAATATAATGCGGAAAGAAAAGTTTATCCTGTTAGAATTGCGTTGGCAACAGGTGGTGATGCTTTAATTGCTAATGTTGCTTTAGAAGGGACTAGTAAACAACCAATAGATTTTATAATTAAAGGCGATGTGCCAGAAATAAACTCAATTGCAGCTATGTTTAATGTTAATTTGCCAGAGTTGTCAGGAGTTAAAGTTAATATTACAGGTGGGTGGGACAGAAATAAGTTATCTTTTAGAAATTCTTCTGTTGTAATTAATGACGATAAATTTGCTTTTTCTGGGCTTGTTGATTGGTCTAAAAATGTGCCTTATGTAAAACTTTCTATTGATTCAGAGTATGTGTCTTTGATGG
Source organism: uncultured Alphaproteobacteria bacterium (assembly GCA_944389135.1). Lineage (GTDB taxonomy): Bacteria > Pseudomonadota > Alphaproteobacteria > Rs-D84 > Rs-D84 > Enterousia. The sequence goes on from CALXLG010000001.1 coordinate 178,122, forward strand.
ATTTATTTCCTGATTTGTACGGTAAAGAATGGATAAGACCTAATCGAGAATTAAATGTTTTTCAAAATATACCATTGTTTGGTAAAGAATTAAAAAGCACTAATTTTGATATACATGCAGTAATTGATGATTTTGTAATATATAGAGATTTTAATATTAAAGATTTTGATTTAACGGCAGAGTTATCTTATGGACTTGGACGCTTAGAGGCGAATGGAAGTATTGCAGGTGGTACTGTTGATATAGCCAGCGATATAGAAATAGATGATAATGGTGTATATTATGTGAAAACTGCGGCTGTTGGTCGTGGGGTATATGTTGGGGAAATATTATCTCAGGTTCGTATTAGTGATTTAATATCAGATTTACCAGTTAACTTAGATATGTATGTTGAAACAAGTGGGGCAAATTTATCAGATTGGATGAAAAATTTAAATGGTCCTGTTCAATTATATGCCGTAGATAAAGGTTATGCCCATTCTGCGCTGGTTGCAAATATGTATGGTACAGATTTTCTGACGACTTTGCGTCATAGTATTCAAGATTTATTCAGAACAGAAAAAAAATATAATCAGATGACTATTTCTTGTGTGGCGTTAAATGCTAAAATTAGAAACGGTGTTTTTGAAACGCAACATGGTGTTGCCGTAGAGACAAATGCAATAAATGTTCGTCTGGCGGGCAGTTTAGATTTAGGCGATGAAAATATGAAACTGGCTTTAACAACTGTGCCTGTGCGTGGGTTAAAATTATCTTTAACTGGTAATGTTGTAAACTCTATAGAGTTTACCGGAAATTTAGCAGAACCTGATATAAAGATAAGTGGTATGGCTGTTGCTAGTAAAGTTGCATCTGCAACAGGTATTGGGTTGTTGCTAGCACCGTTTACAGGGGGAATAGGCTTGGTTGCAGGGGCAGGTGTTGGTTGGTTGGCTGGCGATTTGCTAGAAAACTGGTTGGCAGATGATGAGCCTTGTAAAACAGCTATGGAAAAAGGGGCGCCTGCAAGGCGGGATGACCCAGAATGGCTAAATGTACCTGTAACTTATTTGATAAACGGAATTATGAATAATAAAATAGTTGAGTGATTAATTCCAGTTTTGTGTTTAAAAAAGTGTAAGTATATTTTTGGTACTTTAACGCTTGCGCCGAATCGGCATTTTTTGTTAAAATTCTTATCAAAGAATGTAGGAAAAAATTTTTTTAGAATAAACAGGAGCGTATAGATGGAATTCTCGGTATTTCGTCAGGTTTTGATTCGGGCGTTAGGACATATGCAGTCTATTGTTGAAAAACGCGCGACTTTACCGATATTGATGAACGTAAAGATAGAAGTTGCAGATGATTTAATCCTGTCTGCGACAAATGTTGATTTGGAATTGGTGGAGCATGTCGCAGCAGATATTACTTTAGGTGGTAAAACAACTGTTCCTGTACAAATGTTGTATGACATTGTTCGTAAATTACCAGACGATTCAGAAATTTCTTTTAAGCAAGTCGGTGACCAACTGGTTGTTTCAAGTGGGCGTGCAGTATTTCGTTTGCCTACATTGTTGGCGGAAAATTTCCCTGCAATGGCAGGTAGCAATTTGACTACAAAGTTCCAGATGACGACAGGGGATTTAGCGCACCTGATAAATCAGACAAAGTTTGCAATCCCAACAGATGATGTTCGTTATCATCTTGGGGGAATTTATTTCCATATTTCTGATGAAGGTAAAGAAAAAATGCTGACTGCGGTTGCAACTGATGCGCAGCGTATGGCTTTGTGTGCAATGCCTGCACCTGTAGATAGTACAGAAATGCCTGCTGTAATTTTACCTCGTCGTGTTATTGGTGAATTGTCTAAATTATTAGAAGATGCAACAGTAGACGATGTTCAGGTTGAATTGTCTGATACAAAAGCACGCTTTACTGTTGGGGCGGCGACATTGACAAGTAAGTTAGTTGATGCACAGTATCCTAACTATCGCGTTGTTATACCAAAAGGTAATGATAAAATTGCAATCTTGGACAGAAAGCAATTTATAAGTGCGGTTGATTTGGTATCTGTTGCAAGTGTGGATAAGACGAAGTCTGTACAATTAACTTTCTCTATGAATAAGTTGGTTATAAATGCATCTAGTCCAGATGCAGGAACCGCAACGCAAGAATTAGATATTGAATATAATAGTGATGCATCGTTTACTGTTACGTTTAACGTAAAGTTCTTGATGGATGTTGCAGGGCAAGTAGAAGGAGACAAGTTCCAGATGGAAATGCAAGATCCGCTGTCGCCAACTATTATTAAATCAACGGACAAAAAAACGGATTCTTTGTTTATTTTGATGCCTATGAGAATGTAAAAAAAACTGCCGAAAGGCAGTTTTTTATTTATTGAATTTGAAATTTTTTTTGTTAGTATTGCACGCGCAAAAAAGGATAGTAGATGACATTAGAAGAAATTCCAGCAGGTAAAATGCCGCCAAAAAAGATGAATGCTATAATAGAAGTTCCAGAAAATGGCTTTGTTAAATATGAACTTGATAAAGAAACAGGTTTACCGCGTGTTGACCGTATATTGCATACGCCAATGGCATATCCTGCAAACTATGGTTATTTCCCTGGTACCCTTGGAGATGACGGAGACCCGCTAGATTGTGTTGTTGTTTGTAATGCGCCATTGAGGCCAGGGGTTTTAATTGAGGTTAGACCAATTGGGGCGTTGATTATGGAAGACCAAGCTGGTGGCGATGAAAAAATAATATGTGTTCCACGTGATAAAATTGACCCGTTCTATACAAATACAGAATATATAGAACAACTGCCTGCAATTTTACGGTCAAAAATAGAATATTTCTTTCAACATTATAAAGACCTGCAGCCAAATTCTTGGTCAAAGGTTAAGGGCTGGGCAGATAGAGAAGCGGCTGATAAGATTATTATGGAAAGCATAGATAGATATTGGGCGCATAAACGCGAAGCGCAATAATATTCTTGCGTTGACGAATAAAATTCTTATAATCTAACACGAAAAAACAAGAGGTAAAAACAATGGCATCATATATTGCAAATGATATGCGTGTTGGTTGGGTTATTGCTCATAACGGCAAGCGTTATTCTGTTATGTCCATTACAAAAGTAAAACCAGGTAAGGGTGGTGCTTTTGTTCAGGCTGATTTACGTGATATTGATTCTGGTAATAAGGGTGGCGACCGTTGGCGCGCGGAAGATAAAGTTGAAAAGTTGATGGTTGAAGATTTTGATTGTCAATATTTGTATTCAGATGCTGAAAATGCTTACTTTATGAATTTGTCTGATTACGAACAGTTTACAATGCCTGTTGATTCTTTGGGTGAACAAATGAAATTCTTGGCACCAGAAATGCAGGTAAAAGCAAATTTTGTTGAAGGTCAACCTGTATCAATTTCTTTGCCAAAGACAGTTATTGCAACTGTTGAAGAAACAGAACCTGCTTTAAAAGGGCAGACTGTTTCAAGCAGTGGTGGAAAACCTGCAATATTAGATAATGGTGTTCGTGTACAAGTTCCGTTGTTTATCGAACAAGGTGAAAAAATCGTTGTTAATACAGAAACTTTGGAATATGTAGAACGTGCAAAATAATTTATTGTTATTTTGGTAATAAAAAATTCCACAATTTGTGGAATTTTTTATTTTATTTTGTTTTCAGAATTCATAATTGTACGAATTTCTGAAATGCAATTATTATAAATATTTTGCATGCCTGCGTTCAAATAATCGCGTGGATTAAAAATTTCTGGTTTTGTTGCCAGTGTTTCACGAATGCCTGCGGTAAAAGCAAGTCTTGAATCGCTGTCTACGTTTATTTTACAAATATTTTTTTCAACAGCGGTGCGAAGTTGGTCTGCAGGAATTCCGCGCGCATTGGATAGATTGCCACCAAATTTGTTAATGGTGTTTACAAATTCTTGCGGTATGCTGGATGCACCATGTAGTACCAATGGGAAATCAGGCAGGGCAGATGCAATTTTTTCCAGAATATCAAAACGCAGTTTTTCATTATCAGATTTTCTTTTGTATGCCCCATGACTTGTTCCAATCGCAATTGCCAAAGAATCAATGTTTGTTATATTTACAAAGTTTACAACGTCATCAGGGTTTGTATAGCTGGAATATTCGCTGTGTGTGTTTTCGTCTTCTATGCCGGAAAGAGTTCCGAGTTCTGCCTCTACTGAAACATCAAACTGGTGGGCAAAATTTGAAACAGTCTTTGCCAGTTCTGCGTTTTCCTCAAATGGTAGTTTTGAACCGTCAATCATTACGCTTGAAAACCCAAGCTTTATTGCTTTGACGCAAGCTTCAAAAGAAGAGCCGTGGTCCAGATGCAAGGCAATTTTTTCTTCTGGTTTTATATTCATACCTTGTATCATACCCATTAATAAATCTTCGCCCATGTATTTAAGTGCGGATTCAGATACTGCCAGCATAACAGGGCTTTGGGTTTCGCGCGCTGCCATGACGATAGCTTTTAGGGTTTCCATATTATAAAAGTTAAATGCAGGGACTGCATAGTGGCGCGATAAAGCGTCAGAAAAAACTTCTTTTGTATTTACCAGTCCAAAATCTTTATAATCCATTTCGATTCCTTTCTGTTTGCTACGATTATAACATAAATTATTGTTATAAATTAGATAAAATGTAGTTAATTTCTTGACAATAGGTATTTTTGTGCAAAAATAATTATACGAATCGGGGAGATAGTAGAGAGCGGCAGAATTTTGAAAAAGGTATTGCTATGAAAAAAATGTTAGTTTCTGCAGTTGCTTTGGCTTCTTTGGCAGGTTGTGGTGGTTATTATTTTGATTACTACAAAGGTGGTGTAAGATACACTCAAGACGGTCAAGATTGTATTTATTATTCTGGTGAATATGGCCGTAATTTCTCTCGTTATGTAGACGGTTTGGATAACAGCAAGAAGATTGTATATCGCAATACTCGTTGTGAAGATTTGTATGCTCGTGATACATTCGGTCAAGCACCACGTCAAGAACGCAAAATTTTGGCACCTGCAGCACAGGAAGTACCTTGTGACACATGTGCAGCAAAAGTTGAAAAAGTAAACTTAGGTTGCAATACATGCAGTCAGCCAGTTTTGAAACGTAAATATGTTATCGTTTCAGCTATGTAATTGGTTTTAAGATAATGTAAAAGCGTTGCAAGTTTTGCAACGCTTTTTTGTTTTTATCTTGCTTGAATGAAGGTTGTTTTTATGATAAAATTATAGAAAAGAAAAGGGGATTTATATGAAAAATATATTGAAAAAAATTGGTTTTGCCAGTGTTGTTGTTTTGTCTGGTGCGGCTGCTGCTGTTGCGGCACCTGCAGCGGGGGTCAGCAATGATGGCTTGTGTGTGTTGATTAGTCAGATGTATGGCGTGTTTAAAATTCTGCGTACTTTGGCGTTTGTTGGTGCCGCATTTATTATAGCAGGTTGGGCCTGGGGGTATATCAAAGACGGTAAGGGTGTTGATATGGAAGACCTGAGAAAAAAGGGTACCGGTATGTTAGTTGGTTTTATTTTACTGTTTGGTATCGGTATAGTATTGTCTTTCTTCTTAAGTTCTACTGGTTTGGATGCCATTGGTTGTCGGGAAGTTATATTGAGTTGGGGACAAATGTAATAAACAAAAAAGCGACCGTTTGGTCGCTTTTTTATTTGGTTTTATCTGATTGATTGAAATGCGAATTTGTTTATGAATTCGCGTTCTTTTTTGTTTAGTTCTGTTTGTATTTGTTGTACTGGCGTTTTATAAATATCTTGTTCTGGATATATACCAGTCGTTCTTATCATGTTTATGCGTTGTCTTGTTAATTCTTGGTGTAGAATATCTGTAAATTCTTCTATTCGCATAAGTGGTTTTTTATCGTGTTCCGCAATCGCACAAGAAAATGCCCGTTGGCGTGCGTCTAAAGATGTGCTGCCCATATAATTTAATATGGAGTCATTAGGTCTTATTTTTATTCCGTGCATATTTTTTACGGTTTGTGTATCTATGCCATAAAAGAAAGTTTGGTGTAATAAATGATTAAAAGTATTTAATGGTTGTCTGTTTTGGTATGCGATGCTGTTAGCAATTCTTTCTGACTTTGACATATATTTACGTAAATAAATTCGTGAATATTTATATGCTTCTGAATAAAGTTCTTCATAACTTGCGTTTGGCATCAAGAAGTATAATTGGGTAAATATCATGTTTGGATATTTGGACATTATTTTCCAGCAAGCAAATCTACTTAGTTTTAAATCTTGTCCGTCTTCTTGGTAATATATTGTTTTTGTGTTAAAGATAGAATAGCTGTTGGTGATTTTGGTTATGTGGTTGTTTAATAATTCTTCAAAGTTTTCAGGACGTGGAACATTTAATGCGTTCTTTTTAGGAAGCTTATCAAATATATCAATAGTGATTGCGCTGTTGCAGGTTTCTATTTTATTTTTATGTAATCCCATATATTCTGAACTGAATAAATTATATAAATCAGAAAATAGCCAGTATTCGTCAGCAAAATAATTATCTTTTAATATTTTTGGGGTGGCGGTTAAAGAATTTTCGTCTGTATAATGACGATATCTTTGTAGGTAGTCATATACAATTTTTGGTTTTGGGCGGGGCATTTAGACTCCATTTTTTATTGTTTGTTTTCTTCAATGTTTGCCAAAGAAAATAATACAGACGATATTAATGATTGATAGGGGACATGTTGTTGTTCTGCTAACTTTTTTATGCTGTCTAGAACCGGACGTGGAATTCGCATATTTATAACGCAATCTGACTTGTTAAATGTTTTATAAGCCGCATATTCTTTAAGCAATGCTTCTATATTCATTATAAATAATTGTTGCATAACGTTTGGCATACACAGTCTCCTATACAGAACACAATACTTAAGTCTTTACAACTGACTATATCATTGTATTGGCAATTGTCAATACATTTGTAATTGCAATTGTAATTACTTTTGTAAGGTCGGGTGTGTTGATTGGTGTCTTGCAGTAATTGCGGTGCTTGTGGTGAATAATCTTTGTCTGCCTTGCTTTTTTATAAATATGCATATAAAATTACAGCAAATTACTTGATGGAAAGGATGCTTATTATGTTTAAAAAAGTTTTAGCCATGTTTATGTTGGCGGTGTTTTTTTCTGTGCCAGCACGTGCTGAATTAAAAGTTGATATTATTGCTGGGGCGACAGAACCGATTTCTATTGCAGTTCAAAAATTTGAAACTGTTGGGGATGTGTCTTCTAAAGATAGTGCAATGATACGCGATGTGGTAGAAGCTGACTTAAAATCTACAGGATTATTTAGAATAGTATCTCGTGATGCTTTGCCTGAATTTGTAGAAATGGGAAGTATGCCAGATTTTAATTTATGGTCTGCTATAAAAGCACAAGTTTTGGTTCAAGCAAAATTGACTGCAAAATCTGGTGGGCAATATGATTTAGAATTTTATGTTTGGGATGTTAATGGTAAAGAACAGATAGAGGCGCAAAGCTTAATTGCGTCAAAAAAGTCTGCCCGTCGTTTGGCGCATATCATGGCAGATGCAATTTATGAAAGGTTAACTGGCGAGATTGGTTATTTTGATACTCAGATTGTATTTATTGCGGAAACAGGACCTATTAGTAATCGTGTTAAACGTATGGCGATTATGGATCAAGATGGGTATGGTATGAGATATTTGTCAGATAAAGATACTTTTGTTATGTCTCCTCACTTTTCTCCAAATATGCAAACAATAGTATTCTTGTCTTATTATAATGATGACCCTATGGTTTGGACATTGGACTTAGAAACTGGTGAACAACGTCGTTTGGGGCAGTTTGGTGGTATGAATTTTGCACCAAGATTTTCACCGGACGGGACAAAGGTGGCTTTGTCTTTGGTAAAAAATGGTATTACTCATATTTATGAATATGACATTGAATCTAAGGCTTTGAAGCAATTAACTTTTGGGAATTCGTTAAATACCAGCCCGTCTTATTCGCCAGACGGTAAAAAAATGGCGTTCAATTCTGACCGCAGCGGTAACCAGCAGATTTATGTTTTAGATTTAGAAACAGGAAAAGTTAATAGAATAACTTATGGGGCAGGGCGTTATGCTACGCCTGCATGGTCGCCAGATGGACAGTTTATCGCATTTACAAAAATGGCAGACGATACTTTTTATATAGGTATTATGGACCCACGTGGTAGGAACGAGAAAATTCTTGCAGGTGGCTGGTATATGGAAGCGCCGTCTTGGGCACCTGGTTCACGTAGACTGGTTTATTATGAAACAGAAAAAGCATTGGACGGTATTGAACGTATTAGCCATATACGTAGTGTAGATATAACTGGTCAAAATATCTACGATATACCATTGCCTGATGATGTAAATGGGGTAGAGCCTACGTGGTCGCCAAAATTGCCATAATATAATGAAACAATTTCTTTTATCGTTATTCTTTGTACTTTGTGTTTTGAAATCTGCCGTTGCGGTTCCTGCAACGGTAGATTATATTTTTGACGGTGATACCTTTGCCGCAATAGTTCATTTAGAAGATGAAATAGATATATCTGTCAGAGTCAGACTAATCAATGTTGATACGCCAGAAATTCACGGTATGTGTGAAAAAGAGATTTCTGATGCGTTACGTGCCAAAGATAGATTGGCTGAATTAATACCTGTCGGAAGTGTTATTGATTTAAAGAATATAAAAGATGATAAATATTTAGGTCGAATTGATGCAAATGTTATTCTTTCTGATGGACGTGATGTCGGGGAAGTCTTGATTAAAGAAAATTTAGGGCGGGCTTATAGCGGCGGACGCAGGCAAAATTGGTGCAATTAGGAATTTTAACTTGTAAAACTTAATTGAGTTTATTTATAAATTCTATTATAATAAGAATCAAATCTTGGAAAACTAGGCTTTATAAAGGTTTTGTTATGACACATGAAGGTATTTGGCAAGCAATAGATATGCTTGCGCGTAAAAACAAGATGTCTTGTTCTAAGTTAGCTGTTAGAAGCGGGTTAGATGCAACTACTTTCAATAAAAGTAAACGCTTTTCAACATTTGGGCAACCGCGTTGGCCTTCTATGCAAAGTATTTCTAAAATTCTGGCGGCAACTTCTACCACCCCGGCAGAGTTCGGCAGTTTTTTAGAGCAATGTGAAAAGCAAAAACAAAAATAATTTTATGCACTGTGGCGATTTATGGCTTCGCCGATTTCTTCTAAAGATGCATTACATGGTAATAAGGGCTCAAACCAAACGTTTGCGGTACCACTGTGCATTCTGCCACGTTTTGGCCAATATAAACCAGCGTCTGTTCCAACTGGTAAAATAGGCAGTTTTAACTGGTGGGCTAAAAACAATAAACCGCGTTTAAGGGGAACTCTTTTGCCAGGTTTGACGCGTGTTCCTTCTGGAAATATTATCAATATTTTCCCGTCTAATATTTTTTTTGCAACAGCATTTGTTAATTTTTGCATATTTGTTGCCCCGCGGGCTCTATTAACAGGTTGCAAACCCATACGCCAAAATGCCCAACCATAAATAGGAATCCACAGTAATTCTCTTTTTATTATAAAAAATGCGTTTGGAACAACTTTTGAAAGAACGGCTATTTCTAAAATTGACATATGTTTTGCTGCGATAATAGCTTTGCCATCTAGGCGAAGATTTTCATTTGGGGCGGCCGGTATCCCATTCTCTTCAAGAGGAGGATAATGAACTTCGTACTTTATCCCCGCAATAATTCTTGCCAATACCAATACACCTGCTGCGCATGTTAGAACAAAAAAGTCATTCATTGGTTTCCATAAAAGACCAATTAAAAGTACCGGTGACCATAATATAAAATATAACCCAAGTATTAATTTAAACGCAATTGTTCTTAACATTTTTTATCCTATTATCCTTCTTTTATTCCAAACATTGTAGCGATGTATTTTACATATTCTATTAACCATCTTTCAAGTCTTTTTGTTACAGGCATTCCAGTTAGAGGAACTGTGCACGCTATAACTTCAGACTGGGGAATTTCTTGCTTTATTAAATATAAAGCTCTGTTCATATGATCTTCGGTTGTTATTATTACTATCCTGTCTAATCCTGCACGTTTTACGATTTCTTTTATTGCTAATGCATTTTCGTATGTTGATTTTGATTCCGATTCGATTTTTACTTTTTTGGCCATTTCATAAGAACCTTGCACGCCAGCGCCTATTATATATAAATCAGCGTCTGGATATTGCCTCAGCTTGCGCATGGCAAAAGGTATTCTTCGAACATCACCAGTTAATACAAATATACTATCATCGGATAATAAAGTAGGACATTGTGTCGGTGCCATTGATTTAAACATCATTCCACCAAGCACAAAACAACTTAGTAATAATAAAGAAGGTGTTAAGATTCTCATCAGCTATTTTTTAAAATATTTATAGTTGTGCGTTTTGTTATCCATATAGAGAATACAATTATACAAATTGGTAATAAAAATAATAATAACCATCCAAAACCATTTATGCCAAGCATTGCCATTAACCCAACACGTGCACTGTGAGCTGCAGACAATATTAATAACAATACAGGGACTGCAACCAGAAAACCAGCAGATGCTGCAACTGAACAAATTTTAAATATTATTATTTGCATTTGCTTGGCGATAAACGAATCGCGTGCACCAATTTGATTTAATATTTCTAATTCCCTACGATGTAGTAATGCAATATTTCTGGCAATATAAGATATACAAATAGCTATTGCGCCCAACGTTAAAATTAACACAAAGCTAGATATTAATATCATTTTCCAACCTGCGGATGTTGAATGTTTTAACGCGTCAGCATGAGTTAAAAAGCGTGCATGTTTAGATATCTGTTCCCCGATTTTTTCTAAATCTTTGTTATCTTTAAATTCTAACTCATACATTTTTGGAAGATAATTTTCTAATACTGTGCCACCACCAGATAACCAAGGGCGCATTAAATCTTTCATTTGGTCAGAAGATATTTCTTTAACTGAAGATATTTTTTCTTTGTTGTCTTTTATGATTTTTTGTACAGCTTGATTATTGTCTGATTTCATAACTTGTACGGTTGCAAATAAATCCCATTGGGTATTCCAACGAATTACACCTGTACCAATAGATAAAGCAATTCCAAGAGCAATTACCGACAAAAAGGTTAATAATGCCATTATCGCAGTCATAAAAATTGACTGGTCTTTAATTAGTGAAAAAACAATCGGTCTTTTTGTCATGCGTTTCCAATATCTTCAAATTGTTTAGATAATTCTGAAAAATAGTTTTGTGGTTTGGGACCTTTCCAAATTTTTTTTGTTTCTGTTTCTTCTTTCTTAGTTTTATTATCACCTAAAAAACTGACTTTATGATTTTCTACATGAATTATTGGAAATTTGTATGTTTCCATTAGTTTTGTGCTGTGGGTTGCCAAAATAATAGTTGTCCCAAATATCTTATTCATTTGAATGAATAATTCCATAAGTCTTGATGCGTTTTCATCGTCAAGATTACCGGTTGGTTCGTCAGCCAGAAGTATCGCAGGTTGAATAATTATTGCACGTGCAACAGATACGCGTTGTTGCTGACCCCCAGATAAAGATTTAGGGTTTGCATCGGCATATTTACCAAGCCCCACCCATTCTAATGTTTTAGAGACTAATTTTTTTATTTTAGCTTCCGGAATTCCACGAACACGTAAAGGCAAGGCAATGTTATCAAAAACGGACATATGCGAAAGTAAAGAATATTCTTGAAAAACAATGGCCATTTTATGACGTAAATTTGCAATATCATCGCGAGTCATGTCGTTTGTAATATGACCGAATAATTTTATCTGCCCCCGGGATGGTTTATGAAGTTGATAAATTAACCGTAATAATGTTGTTTTACCTGCACCAGATGCACCAGATAAAAAATAAAAAGAACCATTGCTTATATTAAATGACACGTCAGAAAGAACTTCGCGAGATTTATCGTATCGTGCACCAACATTTGCAAAAGATATAGCTGTATTGTCTTCCATAGTAAAATTATATTATTAAAAAAAGCTATAGCGGTCAAGTTTTCAAATATTTTATAAAAAAATGTTTTTTGGTTTTATTTTTTGTGTTGTTTGTGATATTATTTTATACAAGTTATAATATATCGAATTGCTTATTAATGTAAAAAGCAGTATCATATTATGGTAGAGAGAAGCATATGATGCAGAGGGGCATTTTTTTTGCAGGCATTTTATACGCCGTTTGTGGCGTATTGAATGCGTATGCTGCATCTTCTGTTCGTAATCTTGGTGTTGGTAATACTTATTCAAGTGCATCTGTTGCTGCAGATGCGGCTGCTTCAAATGCGTCTTCGACAACGACAAGCGCAAATTTACGTGGTGGATCCGTCCGTGTAACTGCGGGGACCAGTCAAACTGGAACCGCTACGAATGTGAATAATTCTACACGTGTTATAACAACCCCACGTTTATCTCTTGGACAATATTTAGGTGGCGGAACGTCTGTTAGTGGTGGCAGTTCTATTAGGCCACAAACGCCAAGTGCAGGGACATCTGGTTCTGGTGGTGGTTCTTTAGAACCAGGAACGGCTGCAGGAATTCGCGAAGAAATAGAAAAACTGCGCGAAGAAATGTATGCGGAAACAGATGCTTTGCGTGAAGCAGATAAAAATTTGGAAGAAGAAAAACAAAACAATTTGGTGCCGGTTGAAGGTGGATACATCATTTTAGACGATAGAACAAATGAAATTTCTATTGATGTTGACAGTTTAAAAGATGCTATTGGCAGTGTAATTGGAAAAGACGGACGAGAAATAGAACTGGGTATTCAGGGTGATTATATTGCTTGGCGTTATGTTGGTGATGATGCATGGACTGCGCTGATTGCTATTGCGGATATAACAGGACCACAAGGACCTCAAGGTGAGATGGGGCCACAAGGACCACAAGGAGAACCTGGAGACCCTGCAGATGTTGATTTATCTAATTATCCAACATTTGATGAAATGAATGCCACAATTGCTGGGGCTGTTGCAGGAATTGCGGATTTATATGCAACTAAAGAATTTGTTACAACCACAGTATCAGAAGCAACAGCAGGATTGGCAACAAGTAAAGATTTAACACGTGGTTTGGCAGGAAAGTTAGGGACTACGGATACCGCACTGCGTGCAACTGGTGATGCGGCGGGAAATGTAATTACAGAAACTTATGCTACTAAAACAGAGTTGGCAGAAAAAGCGAATGTATCAGATGTTTATACAAAAACGGAAGTGTATAACAAGCAAGAAGTAGACGATAAAATTCAAAATGAAATACAAGATGTTGTAACTGGTGATATAGGAACGGTTTTGCAAGATTATGCAACAAAAGAGTATGTTGATACAGGCTTGGCAGAAAAGGCAAATGTTTCTGATTTAGATAAATACGCAACTAAAGAAGAACTTGAGTTAAAGGCAGATAAATCATCTGTTTCTGCACTAGAATCACAGGTAAGCACAGCTCAACAGACTGCAGAAGCAGCAGGTGTTGTTGCAGCTAACGCTGCAAATACAGCTAGTGCGGCACAAACGATTGCGAATGAGGTCAAGTCCGCATTAGATTCAAAAGCCGATAAAGCAACGACTCTTGCCGGTTATGGAATAACAGATGCGTATACCAAAACAGAAGTTGACGAAAAGTTGTCTGGCTTAGAAGCAGTGGATTTAACGGAGATAGAAAATCAGTTAAATCAGAAAGCAGATATAACTTATGTTGATGAACAGTTAGCAGGTAAGGTTAACTCAGAAGATTTAGGTGCGTTAGCAACTAAAAATCAAATTACGAACGAGGACGTTGTGGACGGCGCAGGAATAGTTCGTGAAAAACTGTCGCAAGACGTTCAAGAGTCGCTAGAAAAAGCGGATAACGCGGTAAGTATGGTTGGTGCCGGTAGCAATATGGTGCTTGGCACAGATGCTGCCGGACAAAAAGTTTGGTATGAAATAGCACTTTAAGGGGTGAAAAATGAAAACGAAAAAAGTAGCACTATTAGGAATTTTGGCAGCTATGTTTACAGGTGTTGGGGCGGCAGATGCTGCAACAACTCAGATTGCTAGTAAGCAGTATGTAGATAACAGTTTGTCTGGTAAGCTTGATGCAAATGCAAGTATTGTTGCAGGAACTGGCACAAAGATAACTTATGATGAAAAAGGTTTAGTAACAGGTAGTGCTAATTTAGAAGTTGGCGACTTGCCAGATGCAATACCGACCTCAAAGATTGATGGATTGGATACTGCGTTGGCTGGTAAAGCGGAAACTAGTGCTTTGGATGCGAAAGAAAATTCTATTAACAAGGCAAATACATCAACAGCAACAACAGAATTGAACAAGACAAGTGAAACATTGTTCCCAACAGTTGCGGCAACTTATAAGATTGCTCAAGATGAAGCTGCTGCTGCAACAGCAGAAATTGATACTGATATTTCTGCTTTAGAAGGGCGTGTAACAACAGCCGAAGGTGAAATTGATGCGCTGGAAGCAGGAATGGCAGATAAGGCTTCTCAGGCAGATGTTACTGCGTTGACTGGTCGTGTTACTGCAAACGAAACAAGTATTGGCAAAATAAACACAAGTATTGGTGCAATCAATACAAAAATAGGTGAGGATGATTTACAAACGACAGCAAAGACAATTGTTTCAGCGATTAATGAGTTGAAAACAAAAACAGATGGTGCGCCAACAGAGGGGAACTTACAAGAAATTAATAATAAGATAACAACAATTGAAGGTAATATAACGAATATTACGGCAGATGTTGAAAAAAAGGCTGATAAAGCGACAACGTTGGCAGGTTATGGAATTGGGGACGCTTATACAAAAACAGAAACAGAAGGAAAAATCGTAGAATTGGCGGTTCCGCAACCGACAGAAGATTGTATTGCTGAATCTGGTTTGTGTGTGTTATCTGTTGGAACGGATGGGCAATTCAAATGGGTGAATGTCACAAGCCCAATAGAATAATAACTGAAAAAAATAAAAAAGTTATTACAATAAAAAAGAAAAAAATATAAAATAAAACTAAACAAAAAAGGAAGGGAAAATGAAAAAACTTACAGCAGGCATATTTGCCACATTACTGACGGTTGTGACCGTTGGCGCCGCGAATGCGAACATCGCATCACAAGGCTATGTTGATGATATTAAAACTGCGTTAGAAGCAGATATTGATGCCAAGGCAGATTCTGCAACAACATTGGCAGGCTATGGGATCACAGATGCTTATACTAAAACAGAAGTAGATAGCGCTGTTAATCTAAAAGAAAATTCTGCAAATAAAGCCGATACAACAACAGCAACAACAGAATTGAACAAGACAAGTGAAACTTTATTCCCAACAGTTGCAGCGACTTATAAAATTGCTGCGGATGCAGTTGCTGGCGTTACAACAGATGTAGAAGGCAAAGTTGATATTGATCAAACGGCTGCCAATGCAAACAAAGCGATGATTACAGATGAAACTGGTAATGTAACGCCAGGAACAATCGCAACTGGTATGATTGATGCAAATGCAGTTACAAATGCAAAATTGGCAGATAGTGCAGTTACAACAACAAAGATCGTTGATGCAAATGTAACAGAAGCAAAATTGGCAACAGATGCAGTTACGACAGCAAAGATTAAAGATGCAAATGTAACAAAGGCAAAATTAGAATCTTCTGTTCAAACAACGTTGGATGATGTTGCAAAAAAAGAAAATACAGCTAATAAGGCGACCACAGCAACTGCGACAACTTCGGAAAATCGGAGCAGTGAAACATTATTCCCAACAGTTGCGGCAACTTATAAAATCGCAGCGGATGCAGTTGCTGGCGTTACAACAGATGTAGAAGGTAAAGTTGATATAGATCAGGGCGCGGAAGATGCGAACAAAGCTGTTATTACGGATGGTACTGGTCAGGTAACAGTTGGCCAAGTTGCTTCTGGAATGATTGCAGACGGTGCAATAATAGAGGCTAAAATTGGTACCGGTGCAGTTACAACAACTAAACTTGCTGCAGATGCAGTAACAAATGAAAAATTGGCAGATAATGCCGTTCAAACAGCAAATATCGCGAACGGTGCAGTTACAGAAGCAAAATTAGATACAGCACTTGTAAACAAGATGAATAGCTTGATTGCAAATCCTGGTGAATGCGCGAACCCTGCAAATAAGTGTGTTTTGACATATAGTGGTACAGACTTTGCATGGGAAGTAATTGCCAGAGGTACATCAGAAGGCGAAGCACAGCCTTAATCGTAAAAAGTAAAATCTTATGTGATGAGAAAATCATCACATAAGTAAAATTAGTTAATGTAAGTTTCTTTGATAAGCGAGTAATGATAAAATCAAAGTTCATTTTTGCTGTTTCCTTAATATCTATGTTGGCGGTTGTACAAACCGCCAACGCAGATGTTGCGTCCAAGGGATATGTTGACGACATTGTTGGTGCTATTTCAACAGATGTTTCTGCGTCTGTTAGTGGAACAGGTAATGTCATAACAAATGTCGGTGCAGATGGTGATACAATAACAGCGACAAAGGGTATAACAGCCGAAGAAACAAAAAACAAAGTTACGACAATTCGTGATACAGCAACCGCAACGGATACCGCATATCCATCAGAAAAGGCAGTTGCAACAGCTTTGGAAGGGAAACAAGATAAGCTTGATGGCGAAGTTCTAACTAATACTGCAACTGGTACAGGCTCTTTAAGCACCGGTGGCGCAGAAGCAACAGCAGCTAGTTCTGCGATTGCTATTGGAACCGATGCAACTGCTTCTGGTAATAATAGCGTAGCTGTTGGTAATATTTCTTCTGCTTCTGGTAATTATTCTGTGGCTTTGGGAAATGTAGCTATGGGAACTAAGGAGTACGGAACTGCTGTCGGGGCTTTTGCTTATGCTATGGGTGATAACTCCTCTGCTTTGGGAGGAAATGCACATGCTTATGCTAATAACAGTTCAGCTTTTGGTGCTGGGGCGGTGGCCAATTCTGAGTATTCTATACAATTAGGGCGTGGAACAAATTCAGAAGCGAATACATTAAGTGTCGGGCTTAGTGATAATAAGAATTACAAATTACTTGGTTCAGATGGTAAAATTCCGTCAGAACGTATGCCTAATACTATCCCTGTTGGCAGTGTAACCGCTACTACTTATGCGACTATGTGGGTTGAATAAAAAACGCATTCTGCGTTTTTTTTAATAACTTGATTTAGAACTTTTCATAAAATATAATCGTCTTGCTTTTAAGTGTTCTTAAAAGTGGACCATGTTAGTAGACGGGTTTAGTCACCCGAATATAACATTTTGAACTAACTTGTTTGTCCCGACTTCTCAGTCGGGAAGTCGTTGCTATACAATAACTGCTGTGCGGTAAAGGCAACGAATTCATCGTTATATTTGAATGACTAACTTCCCGGCACCTACTTTCATAGGTGTCTTTTTTTACGTTTTACATTAAGGATAAAAAAATGAAAGTACTATTGTCGGGAATAGTCGGTTTCAGTCTATTTTTCTCTTCTGTGGCATATGCCGGTAATTTTATCGAAGATTTAGGTGATGTAATTTCTTTTAAAGTTCTGCCTGTGTATTCTTTTGCGGCAACGGTATATAATTCAGATTGGAATACCTGGTATGACTATGATTGGAACGGATTAAAACAACTGATTGTCGTTAATTTAGTTAAATCTACGGTTACAGATACACTGAAAGAAAATATATCTGAACAAAGACCGAATAAACTTGGCTTTGATAGTTTCCCATCAGGGCATACTGCCAATGCATTCGCAAATGCTGCTTTTATCCACAGAAGATATGGAATTAGACAAGCGGTTGTGCCTTATGTTCTTGCGTCTTTTGTTGGGTATTCTAGGGTTCAATCACGCTGGCATTATACACATGATGTACTAGCAGGTGCTGCGGTTGGTTTTTTGTCTGCGTGGATTTTTGCCGATAAAAAGCAAAATGTTTTTATTGCGGCTGATACAGAAAGTGTTGCTTTTAGGTTTAGCACTGTTTTTTAAAATAGTGATATTAAGCACACCCCAAGACCAGCTGCAATTATTGCGCCAATTGTTAGTGGCCAGAAGTATTTCTTTACAATCGCGTTGGCGCGTTCTTGAAAGAAGTATAACAAGGCTGCAATTATTGCGAATCTGCCTGTGCGGAATATTGCAGATACCGCTACAAATATCCAAATAGGGTACCCGATAAAGCCCAACCATATTGCCAGCAGTTTATATGGTATCGGTGTTACTGCAGTTAAAACTATTATTAATATCCCATATTTCGTAAACATTGGCTTTATCGCCGTTTCTATTAATTCTGGATTTGAAAATGTATTTATCAACCACAGACCAACAGAATCCCACAACCATGCACCAATCATATATGCAATTGCACCACCAACAATAGAACCCAAAGATGCTGCAATCGCAATCGGAACAGCACGCTTTTTGTTCGCAATTATTGCAGGGGTCATAAATACTTCTGGTGGAATAAAAAGAAAAATAGATTCACATATTGTTAAGATAAATACAATCCATGAATATGCACGGCTCTCTGATTTGTTTAGTATATAGTCTGCAAATTTCATTGTTTTATTTCCTTTCCAAAAAAATTTACTTGATTGTAAATTAATATTTTATAATTTACAATTACTAATATACATTACAGGAATATAAAATGATAAGAAAGCAGAATAATTCTAATCGTGGTGCACGTGTGGCCAGTAAAGTTCAAACGCTGGTTGCTGAAATTTTGCGCGATAATTTTAGTGATGATAAATTGTTGTCGGGTATCTCTTTAGTTGGTGCCGAAGCTCATGGTGGATTGCAATTTGTAAAATTATTTTATTATTCTCGTAGTGAAGATATAAAAGCGGTACAGAAAAGGTTGAATGACGAAACTAAAACGATTCGTTATGAATTAGCTGCACGTATGAATCAAAAGTATGTGCCCGATATTAGATTTGAGTATGATGATACTTTAGATAAAGCTGCACGAATTGATGAAATTTTAGATAATTTAAAAATTTCTGATTAAGTAAAAATTGTTTGCAAAATAAGATATACTGGTTTATCATTGCCGCATAAACTTGGGGTTTTGTATGAATCAAAAAAATATCAGAAATTTTGCAATAGTTGCGCATATTGACCATGGCAAATCAACATTATCAGATAGGTTGATTGAATTTACAGGTGGTTTAGAATCGCGTGAAATGAAATCTCAGGTTTTAGATTCTATGGACATTGAACGCGAACGTGGTATTACTATCAAGGCGCAAACTGTTCGCTTAAATTATAAAGCTAAAGACGGGCAAGTATATCAATTAAATTTAATGGACACTCCTGGACATGTTGACTTCTCTTATGAAGTATCGCGAAGCTTGGCTGCGTGTGAGGGGGCGTTAATTTTAGTTGATGCAACACAAGGGGTTCAAGCACAGACGCTGGCGAATGCTTATCTTGCACTGGATAATGATTTAGAAATGTTGCCTGTGTTAAATAAAATTGATTTGCCGTCTAGTGATGTTGAAGCAACGCGTAATCAAATAGCTGATGTTATTGGTTTGGATGCCAAAGATGCGATATGTGTTTCTGGTAAAACTGGGGCAGGGGTTCCAGATTTGTTAGAAGAGATTGTTCATAAATTGCCGTGCCCGCATGGTGATGAAAGTGCTTCAACACGTGCGCTGTTAGTGGATTCTTGGTATGATTCTTATTTGGGTGTTGTGATTTTAGTTCGTGTTGTTGACGGGCAATTACAACGTGGTCAGAAAATAAGATTTATGGCAACAGGGGCAGAGTATACTGTTGAAAAAATTGGATACTTTACACCTAAAATGGTAGATGCGGATAAATTATCTACTGGTGAAATTGGCTTTATAATTACAGGGATGAAAACAATTCATGACTGTAAAGTAGGGGATACAATTATTGATACCAAATGCACTTCGTGTGATGCGTTACCTGGGTTTAAGCCTTCCGTTCCTGTTGTGTTTTCTTCTTTCTTCCCAGTAGAAGCAGATGATTATCCTGATTTGCGCGATGGGGCAGAAAAATTGGCGTTAAATGATGCGTCTTTTATGTTTACGACTGAAAAATCTTCTGCGCTGGGATTTGGCTTGCGCTGTGGTTTCTTGGGGCTTTTACATATGGAAATTATTAGCGAACGTTTGCGTCGTGAATTTAATCTAAGTTTAATAAATACTGTTCCAAGCGTATTATATAAAGTGTATTTGCGTGATGGTAGTGTTGTTGACCTTGAAAACCCCGCTGATATGCCAGATTTAACTAAAATTGCATCAATAGAAGAACCGTGGGTCAGGGCAACAATTATGATGCCAGATAAGTATATGGGCGGAATAATGTCGCTATGTTCTGAACGCAGAGGTGTGCAAGAAAATATCTCTTATGTTGGTAATAGAGCTGTTTTGGTATATTTACTGCCGTTGGCAGAAATTGTATTTGATTTTTATGATAGGGTAAAATCTTTGTCATCAGGCTATGCCTCTTTTGATTATGTTTTGCATGGTTATCAAGCATCTGATTTGGTAAAAGTTTCAATACTTGTTAACGAAGAGAATGTTGAACCCTTATCGTTTATGTGTCATCGCAGTGTCGCAGAAAAACGTGGAAGACAAATTGTAGAAAAATTAAAAGATTTAATTCCAAGACATCAGTTCAAAATACCTTTGCAGGCTGCTATTGGGGGAAAAATTATCGCACGTGAAACAATTGCTGCGTATCGCAAAGATGTTACTGCAAAGTGTTATGGTGGCGATATTACGCGAAAAAGAAAATTGTTGGAAAAGCAGAAGGAGGGGAAAAAGCGTATGCGGACATTTGGTAATGTAGAAATACCACAGTCTGCGTTTATAAATGCATTGAAGGTTAATTCTTAAAAAGGAAAAAAATGTTAAAAGCTACTTTTGTATATTTGAATAATGTATCTTTTGGGGATTTAAAAAAAGACCTACAAGAATATTTTCTTGTTAAAAAAGATATTAGAAAATTAGAAAGAATATACAAAACAGCTATGGCAAGTATTACCGAGTTTAAGCATGGGCACCAAAAAGTTAAGTCATGTATTCGGGTTAGTTTGAATGTTTACTCTGAAAATGAGCTTCGCGTTAAAAGAATAAAGTATTGTCCAAATATAAATCAAGGTTGTTATAAGGTTTCCTGTCAATATTATGAAAGTATGCGACATTATAAGTTTGTAAAAGACAAATTAGAAAAAGCAGTCGCAAAAAAACAAAACTTTTGGCAGAAAAAAATTCAAAAGGCAAAATAAAAAGGTGTTTTTTATGAGCGCAATTAAATATTTTATGACGGTTCCCTATGAGTGTATTTTTAATGATGTAAAGCAGTATGTTGCTTTACATGGGCAATGCTTAAAATTAAAAAAACAATATCGTCAAAGACGTAAAGATTTTGATGCTTTATTAGATAGCTGGGACAATATCTCTGATAAAGAAAAAAAGTGTTGCGACGAGGTTTTTACAGAAATGTTTGGCAATAAGAAGACTAAAACTATCTCTTGTTGTCTGTTTTTAGATTCTTTAGGGCTTTGTCAAGATAAGGTTTGTAAATTTTCAATGCTTAATAAAAATTATCAAGATTTGGTGCATGCGTATTATAAGCTAAAAAACACAAGACAAGATTTTTGGACACAAAAATTTGAAAAAGTTAAATAAAACTTAAAGGAGATTATAAATGGGATTTATAAAATATTTGTTTTGTACTTCTTATAAAACCAAGGAAAATGATTTAAAAGATTTTATCTTGGCAAAGCAAATTTGCAGTGCTGCAAAACGCTCTTATTATGCTAGCTATAATAATATCACTTTTAAAGGTAAAGAATACCCATGGGGAACAGAGCCTGTAGATGGTTGTGTTAAGATATATGTTTATATTGCAAATGTTGGCTCTGAACATGACCCGGTAGTATCTCCGCAGATGAGTAAATGTACAAAATTTTCAGAAGAACACTTGTGTAATAATAATAAATGCAGATATTATGAAAGGTATAAAGAATATTTAGAAGCAAAATCTGCGTATGAAGAACAAAGAAAACGTAAAAAGCATTTCTGGAAACGAAAATTCGAATTAGTAAAATAAAAGACGAAAATGGCACATCAATTCTTCTTTAACCCTTATATTTTAGATAACTTGCCTGCGCCAAGTACAGGGTTTGATGTGGTGCAAGATTTGTCTGAACCAAATTTGCGTTTGTATATCACAAGCCATGGTGTCAAAAGCTTTTTTGTTAGAAAACGTATTCATGGTAAAGATAAAAGAATTATAATTGGTAATTACCCAGATATGGATATAGAGACAGCCAGGGATAAGGTATCAGTCGTTTTAGAAAACGCAAAAATAAAACGAGTTGTAAGACATAAGAAAATAAATTTTAAAAAATTTGTTAACTTATATATAGTAAATAGGGTGCGACGTAGTGGAACTTCTTTAGACAAGTTAGAGCGTTCTATTAATAGACATTTGTCATCGTTGTTTGATAAAAATGTATCAGATATATCGGAAAGGGACTTAATAGATGTTGTTGCAAGCATAGATGGACAGACAATAGCAGGCCGAATGCAAGAGTTATTACAAAGCATGTTTAATTATGCTGTAGAAAACGGATATGCAAAAAACAATCCAATTATAAATTTGCCAAAAATAAAACCCGTTCGTCGTTTAAGACCCTTGAATAAAACAGGTCTGCAGAAGTTGGTTACTGTTATCAAAAAAGAAGAAAATGAAGTGATAAGAACCGCTTTTTTAATGTTGGTGTATGGTTTTGCACCAAAGTCAAAGATATTTTCTATGCAATGGTCTGATTTAGATTTTAATCATTATATGTGGTGTGATAGACCTTTGACTGATGCTGCGGTTGTTGCTTTACAAGATTTACCACAAGATGGGCGATGGGTATTTCCAGGTAGAGGCAGAGGACATTTGACCGACCCCAGATTAGCGTGGCAACGTGTCGCGAAGAGAGCTGGAATATCAAACCTTACAATGGATGATGTTTATAAATTTTTGTCTAGACAATTAATATGGACGTCAGATAAAGAAGACTTTAGAACAAATATGAATAAGGTTTTAGAAGATTTAATGTTGTGATATAAAATATTTTTGCTTTGTCAACTTTTGTTATTGTTTGTTATAATTTCTTGACAGTGTTAGGATAAAATGATAGTTTTTAATAATGACGCCCGTGTTGGGCCACAAAATTAACTTAAACAAAGGAAAAAAAATGACAACTTTTGAAAAAGTAAAAAAAATCGTAATTGAAAAATTGGGGGTATCAGAAGCGAAAGTTACAGAAGAAGCTTCTTTCGTTAACGATTTGGGCGCAGATTCTTTGGACGTTGTTGAATTCGTTATGGAAGTTGAAAAAGAATTTAATATCACAATTCCAGATGAAGAAGCTGCAAAATTGGCAACGGTTGGTGATGCTGTTAAATATATTGAAGCACATCAGAAATAATTACTGGCTAATAAAGTTTGTAAATGTAAATCCGTCGTGGTAGTATGTTTATACGGCGGATTTTTTTCTGTACGTTTTATTTTAAAAAAGCTATTATAATAAGGTTAAGTGAAACCTTATAAAAGGGAAAAGATATGAAAAGAGTTGTTATTACAGGTATGGGTATAGTGTCTCCGGTTGGAACAGGTATTGAATATGCGTGGAAAAATATTGTCAATGGTGTTTCTGGCGTGCGAAAGATTGATACGTTTGATGCTTCTGATTTGAATTCTCAGATTGCAGGGTTGCCTGTTGTAGGAACAGAACCAGGACAATATAATCCAGATAGTGTTGTTGATGCGCGTGAACAGCGTAAAATGGATAAATCAATTGTTTATGGTGTTGTTGCTGCAGATGAGGCGCTTCGTGATGCAGGGCTGATTGACTATGATGGCGATAAAAATAGATTTGGTGTGTCTGTTGGTGCCGGTATCGGTGGTTTAAATACAATATATGATAATTGTGTTGAATTGTATACTGGGGGACCACGACGCATAAGCCCTTTCTTTATTCCTAAGGCAATTATAAATATGACTGCAGGACATATTTCTATTAAATACGGATTAAAGGGACCAAATTTATCTGTTGTTACTGCTTGCGCGTCTGCGGCGCATTCTATTGGTGAGGCGGTTCGCTTAATTCAGCATGGTGATGCGGATATTATGGTCGCAGGTGGTGCAGAAGGGGCCGTTGGTAAAATTGGTGTTGCCGGTTTCTGCGCAATGAAAGCATTAAGTACACGTAATGACGATCCAGAGGGTGCATCAAGACCATGGGATAAAAATCGTGATGGTTTTGTTATGGCAGAAGGTGCGGGCATCTTAATTCTTGAAGAGTATGAACACGCTGTTGCGCGTGGTGCTAAAATTTATGCAGAAGTTGCAGGGTATGGTTTGTCGGGTGATGCATATCATATTACGGCACCAGCGCCTGGGGGTGAAGGTGGTATGCGTGCAATGCAGGCGGCATTAAAAGATGCGGGGTTGCAACCAGCCGATGTCGATTATATTAATGCGCATGGAACATCTACTGGTTTGGGCGATATAGGAGAGTTAACAGCGGTAAAAACATTGTTTAATGGTACAAACACCTGTATGTCTTCAACAAAATCTATGACAGGACATTTGCTGGGGGCTGCCGGCGCCGTTGAAGCCATTTTCTGTGTTTTGGCAATTCGTGATGGAATTGTTCCACCAACTATTAATTTGCAAGACCCAGAAGATGAGGTTGGTGATTTCAACTTAGTACCAAACAAAGCCCAAAAGCGCGATGTAAATGTTGCGTTGAGTAATTCTTTCGGTTTTGGTGGTACAAACGCAAGTTTGCTTTTAAAGAAAGTTAAATAACAACGCTTTAAAAGTTTCCTTTAAAACGCGGTAAATAAGCCGCGTTTTTATATTGAAAAATATTATTGACAAAATATGTTTTTGTGGTACCATTTTTATGAAATCGGGCAATTAATTTTGTGTCTGTTTATAAATAAGGAAAAAAAATGAAAAAAGAAATTTTAACAGATTCTAAAATGATGGATTTGTTTAATGGTAATGAACGTGCCTTGGTGTATTATAATTATGATGCGAATAGTTGGGGTTGTTCGCAATATGTAAGTTTTGATAAAGAAAATAAAGCAAAACTAGAGAGTTTAAGGGAAAGTGCAGTTAAGTTTAAAGATGTTTTATTATCAACACCTGCATATAATGCTAATTATGAATTAGTTGCTTATGTTCAGACAGAAGTTTTGGTCCATGACGGCAGAAATTGTGGCAGTTTAATTGCTAATCCTTTTTATAGAAAATATCCATTATCTAATGACGATTTGGAAATCTTTTCTCGTAATTGGGTAAGGGCGGCAAATAAAATATTATCACGTGATATAAAGACTGGTAAAATAATTGCGCCTAGTGATTTGTGGATGGTAAGTAATGCAAAAGGAATTAATTTAGATGAAGTAAAAGCTGCATTACAAATGGGGACGATACTAAAAAATTATCGTGCTGCGTTTTTAAGAACAGGTGATAGATAAAAAAACGCGGTTATTAACCGCGTTTTTTATTTTTCTTCTTCTTTACCAAGACCGATTGTGCTTTTGATTGGTTCTATAATTGTATTCTTTGCACTATCTAATGTTCTAATTAAAGCACGTCTTATTTTTCCACTAATTGTCATAGGAAGACTATCTACGAATTCAATTACGCGCGGATATTTATATGACGCTGTACGACTGCGTACATGGTCTTGAAGTTGTCTGACTAAAATGTCAGTTGGTTGGAAGTATTTATTTAATACAATTGTTGCTTTTACCGCCATGCCCCGTGATGGGTCTGGAATCCCTGTTACTGCAACTTCGCGAACGGCAGGATGCTCTAATAGAACGCTTTCTACTTCAAATGGGCTAACACGATAACCAGATGTTTTTATCAAATCATCATTTCTACCAACAAACCAATAGTATCCGTCCGAATCGCGATAAGCTACATCGCCTGTGTGATAATAACCATCACGAAATACTTGGGTCGTAAGTTTTTCGTTTTTGTGATAACCTTGAAATAAACCAGTCGGACGACCGCCTTTTAATGAAACGCATATTTCACCAACTGTACCGTCGGAAACAGGTTTCCCACTTTCGTCTAATAATTGGACGTCCCAACCTGCAGATGGCATACCCATGCTTCCTGGTTTAGGTTCAATCCACTCATTGCAGAATAACATTACGCAAGTTTCTGTTTGACCAAAGCCTTCACGTAATTTTATACCAGTTAATTCTAAGAATCTTTCAAAGACTTCTGGGTTTAGTGCTTCACCGGCAATATCTGCTTTTTTCAAAGAAGACAAATCATATTTACTAAAGTCTGCATGTATTAACATTTTGTATACTGTAGGTGGTGCACAGAAAGATGTTATATGATGCTCAGATATTGCAGTTAATAAATCATGTGCAGTTGCAATACCGGAAAAGTCAAACACAAATACTGTTGCACCTGCCAACCATTGACCATACATCTTTCCCCAAGAACATTTTGCCCAACCAGATTCGGATAATGTGAAGTGTATATCTCCATCGCGTAAGCGTTGCCAAAATACCGCAGTGTTTATATGCCCCAAGGGGTATGCAAAGTTATGTGCAACCATTTTTGGCATATCTGTTGTTCCGCTGGTAAAATAAATAACCATAGTATCAGTATTTTCATTGCTAATGCGTGAAAGTGTATCTGGAAATTTAGACAAAGAATCGGCTACTTCATCATTAGATATTAGTTGTATGCCTTTCTCGCCGATAGCATTTTTTATTTCGTTTAATATATGCCCGTCATCAAAAGCGATTATTGCTTTTACATCTGCTTGTTGAATGCGATATTCAATATCTTCGGTCTTTAATTGGTTTGTTGAAGGAATTGGTATCACGCCAAGTTTATGCATGGCAAGCATCAAAATCCAATATTCCCAACGACGGCGCATAAAAAGTAAAACAGTGTCGCCTTTTACAAGTCCTTTTGATGCCAGAAAATTGGCAACCGAATTGGACATCTTTGATAAATCTTTAAAAGTAAAAGATTTAGTTTCTTTATCATCATTTGTCCATAGTAGTGCGACTTTTTCTGGCGTTTCTTTTGCTAATTCATCAATTACATCATAAGAGAAATTAAAATTATCTGGAACTTGTGGTGCAGCGTTTTGTTTGTAGTCTTCATAATTTTCAAATATATTTTTTTTCAAAAATTTAAGTGCAAACATTTTATAACCTTTTAACTAACGTAATTGTGAGTATTGCAGATAATTTTTATAAGTAAAAGAAAATAATTCATAAAACAGTTGATTTTTGAAGTATGCGGTTGCATAATCCGGCTAGTTCTTAAGCTAAGAAAAACGGAGTGTAGCTCAGCCTGGTAGAGCGCTACGTTCGGGACGTAGAGGTCGCTGGTTCGAACCCAGTCACTCCGACCATAAAATTTAAATTTTATGACTTATAAATTTTTAACTTTTACATTTATTTTTTATCTGTAATAATTACCACACAATGAAAAGAAAAAAAATTTCCAGAAATAAATTTATTCAGTTTTTATGCGCGTTTTTGGCGTTGTTTTTATTAGTGTTTGTTTTTGTGTTCGGAGTGTCTTCACCTATAAAAAAAGATACATCTTTTGAAATTGCTAAAGGTACTACTGTAACAGCAATCGCCAAACAGTTATATGACAATGGTTTAATCGATTCGGAGCTGTCTTTTAAGTTGGCTGTTCGTGGAAATGGTGGAAGGGTTCAAACTGGGTTATACGATGTTCCTGCTGGGGCAAGTGTTTGGCGAATCGCACGTATGTTCGCCAAAGGAGATATCGCAACAGTTACAGTTGTCGTCCCAGAAGGTTTGACGGTATTGCAAATAAAAAGATTATTGTTAGAAAACCCTTATTTAACAGGGGGCACAGAATGTGGCAGGGGTACAGATTTACCAGTTTGTGATTTGCAAGATGGTGATTTATTCCCCGATACGTATCGTGTAGCAAAGGGAACATCCAGACTTGCTTTCTTAGATTTAATGCGCAAGAAAATGGAAGATATTAAAAACAATTGGAAGCGGGCAGGGCGAGTAGCACCAGAACCACTAAAAAATTGGAATGATGTTATAACTTTGGCTTCTATTGTCCAAAAGGAAACACCAAAAGCATCGGAAATGCCGGTTGTTGCTAGTGTTTATCTTAATCGCTTGCGTAAAAAAATGCGCCTGCAGGCAGATCCAACTGTTGTTTATGCGTTGACTAATAAGTGGGGTGATATGCGGGGGGCACCATTATTGCGCGGACATCTAAAAATAGAAAGTCCATATAATACTTATATTAATTATGGTTTACCACCCGCGCCAATTGCAAATGTTGGTATGGATGCGATACGTTCGGTCTTACAACCGGCGGATACAAATTATTTGTTTTTTGTGGCAGATGGGCATGGCGGACATAAATTTTCAAGAACTTATGAAGAGCATTTAAAGAACCATGCTGACTGGCGCGAGATAAAAAAAATTAAAAATAAAAATTAAAAATCGTCATTCGTTAATTTTTTTAATAATTAAAAAATTCAATAGGTTTATATTCAGTATTAAAAAAGCCTAGTTAATCAAGTGCTAGGCGATTTTTATGCGAATTTTATCCGATTCGACAACTGTCGCAATATAGCATATTTTTTGGCTTTTTGCAAAAATCTTTAATCTTGCAGGCAGGTTTTATTGCGGGTTAAAATATTATTAACTAGACAAAAAGCTAGTTAAAAAACAAAACCATAAGGATGGAAAATGAAAAAATTAGTTTTAACTTCTTTGGCAGCAGTATTTGCGGTATCCGCGGCACAGGCGGCAAATGTTATAAATGATAATCCATTGTATCGCCCAGACCAGGGAAATTTTTATAGCATGACAGGATTGTCTTCTAATACAAATTCTACAACAACTGTTGGTTTGTCAGAAGAGTTCGGTTATGGTATTACAGACAGATTGGCGGTTGGTATCGCAACGTCTATGACTGAAAATAATTGGTTTGACCAATCAGATTGGGATACTTTCGGAATTGGCGTAAATTATCGTTTGCTGGATATGAATAACTGGAAAGCAGATGTTTATGGTAGTTATGGGTTAGGATATGTTTGGGCATATGGCGCAAGTTTTATGGATGAAGATCTGACCCAGTATGCTTGGAATATCGGTATGCGTGCTGGTTATATAACAGAAGCATGGACCGTTGCAGGACATGTAGAATTTGATTATGTTAATTCAGAATCTTTCAATTGGGGTGATGATGGTCTTCATTTAATTAGCATGGGCTTAGATGCGTTCTTTGATTTGAACGATAGTTGGTCTTTATTGGCAGGTGCTGAATATACTGGCATTATGGACGATAGAGTAGAAAATGCAGGTACATGGGAAGGTAAGTTAGGTGCCAATTATAATATGGACGATAACAAATTCCTTGGCATTTATATGACAAAAGAAATGGCGCATACTGGCGCAGGTCAGTGGACAATTGCTGATGGTTTCGGTTTTGGTGCTAAATTTGGTATCCAATTCTAAGTTTGTATGATAAAAAAGAAAATAATCTGGTCAAATGACCAGATTATTTTTATAGACAAAATTTACTTGCTTGTTATTATTAGAAACGTACGTTCGGGTGGATTCCGAATGTACTTTTAAAAGACAATAGTTAGTAAGGAAGGGCTTGAACACCCGAATATACTAAACGAACTGACTTATGTCCCGATTCTGGTCGGGATGTTGTTGCTATACAATAGGTACTTATTCCAAAGGCAACAAGGTCATCGTATATTTGACTGTTCAACTCCCGACCACCAATTTTATTTGGTGGTTTTTCTTGCTGCGTTTTTTTGGCAGAAAAAGGGAAAACAGAATGAATAAAAAATTATTTGTGTTATCGGTTATTCCGATATCCTTATGTCCGACAATTTCTTTTGCAGGACCTTTTACAGATATTAACAGGTTAGGGGATTTGTTTATGGTTATGACACCGGCTTATGCGCTGGGGATGACTGTTCAGGCAAAAGATTTCAAAGGAACTTTGCAATTAGCCGAAAATATTGCTGCGGTTCAAGTTGCAACAGAAGGTCTTAAAAGAATTGTGCGCGAAGAAAGACCAAATGGTGCAGATAACTTATCTTTCCCAAGTGGGCATTCGGCGGGTGCTTTTTCAGGTGCAATGTTCGTGCATAAGAGATATGGGCTAAAACCTGCGCTGTTGCCGTATGCTATGGCCGCAATTACAGGTTGGACAAGAGTCTATGTAAAAGCGCATTATTGGCACGATGTTATTGCAGGAGCAGCATTGAGCGCTTTATTTACCTGGGTGATAGTGGAACCTTATGATACAAAAATAAGTGTTTCTGCAGATACAACCGGGTTTAATTTTTCCTTTAAGACGGTTTTTTAATTAAGACTTGCTTCCTGTAGAAACAGACTTAGCTATTATGGCAATATTTTATCGGATAAATGTAAATTAATGTTTAGAAAACATATTGCCATAATGTCTTTGCTTATCTTTGTCCCCGCTACAGTAAATGCGGGTATATTTGATGTTAGCCGATTAACAGAAGATGGTGAGTTTTCTGCA
This sequence comes from uncultured Alphaproteobacteria bacterium, assembly GCA_944389135.1. Classification (GTDB taxonomy): domain Bacteria; phylum Pseudomonadota; class Alphaproteobacteria; order Rs-D84; family Rs-D84; genus Enterousia. The sequence continues at coordinate 208,816 of CALXLG010000001.1, forward strand.
ACATTTGGTGCGGAATTTAAAACTGGTAAAAATAAAGAAGCGGATGCAAATGATGATTTTGCCTCTGGTACTGTTGATGAACTGGGGCTTGAAATAGATTACACGTTTTTAAATGATTGGACGGTTTCTTTTAGTACTGGTAATGATTATTCAGATTCTCAGGTTGGGCTTAGTTATAAAATATTAACAGATAAGGGGTTCAAATTAGATTTTTCAACAGACTATGGAATTGCTTGGACAAAAAATGCAGAGACTGATGAAAGAATAGGTAATAACAACATTGATGCGGCATTTCGTATACATGGTATAATTGGTGATGCTTGGCAATGGGCAGCAAAAGTTAGCGGACAATTTGTTTTCGCAGAACCAAAAAATTTCTGGAATATCGGATTTACTTTTGAAGGTATGTATTATTTTGCTGTAAATATGGCTGTTAAAACGGAATTAAATTTTTCTTTTAAAGAAATAGAAAATCCTGTGACATTATATGACCGTTCTATAAAATTAGGTGCTGTATATAATATGTCCGATACATCTGCAATACATCCTTTTATAAAATATCATTTTAAAACAAAGAACAGTGAACATAGTTATATATTGCCTGATGATCATTGGAGTATAGGTGCTGAATTTTCTGTTTCATTCTAGTTTTTTTGATAAGTTAAGCACGAATATTTTTTTTGTCATGTTATGTTTGGTTTTTATTCCCAGATTTGTGGGCTTTTCAAGACATAAAATTGATTAAAAATCCTAGTTTTTTCTTGACAATGTAAAGGTTCGTGGTTATAGTATATTCGCTTTCCGTGTAAATAAGGAAAGAAAAAAACACAGAAATCTGCACCTTTTGACAGATTTATAATCACGGGCTACCGTTGAAATAAGTCTGGTGGGCGGTTTTTGTGCAGGTAAAAAAAGTATATAAAAAACAAAGAGATTTTGAATGCCAACAGTAAATCAACTGATTCGGAAACCACGTAAAAAGGTTGCTGTAAAAAGTACGGCACCGGATATGGTGGAATGTCCGCAAAAGCGTGGTGTTTGCACACGTGTGTATACAACTACGCCTAAGAAACCTAACTCAGCTCAACGTAAAGTTGCGCGTGTAAAGCTGGCTAATGGTCGTGAAGTTACGGCTTATATTCCAGGTGAAGGTCATAACTTGCAAGAACACAGTGTTGTTATGATACGTGGCGGTCGTGTAAAGGACTTGCCTGGTGTTAAGTATCATATCATTCGTGGTGTTTTAGATACAAAGGGTGTTGAAAGCAGAAAGCAAGGACGTTCTTTGTATGGTGCAAAAGCAGGTAAATAATAAATTAATATAAATAACACGCAGATTTGTTCTGTGTGAGTAATTTGGGGTAATCCCAGATGAAGAAAATAAAAAGGAAATAAAATGTCAAGACGTAAAAGTGCAGCAAAACGTGAAATTTTACCAGATTCCAAATATAATAATCTGGTTGTTGCAAAATGTATTAATGTTGTGATGTGGGATGGCAAGAAAGAAGTTGCCGAAAATATCGTTTATGGTGCATTAGATAAACTGAAAAAGATAGCAAAAGACGGGGATGAATTAGCTGCTTTCTTAGAAGCGGTTGATGCATTAAAACCTTCTGTTGAAGTAAGAGGTCGTCGTGTTGGCGGTGCTACTTATCAGGTTCCGGTTGAAATTAGACCGGCACGTCAGCAGACATTGGCTTTGCGTTGGTTAATTATGTTTGCACGTAAACGTGGTGAACGTTCTATGGAAGATAGACTTTTTGGTGAATTACGTGATGCTTTGAATGGTCAAGGTGGTGCTTTCAAAAAGAAGATTGATACACATAAGATGGCAGAAGCGAATAAGGCGTTTGCACACTTCCGTTGGTAAGGTGATGAACATAAGTAACTAATATAAAACACAAAAAATAAGGAATATAATATGTCAGTTGGAAAAACCGCACCTTTAAATATGTATCGCAATATTGGTATTATGGCCCATATTGACGCTGGTAAAACAACTACGTCAGAACGTATTCTTTTCTATACAGGTAAAACCTACAAAATAGGTGAAGTGCACGATGGTGGTGCAACTATGGACTGGATGGAACAAGAACAAGAACGTGGTATTACAATTACTTCTGCAGCAACAACTTGCTTTTGGCGCGATCATCGTATTAATTTGATTGATACCCCAGGGCACGTTGACTTTACTATGGAAGTAGAACGTTCTTTGCGTGTATTAGACGGTGCTGTTGCGGTTTTTGAATCTGTATCTGGTGTACAACCTCAGACAGAAACTGTATGGCGTCAGGCTGACCGCTACAATGTTCCTCGTATTTGCTTTGTAAATAAAATGGATCGTATTGGTGGTAATTTCTTCCGCTGTGTAGATATGATTCGTGAACGTTTGGGTGCAAATCCATTGGTTGTTAATTTCCCAATTGGTGCAGAATCTGATTTCCGTGGCGTTGTTGATGTTGTTGAAATGCGTGGAATTGTTTGGGAAGATGACTTGGGTAAAGATCCTCATATTATTGAAATTCCAGACGATTTAAAAGAAAAAGCAGAAGAATTGCATAATAAGCTGATTGAAGAAGTTGTTACATTAGATGACGATATCATGGAAGCTTATATGGAAGGTAAAAAACCTGACGTTGCAACAATTAAGCAATTAATTCGTAAAGGCACAATAAATCAGAACTTTAATCCTGTATTGTGTGGTACTGCATTTAAGAACAAGGGTGTTCAGCCATTATTGGATGCGATTGTTGATTATTTGCCATCACCATTGGATATTCCTGCAATTAAGGGTACAAAAATGGACGGTGAAACTGTTACAGAACGTCACCCAAGCCCATCAGAACCTTTCTCTGCATTGGCGTTTAAGGTTGCAAACGACCCATTTGTTGGAAATTTGATGTTCATCCGTATTTATTCTGGTAAGTTGACATCAGGTTCTTATATTTATAACTCAAACCGTAACAAACGTGAACGCGTTGGTCGTATGTTGTTGATGCATTCTAATCAACGTGAAGAAATTAAAGAAGCTTCAGCTGGTGATATTGTTACTTTGGTTGGTATGAAAGAAACAATTACTGGTGATACATTATGTGATGAAGCTAATCCAATTATCTTGGAAAACATTCACGTTCCAGAACCAGTTATGAGCATTGCTGTTGAACCAAAGACGAAAGCAGATATTGAAAAGATGGCATTAGGTTTGCAAGCATTAGCAAAAGAAGACCCTTCTTTCCGTGTATCTGTTGATGAAGAATCTGGTCAGACAATTTTGGCTGGTGTTGGTGAACTACATTTGGAAATTTTGGTTGATCGTTTGTTGCGTGAATTTAAGGTAGAAGTAAATGTTGGGGAACCACGTATTGCATATCGTGAAACGTTCAGCAAACCAGTTACAGAAGAATATACACATAAGAAACAGTCTGGTGGTTCTGGTCAGTACGCTCAGGTAAAGATTGAATTTGAACCTTTGGAACCTGGTAAAGGGTATGAATTTGAGAACAAGATTGTTGGTGGGGCTATTCCAAAAGAATATATCCCTGGTGTAGAAAAAGGTTTGAAGATAGCGCAGCAGACAGGTGTTCTGATTGGCTATCCGACAGTAGATTTCAAAGCAACATTGGTAGATGGTAAATATCATGAAGTTGACTCTAATGTATTGTGCTTTGAAATTGCGGCGCGTGCTTGCTTCCGTGAAGCAATGAAGAAGTCTGCGCCAAAATTGCTGGAACCGATTATGAAGCTTTCGGTTAATACACCGGAAGAATATGTCGGTGATATCATCGGGGACCTGAACAGTCGTCGTGGTCAAATTAACGGAATTGAAACACAGTTTGGTAATCAGTTGATTTCTGCTTATGTACCATTGGCAAACTTGTTCGGTTATGTAAAAACGTTGCGTTCTTTGTCGCAGGGGCGTGCAAATCCTTATATGGAATTGTCCCACTATGACGAAGTTCCAAAGAACGTTGCAGATGAAGTAATAAAGAAGTTAACAAAATAAAATAAAAAAAGATTGTGATTTTTGATTTCTGGTTTATGATAGCATGCAGAAAGTATGAATCGGAAATCGGATATCAGAAATCAAATTAACAAGCAAAGCCTAAGGAGAAAACTATGGCAAAAGAAAAATATGTAAGAACCAAGCCGCACGTTAATATTGGTACTATTGGTCACGTTGACCATGGTAAAACAACATTGACAGCTGCTATCGTTCATTACTATGGTGTTGGTGCTGATCAGGCAAAAGGTGTTGATCAGATTGATAATGCACCAGAAGAACGTGCACGTGGTATAACAATTAATACTGCACACGTAGAATATGAAACAGAACATCGTCATTATGCTCACGTTGACTGCCCAGGACACGCGGACTATGTTAAAAATATGATTACAGGTGCTGCGCAGATGGACGGTGCTATCTTGGTTGTTGCTGCAACAGATGGTCCTATGCCACAGACACGTGAACACATTTTGTTGGCTCGTCAGGTAGGTATTCCAAAAATCGTTGTTTATTTGAACAAATGCGATTTGGCTAATGATCCAGAATTATTGGAATTGGTTGAAATGGAAATTCGTGAATTGTTGTCAGCAAATGATTTTGACGGTGACAATGCACCTATCATTCGTGGTTCTGCAGTTTCTGCATTGGAAGGCAAAAACGATGGTTTGGGTAAAGAATCAATTGATGCTTTGTTGAAAGCTTGCGATGAATACATCCCATTACCAGAACGTCCAGTTGATAAACCATTCTTGATGCCAATTGAAGACGTGTTCTCTATCACAGGTCGTGGTACTGTTGTAACAGGTCGTATTGAATCTGGTGTTATCAAAGTTGGTGACGAATGTGAAATCGTTGGTTTGCGTCCTACACAGAAAACAACAGTTACAGGCGTTGAAATGTTCCGTAAATTGTTGGATCAGGGTGAAGCCGGTGATAACGTAGGTTTGTTGCTGCGTGGTACAAAGAAAGAAGATGTAGAACGTGGTCAGATTATCTGCAAACCAGGTTCCATCACACCACATACAGAATTTGAAGCTGAAGTTTATATCTTGACGAAAGAAGAAGGCGGTCGTCATACACCATTCTTCTCTAACTATCGTCCACAGTTCTACTTCAGCACAACAGACGTAACAGGTACAATTACATTACCAGCAGACAAAGAAATGGTTCTGCCAGGTGATAACGTTCGTATCACAGTGCAATTGATTGCACCTATTGCTATGGACGAAGGTCGTCGCTTTGCTATCCGTGAAGGCGGTCGCACAGTTGGCGCTGGGGTTGTATCCAAAATAATTAAATAATGAAAATAAGCGGGTCGGTGTAACTGGATGAAACGCCAGTGATTACCGGCCCGGGTAACGATAAGGAAAACGAACAAATGGTACCAGCATCTAAAATTCGTATCAAATTGACAGCGTTTGACCACAGAGTCTTGATGGAATCAGTGGAAGAAATTGTAAAAACTGCAAAGCGCACAGGCGCAGATGTAGTTGGCCCAGTTCGCTTGCCAACATTGATTAAGAAATTTACTGTTAATCGTTCTCCACACGTTGATAAAAAATCACGTGAACAATTCGAAATCCGCAATCATAAAGCGGTTGTAGATATTGTTAATCCAACCCCTCAGACAGTAGATGCCTTGATGAAGTTGGATTTGGCGTCCGGTGTAGATGTAAAAATTAAATTATAATTGTTTGTGTTAGTATACAAAAAGAGTGTGTACAAATACTAACCTACTAACAAAGGAAAAGGCATAAAAAAATGAAACGTAGCGGATTAATTACAACAAAAATAGGAATGACGCGTCTGTATGATGATGGCGGTGTTGCGCATCCAGTAACAGTATTATCTGTTGGTGATTGCACGGTCATCGGAAATCGTACGCAAGAAAAAAATGGTTATGTCGCGAATATCTTAGGTATGCGCGAAGCAAAAGCAAAACACGTGGCAAAACCGCAGGCGGTTGCTGCTGAAAAAGCAGGAGTAAAACCGTATCGCAAGGTTGTTGAATTCCGTGTATCTGATGATTGTGTTATCCCAGCAGGGACTCAATTGTCTGCGTCTCATTTTGTTGTCGGTCAATTTGTTGATGTTCAAGCGACAAGTAAAGGTAAAGGCTTCCAAGGGGCTATGAAACGTCATAACTTTGGTGGTAAGGAAGCAACACATGGTGTATTAAAAGCGCATCGTTCTTTGGGTGGTACAGGTATGCGTGAATGGCCAGGTCGTGTTTTGAAAGGTAAAAAAATGGCTGGTCAGATGGGAAATGAAACTGTAACAGTGCAAAATTTAAAAGTTTTTGGTGTTGATGAAGCAGAAAACTTAATTTTTGTAGAAGGTGCAGTTCCAGGTTCTAATGGTACATTCGTATTAGTCGTTGATGCAGTAAAGAAAGAACAGAAAGATTTGCCAGTTCCAACAAAAGCAGCGGCAGCCGCAGTTGAATCTGGTGCGGAACAAGTAACAGAAGCAACCGAAACAGAAACTGTTGCGGAATAATTAAGTAGGGCGACAGAAGAGTAAGGTGAAAAAAATGCAAGTAGATATTATAAATTTTGATGGTAAAGCGGTCGGTAAAGTAGAATTGGCTGACCAGATATTTGGCTTGGACCCTCGTGCGGATATTTTGCATCGCGTTGTTACTTGGCAACGTGCAAAATCTCGTGCTGGGACACATGCTGTTAAAACCGTTTCTGATGTAGAAGGAAGTGGTAAAAAAGCTTTCAAACAGAAGAAAACAGGTAACGCACGTCAAGGTGAAAAATACAATGTTCATATGCGTGGTGGTGGTGTAGTTCATGGACCAGTCGTTCGTGATCATTCTATTGACTTACCAAAGAAAGTTCGCGCATTAGGTTTGAAAATGGCATTGTCTTCAAAAGCTAAAGACGGTAGTTTGGTTGTTATTGATTCTGAAAAGTTATCAGCAGCAAAAACAGGGGCTTTTGCAAAACAGTTAAAGAAGTTAGGTATTTCTTCTGCATTGTTTGTTGCAGCAACTGAAATAGATGAAAACTTTAAGAAATCATCTGCAAATATCGCAAACGTTGATGTTTTACCAACAATTGGTTTGAACGTTTTGGATATTTTGAAACATGAAAAGTTAGTTTTGACAGCAGATGCAGTCAAAGCGGTGGAAGCGCGCTTGGCATAATAATAAAGTTAAGTGCATGACGAAAAGGTTCAGAAATGGCAGAAAAGAAAACTAATACAGAGAAAAAAATCGTTGCGACCGCCGGTATTTATGATATACTGCGTCGTCCGATAATCTCGGAAAAGGCAGCAAAATTGTCTGAAAGCAATGGTGTTGCTTTTGAAGTTGCAGCAAATGCTACAAAAGAAGACGTTGCACGTGCAGTTCAGGCAATATACAATGTAAAACCAACAAAGGTTAACATTGTTGTTGTAAAAGGTAAGGTTAAATCTTTCCGTGGACGTGGTACAGGTACACAACGTTTGGTAAAGAAAGCGTATGTATCTTTGCCGGAAGATGCAAAATTGGATTTGTCGGCAAATATATAAAATAACAGTTTTGGCAGAGAAATCCGAAGCTTAAGGACGTTATTGCTAAAACATAAACAAAGGTAAGAAAAAATGGCATTGAAACATTATAAGCCAACAACAGCTGGTACACGCGGTTTGATTTTGGTTGATCGCAGTGATTTGCATCGTGGTGCACCAGAAAAATCTTTGACAGTTGGTTTAAAGTCTAAAGGTGGACGTAATAATTTTGGACATGTCACTGTTATGCATCAAGGTGGCGGTCATAAACGTAAATATCGTTTAATTGATTTTGCGCGTAAGAAAAAGGGGATTCCTGCAACTGTTGTTCGTTTGGAATATGACCCAAATCGTACAGCTTTCATTGCATTAATTGAATATAAAGATGGTGCACGTTCTTATATCTTGGCACCACGTGATTTGAAAGCAGGTGATGTTGTTATATCTGGTGAACGTGAAGATATTAAACCAGGTAATGCAATGCCATTAAAGAATATGCCAATTGGTACAATTGTACATAACGTTGAATTAAAACCAGGTGCTGGTGGTCAGTTGGCACGTAGTGCCGGTTGCTATGCTCAGTTAATGGGTAAAGACGGCGTTTATGCACAGATTAAAATGAACAGCGGTGAGTTGCGTAAAGTTCATTCAGACTGCTTGGCAACAGTTGGCAGTGTATCAAATCCTGACCAACGTAATGTAAGCTTGGGTAAAGCAGGTCGTGCACGCTGGTTGGGCGTTCGCCCATCAGTTCGTGGTATGGCTATGAACCCAGTTGATCACCCAATGGGTGGTGGTAATGGTCATTCAAAGGGCCACGAACCAGTATCACGTACAGGTATTCCAGCCAAGGGATATCGTACCCGTAGCAATAAACGTACTGCTAAGATGATTATCCGCAGCAGACATTTGGCAAAGAAGAA
>CALXLG010000002.1 GCA_944389135.1 uncultured Alphaproteobacteria bacterium
GATTGTTGGCAACTGGCGATATACACTGGTAATGTCGCCCACAAAAACCGCCGGAAATAGGGCGAAAAAGAACACCCGTGGGATTGCCACGGGATGTCTAATTTTACTGGCGGATGGGGAGGGATTCCCTCGCACGATGCATACGCATCGGCTGCGGGGCAACCGTGACGATTTGACTGCGTTGCACTGGTCAAATCTACTTGTTGTCGAACCTGGGGTTTCTCATCCACCCAACCGGCCCATAAAATAAAAAACGCCCCGTTGGGCGTGTTTTATTTTCTGGCGGATGGGGAGGGATTCGAACCCCCGGTGGAGTTGCCCCCACAACGGTTTTCAAGACCGCCGCATTCGACCGCTCTGCCACCCATCCAAAACTTTCTTACAAACCTGCGCTTTACTATATACTATGCTTTTTCTTTTCGCAAGGCTTTTATTCGTTTTTTTATAACAGAATTCACTAATAAGCTTATACCAATTAAAAACATTATTAATGACAACAGTTGACCCATTGTCAAACCCCAGCTTGTTAAAAAACCTATCTGTGCGTCTGGTGCACGAAATTGTTCACAAAAAATTCTAAAAACCGCATACAAAATGCCCATTGTCCCCGCCAAAGCACCAGGATATTTACGCATACTTGTAAACTTATACAAGCAAAACATTATTATAAATAACAAGATGCCTTCTGTTGCCGCCTCGTACAAAGGACTTGGATGTCTCGGTACAGGGATACCACCGTTAAAAATAACTGCCCATGGAACATCTGTCGGACGTCCCATAACTTCCATATTTATAAAGTTTGCTATTCTGCCAAAGAACAACCCAATTGGTGCGATGACAGACAAAACATCCAAAATTTTTAAAGCATTTATTTTTTCTTTTTTTGCAAATATTATCGTCGCAATTATTACGCCAATAAGACCACCATGGAAACTCATTCCGCCATGCCAAACAGCAAAAATCTCTAATGGATGTTTTAAGAAAAATGGCAGATTATAAAACAAAACATACCCTAAGCGTCCGCCAAGTATCACCCCTAAAATAATTGCAGTCAATAAATCATCTAGCTGTTTTTTAGACAACCTAACCTGACTATCTTCAGAGCGTGATAATTTGCGTAATGCAAAATATCCAACAACAAAAGCAAAAATATACGCCAGCGCATACCATCTGATATCTAAACCAAATACAGAAAATGCAACTGGCGAAATTGGGTCTATTATTATTGCCATATATTTAATTAATTTTTAAAAATTTAGCTTCTATTCCTTCCACAACGGCTTTTCTTTGCAAACGCCTACATATATTTCTGAATTCATTCTTGAAAAAGAACTAACCACGCTGACAAAGTACCGCCATCGCTTTTCATTTCTTTTTATATTTTTATCTTCCGTTTGCAATCAAATTACGAAGCCCCGCGTTAACATCTAACAACTTCTGCTCCATCTTAGATATTCTAGCTGCATCAGGAAATTTTTGTTTCTTCTCTTCCGCTATAGCCAATTCCAGTTTTTTCTTGGCACTTTCATAAACACCCATTTTTTCTGAATACGTACCCGTTTTAGAAAAATCAACTTTTTGTCCAATTTTTTTAGTTCTTGCTTTACGTGCTCTTTCTTGTGCAGTTGGCATAATTTCTCCTTTTTGTTTTATCTTGAAATAATACTTATATTGTATTATATATTTGATTAACTAACAAGGAGAAAAATATGGCAATAAAAGACGTTGCTTTTAAAACAAAGGGTGAAACAAAATCTCGCCAGTCAAAGACTGCTGATGGAATGGGGTTATACCTTAAACGCATTTTCGCGTTGATGTTTGGCGCTGTTGCTGTAACGGCAGTTGCTTCATATATGACTATATGGGGTGGTTGGTTTATACATTTAATCAACTTACAAACAGGTGGTTTTACCGCACTTTATTATATCTTATTATTTGGCGGTTTGGCACTATCTATTTGGGCACAGGTTCGCGCATTTAGCTTTAAACCTGTCGTAGGTGCATTGCTTTTGTGCTTGTACGCAGTTCTGATGGGCGTGGTTATGACACCGCTTATCGTGGCTGTATTGGCTGTTAACCCTGCCTCTATCTTATTCGCATTCATAATTGCTGCTGTTATGTTCGCATGTATGGCGCTGTTCGGATACAAAACAATAAAAGATTTATCTTTTATGGGCATTTTCTTAATGATGGGCATGATAGGTCTAATACTTGTTGGCCTTGCATCTTTCATATGGCCAGCAATGTTGGGCGGTACTTTCGGTACAATTGTTTGCTTTATTGGTGTTTTGGTATTCGCGTTGTTTACCGCATATGATATGCAAAACTTAAAGCGTGCATATGCTGTAATTGGTGATGACACACAAAAAAATCAATTGGCTGTACTTGGTGCGTTGCACTTGTACATATCCTTTATCGCAATGTTCCAATATCTGTTAAGCCTACTTAATAGAAACTAAAAACAAACAATATGGAGTAAAAAATGGCTTATAAAATAGATCCTGCTAAATGTATTGGTTGTCATACTTGTATGGGTGCATGTCCTGTTATGGCAATTTCAACAGGTGCTGATGGGAAATGCGTAATTGACCCAGCAAAATGTATTTCTTGTGGTACATGCGCAGCTGTATGCCCTGTGGCAGCAATTAGCCCAGATGTAAAATAAATTACACACAATAAAGAAAACGGGGATATTTCCCCGTTTTTTATTTCTAATAACAGTTGCAAATAATTAAATTCTGTATAACAATAAAGCGGTAAAAAAACAGAGGATAAATTATGCCAGCAAAAACAGTTAATGATATTGTAGCTTTATGTAAAAGACGCGGTTTTATTTTTACAGGTTCTGAAATCTATGGTGGTCTGGGTGGTGCTTATGACTACGGTCCATATGGCGTTGAACTAATGAAGAACATCAAAAACGCTTGGTGGAACGCTATGATTTATTCCAGAAATGACATTGAAGGTTTAGATGCTGCGCTTATAAGCAATAGATTAATGTGGAAATATTCTGGCCACGAAGGAAGCTTTTCTGACCCACTAGTAGAATGCAAAAAATGTGGTGCCCGTATGCGCCAAGACAAAATGAAAGACCCAACAAAATGTGATAACTGTGGCAGCACTGAAATAACAGAACCACGTGCGTATCAACTTATGATGGGACTATCTATTGGTGCAACATCTGACGGCGCAATAAATGCATACCTGCGCCCCGAAACAGCAACAACTACTTACGTAAATTTCAAAAATGTTATGGACGCAAAACCACATAAATTACCTTTTGGCATTGCCCAAATTGGTAAGGCGTTTAGAAATGAAATTTCCCCGCGCGGTTTTGTTTTTCGTATGCGTGAATTCGAACAAGCAGAAATGCAATATTTTGTAAGACCCGACGAAGATGAAAAATATTTTGAAATGTGGAAAGAAATTCGCAGAGCTTGGTGGATAAACGAACTTGGTATACCTGCGGAAAAGTTACGCTTTACCCCACATGAAAAACTGGCACATTATGCAAAAGCCGCAGGCGATATAGAATACGCTTTCCCTGACGGGTTTGACGAAGTAGAAGGAATACATAATCGCCAAGATTTTGATTTGGGCTCTCATACAAAAGCCCAAAATGAATTTGACATCAAGGCAAAAGTTATGGAAAACAAAGACAGCACTGTAAAGCTGTCTTACAGCGACCCACAAACTGGTGAAAACTTTATACCTTTCGTAATTGAAACTGCAATGGGTGTAAATCGTGCAATGCTGGCGGTTATGCTTGAAGCATATACAGAAGAACAGTTGCCAGACGGGAAAAGTAGATTGGTCTTGAAATTAAAACCAAAACTGGCGCCAGTAAAAGCCGCTGTTATTCCTTTGGCGCGCAATGTTCCTGAATTAGTAGAAATTGCCAATAATATTGAAAACGACCTGCGCAAGCTTCACATTGGACGCATAGAATTAGAAAATTCTGGTAATATTGGTAAAAATTATCGCCGTCATGATGAAATAGGGACTCCTGTTTGCATAACAGTTGACCACCAGACACAAGAAGACGGAACTGTTACACTACGTCATCGTGACACTATGGAACAAGAACGTATAAAAATAGAAGACGTTCCAAAAAGAGTAATGGAAATAATCAACCAATAAAAAACGCCCATTTGGGCGTTTTTTATTGCTGCATATTTGGAATTACAACTTCGTCGTTATATTGCCCAAGATATCTATTACCTGTAACGCAATAGAACTTTCCTAATGAATCTTTATATTCACGAACTGCTGTAACCCAACGATTTTCAATATCAGACTGTGCACCTTGATATGCACTAAACGCACCAAGCGCCCCACCAACACCGGCACCTGTCAACGTACTTTTTAGTCTTGCTTTATTACCCAAATCAATTATCCCACCGTCGGTCGCATCAACCATCATAGGCGAAAAGTTATTCAATGCGTTTTCTTGCAATGCTGCATCTAATTCATATGGTTGTCCCGTTGTGCTGCGGCGGTAAACTGTCGCACCACTATGAGACATTTTCCAATCATTCCAGTCATCTTTTGTCATACCAAAGGCTGTATCACGAACATCCGGTATTATCGCATTTATTTTGTCATCAACTATACGGGCAGAAGCTACCTTAACATAAATTCCATCTTCAGCACCTGTTTTTCCAGGAAGCATTTGCGGTTCTTGACCGTCTTCTTTGGTTAAATGATAAAAATCTGTAATTCTTGAATAATCTTCTGCTGCTGCACCTTGTAAGGTTTTATCTGGATAACCTTCCAGCACAATAGAAACAAGTTCTTCTTCTTTGCAATTTGTGTTATTACTATCACATATAACTGTTGTTTCGCCGTCTTGAATATTAAAGTAAATATTATTGTCAGCAGGAATCTCTTTGCTGATTACCAGCATACCCCACAAACATGTTGTTTGGCGACCTTCTAGTTCACAGTTTTCTATGCGCAAAACAGAATTACCTGTTGCGGCAATATTTCCAATAACACCGCCGGCTGCGGCATTCACACCAGTTGATAAAATAATATCACCACCAACCTTACCCGCATATGCATTTCCAGCCATCAGCGCAGCACCAGAAAGTGCACCAATCGCGGTACCTTGAATTTTACCTTTATCTGTCCCCAGTAAGTTATCATTACCAACATCATTCTTGCCAGCAATATTTCCACCAAGCCCACCGATAATCGCACCAGCTACAATTTTAAGACCGGCATTTTGCTTCTGCTCTTGATTCATAGCAGCAATAACATCTTCTCTTGTTGGTTCATCATCATGTGGGAAAGTTACATTTCCTGCTTCTAATGTATAAGACGCATCAGGGAAAGAAGATATATTACATTTAAAAGAATCACCAGCCGCCAAATTACCACGCGCCAAAACAGCATCAGAACCATTCTGTCCCATTTGATATCCGCGCAATTCAACAACTGCAACACAAGTGCTTGCCCCGCCAGAACCCATACCAAGTGTTGGTTTATCCCATGCAAATTCACCATTAGGATATATCATAGAGCACGCTTCCAGTTGCCCCATTTGAACTTGCGCAGTTGTATCACCACTGATAACCTGTTCTGCTAACTCTTGATTTGCAACCCGAACTGGCAAATTATTTTCTGTGTCTGCGGACTCCGTCGTAGCAGTAATTACTGGTTGATTGTATTGTTCGCGCATCGCATTTACTTGTTGATAGCCTTCGGCATAACTGCGTGTTAAATTACCAACACGAACGCCCGCCTCTGCCGGCATGGAAAGCACAACTGTCAAAGCAGATAAAACAGAATAACTTATAATAGAACGCGTTTTTTTCATTTCTTTCCCACATTAATATTGGCAACGCAAAAACACGCGAACACCAAAATTCTTTAGAATTGCAGTCTTAGTCTTATACCCAAGTCAACCATATTCAAGCGACCGCTTTCATACCAGTTTGTATAATGAAATACACTATCATATGGTGCTGGATATTCCCCACCTGCACCGTCACCCAGCCACTCTGTCTGAGAAACAATTATACTACCAGATGTCTGAACTTTACCTAAATTCGCATACCTTACAAAAAAGTCCATTATTATTCCGCCATCTAATTCTGTTGTTAAACCACCTTCAAAAGAAAATGCCAATTGTTCCATTGTTCCGCCATTGTGATATGCATACACATCTGAAATACCAGTTAAATCACCTGCACCCGCAGCACCAGGATCCATTTCGGAATAAAACGTATTATCATAAACAACATAGTCCGCAATTGTATTTAAAGAGATACCAACACCAACACCAACATAAGGACGCAACATTCCACCTGCCAGATACCCCGTATATGCATCAATGTTATAATACAAATTAAGCATAGTCGCATTAGAAGTAATTGCACCACCGTCTACTTCGGCATCAACATACCCCCCAACACCGTCTGAAGATTTTACCATACTTGGATAACTAATACCTGTATAACGCAAATACGAGAAATCAACACGGATATCATTATTTATTGCCGCACCGACAGAAAGTTGCAAAGGCAAAACAGTGTCTGTATTAAAACTAGCTTCTTGGAAAGCACCAGGAACAAAGAATGCGTTTTGTTCACCCATATAGTCTGCAATCATAGACCCCGTAACACTGGCAGAATAACCAACAGACAAACCAACATACAACCCACTGTCTGCCAATCGGTCGTAATCAGCTGGTTCATAATACTGACGCCCTGCATTAGTACTATTAGAACCAACTTTTGGCAAAGCCCCTGTAATTCTTGTAGGACTTGCCGCATTAGCCGCCGCAGAAGTATAAACAACAGCCCCATTACTTACCATTGTTTGCGTTGTCGTCTGCGTAGGCATATAAACCATCTGCCCCTGCCCTTGATAACCAGAATAAACAGGATACGCAGCATCTGCCACATTGGACAAACCAAAAATACAGCCCATCAAAACGGCAGAAATACTGATTTTTTTCATTCTCTTTCCATATTCCTTTGGGGATATTATATCACAAAAATAGCTTTAAAAAAAGCATTTAGTAAAAAGATATAAAAAAATCCCATCTGATAACCAGATGGGATTTAATGTCCAATATATGTTAATTTTATTTTTTACTTAGAACGCCAAGTTCAAACGAACGCCAACTTCGGCTTTAACGTCAGAACCGTTCTGAGAATTATCGTGTGCAGTGTCAAATGTATATTCACCATACAATGCAACCTGAACATTATCTGTTAACTGATTTGCAACAGACAACGATACTATAAATTCATCAAAACCATCGTTCATGTCAGCTAAAGACGAAATTAATTGTTTCGCGAAAGCCTGACCGTAAGCATTTGAGATTTCCGTTGCCAAGCCTTTTACACCATTATCGGCATGGTGATTATACTTAAAGCCACCACCAAATGACCATCTGTCTGTCAATTGATAGAAAGCGTTCAAACCGGCATTAACTTCTGTTGTAGATTTCAAATTAACAGAAAGCTCGCTTGGAATACCTGGTACAGAAATACCCAAATTAGCGACATCAATTACGTTGTTGTTATTACCAAATGTCTGTAATACTTCAACAAATGCACTTGTTGTTAACTTTGACCATGTTTTACCAAAGCGAACACCAACGTCTGCACCCCAACGACCATTAGAATAGTTATCGTACTTAAACCCACTCATGATATTATATGAACCACGCATTTTATTTACGCCACCTAAGTGAGCATCTGCGTAGATATCAAATACTGTACCATCATTAAATTCTAAGGCACGATAAATTAAACCAGCGCGACCATGATTTAAACCCTTGCGGTCAATATCATCGGCCTGAGTATATGCGAAAGAACCACGAATAGCCAACCTATCCGTAATACCGATACCTAAATCTTCACTAACACGCCAAATTGGGAATTCTGTTGCCCCCGCGTGATTTTTCTGTTTGTTCGCAGCTGTATCATCTGTAACTTTGTACATAACACCCGCACCCGTTTTTGAATAAAATTCACCAGCTGTTGGTAAATACAACGGGTTTTCTAAGTTAGCAGCCATTGCAGGTACTGTCAAAACAGATGCAGCAACTGCCATCTTTAAAGTTTTTTTCATCATTTAACTCCTTGTTTGCGATGAAATTCCACAGCCCCCATTATTGGCAAGACTGGGGCCCGTATCCGCACCACCCATTATTGGCAATAGTACGTTTTACCGATACGAACATAATTAGGGTGCAACAGAATAAGAATAAAGTCAAAACAATTTTGCATTTGACAAAAAACTTGAATTTGTATTTTTTGAACCTATATAAATATAAGTGGTGGGTAAAATACTAATAAAAGGAGCGCAAAATGAACGACGCTTTTGAAAAAAATATGGCATTAATTGCCGGGGCAAACGACCAGAAAAAGCAAGAAAAAAACTTAAGTGATGCAGACAAGAAAAAAATATCTTCTGCATATATGAAATTATTTTATTCGTTAAGCTTTGCACATTGGATGCGTGGCATAAGTCTCGGTCAAGCATGGTATAAAGCACTTGAACAAACAAAGTCCTTTATTGCCTCAAAAAGCTCCGAAAACCCTGCAACTATGTATATGCGTCAAATTTTTGCTGCCCATAAAGCGCAATGGTCTAAACGTATAATGACCAGCCCAAATAAAGACAAAATATTAAATTGCCCGCCAGAAAAAAAGCAAGAATGGAATATGCGAATTGCAAAAAACACAAACGAAGCGTTAAAAACACTAAATGATACTCTTGCGTTGTATGCAGAAAAAGAACAAAAAAATCAAAAACCCGCACAACAGTCAGAGTTTTTATCCGCACAACAAAAAATGCAGATGTTACTTATGTGGCAAGCACAAAATCAACGTCAACACGTTGCATAAATAAAACAAATAAAAAACGACGCAAAATGCGCCGTTTTTTATTTGTGCTTATAAGCCAAAACATATGGAACAAACTTATCTTGATTAACATTTCCCAGCCAACTGCGCGGAATAACCAAGCTATTCTTTTGTCCTGCAGACATCTTTGGTAATTCTTCACCATTTTTTGCATTAATTATCTTTGGCAAAACTACAGAAACACCATCCACAACACCTGGCAATATAAAAGTTATTTCATCGCCCTGCTTTATTTCATTGCGAAGCTCCAATGTTATCCTTTCGTTGTCGGCACCAGTTATAACACCTGCTGCATGATATTCGGATGTAGATCGCGTTGTTTCATAATTATGTGCATCCGCCCCCAGCGCACCATCAAAGAACGCTGTTGTATAACCACGAGTTTCTAATTTTTCCAAATCTTTCATAAATGGCGCCGGGTCAAACTTTTCAGGGTCCTTTGCATATGCATCTATTGCAGCACGATAAGCATGAACGACGCTACCCACATAATATTCACTGCGATTTCTGCCTTCTATCTTCAAAGAATCTGGTCCAGACTCTAAAACTTCACGAAGACGCGGCATCAAACATAAATCTTTTGAGTTCATTATATATGCCCCGCGCTGGTCTTCCTCTATCGGCATTTCTATACCAGATTCGTGTTCACGCAAAATCACATCATACTTCCAACGGCACAATTGTGCACACGCACCACGATTTGCAGGACGACCTGTAATAAAATTAGATAACAAACAACGCCCAGAATAACTCATGCACATTGCGCCATGGATAAATATTTCTAAACCTATATCAGGACACTGCTGACGAATACTTTTAAATTCTTCGTGTGAAACCTCCCGCGCGAGTACGCAAAGTTTTGCACCGGCGTTCTGCCAAAACTTTACGCCCGCCGCCGAACAAATATTGGCCTGCGTTGAAATATGAATTGGCACATCAGGATGATTTTCACGAACCCACATTAAAACACCAGGGTCAGAGACAATCAACGCATCAGGTTTTAGATAATTAATAGTTTCACTAACACGTGGCATATTAACAAAATCTCTGTCATGCGCAAAAAGGTTAAAAGCAAGATAAACTTTCTTTCCCGCAGCGTGAGCAAGTTCAATACCCTGTTTAACTTCTTCGGTTGTAATTTTTGCGCGCGCCCGCATAGAAAACCCTGGCAGTCCCGCATAAATAGCATCAGCACCATAAAGTATGGCAGTTTTAAAAGCGTCCAGCGTACCAGCTGGGGCTAAAAGTTCTGGTAATTTTTTCATACTTATAATTTTTAACAGTTATTTTATAAAAGCAAGCATTTTTATAAATTTTGTACTTGAAATTATAAAATGAAACATGTATAGTAGAGCACGTTGCCAGTTTAGCTCAGCTGGTAGAGCATCTGATTTGTAATCAGAGGGTCGTTGGTTCAAGTCCGACAACTGGCACCAGAATTTAAAAGCCCCAAGTGGGGCTTTGTTTTTTTATTATCGCTTTTATTTCTTATTTGTTCGCTTCTTTGATGAACTTTTTTTATTTGAATCCTCTACTCTTTCCGCTTCTTCTTCACCAACTATATCAAAACCTATGATTTCTTTTAATATCTCTCTGGCTTTGGGATTTTTGTCTGCATACTTCTTTGCTCCCAATAATAATAAAGCCGCCAAGATTCTCTCTAGATATTGCGGTGAAATTTTTTCAGATACTCTGTCTTTTATTTCTGTTGCTACATCTTCTACAACATTCTTAGCACGATAAAACAAAGAATGACGGCGACGAATATATTTTCTTATTTCACCAACCCACATAAACACTAAAAAAACTACTGCCGGCACAGCAACACAAAATGTAAAGTATTTCTCTACACTGTCCATGCAAAAACCTGCAGTAAAAACACTATTACATGCCGTCTTAGAATGCAGAAATAATACAGCAAAAATTTCATATAACGCAAAAATAGTTCCGTATATTTTTAATCGTAAAAACATTTTAGCCCTCCTTTATATCATTTTAATCTTTATTTCCTGGAATAAATCTAATACCCAACAGAACAGACCAATCGTTTCTGTGCCAATCACCACCAAGTCTTTTTCCTATTCTGGTCCAAACACCGGTCGTTCGATTTAACATTGTACCAACCTCAGTTTCCATTAAATACTCAACACGACCGTCTTCATTATTTATCCAAACCTGTGGATCTAAAGCCGCCCACCAGCCATTATTTGATAAATACCCTACCAACATACGAATCTGTGTTTGGTTTGTATCTTGGTACTTTTCTTCATCTAAATTATACAAAGAAATAAACTGTTTGCCCACCAAAGCTGTAAAGAAATTTGGGCTAAACGCATAAACATATGCCAGCGTTGGATCAAAAGTATATTGACGCGTCCCCAACGTATCCGATGTAGCCGTTGGGAAAACAAATTCTGTCGCACCAATTATTACATTTCTACCAAATCTATATTGGGCACGCCCACGAACCCTTAAATCACCGATACCAGCATCTGAAATTCCATAACCAGAAAAATGGCTAAGTGGTAATTCTAAATTTATTCCAAAGATTTTATAAAGTTCTTTATCATATTTTAACCCTAATGTTGTTATTGAAGGTTTTCCTTCTGTATCTACAACATTCAAGCTTGGCAATAATTCCATCTTTGTAACATTATCTGCCGGATTAACTCCTTTTACAGCACTATCCGCAAAAGAAGAAATTGGTGCAACCAAAAGTGCTCCAAGAACAAAAATTGTTTTTTTCATTTTATACCCTGTTTTTATACAAGATATATTGTTATTGAAAGGAAAATAAAAATCACTAAGAACTAAAGCCTAAAAAAACCCGCTGACGCGGGTTAATGTTTTATTCAACAATATCTGTTTCTAATATCTGTTGTTCTCTTTCTTCTTCTGCACGTGCGGCACTTTCTATCTGCAACAATTGATTTTCTAGTGCAGTGCGTTCTGATGACTTATACCCTGTTTCTTCTGATTCTTTTTCTTCGTCTGGTGTTGTTGCACTTTCTACTTTTGCGGACGCTTTTACAGATGCTTTTTCATCCGAAACAGCAGGATTTATTAAGTTCTGATAAATTTGAATTGCTTCTTGAGTGCCTGTCATATCGCGCTTTAGCAACTTGCTGCCATTACCTGGAATAAACCACTCATCCAATTTAACTGCTGTCAATTGCATAATTGGACGTGTTCTAGCTTCAGAAACCCATTTCGGCAACATTGGTGCATCAGAATAGTACCAAAGCGCAAGCCAATACACAACACCCATTACAAAAATACCACGAACAATGCCAAATATTATTCCCAATGTTCTATCTGTTACCTTCATCATACTATCTTGTATTTTTTCGCGCAGTTTCTGATTAAAGAAACCTATCAACATTAAAATTACAAAGAATACAATGAAATATGACGCAACAAGCGTTCCAACAGTTGATTCTGACAAGTCAAAAATATTCTGTAATAATCCATCTAATAATGGTGATACAAATCTAGCAGAAAAAGCCGCGATTACCCAAGACAATGTCGCAACTGTTTCATAAACACCACCGCGAACACTGGCCCATATAGTTGAAGCCAGTATCACGCCAATATAAATATAATCAAGACTTGTCAAATCAAACATATTAAAACCCCAAGAAAGATTTATTTTTTATTGTTCTTATCTTTTTTCAATAAAACAACCCCAAATATAGCCACCAACGCAACTAACAAAACATAAAAGTAAATTGGCGAGCCATTATTGTTTTTTTTTACGTTTTCTTGTACAACCGCATTTGGGTTATATTCTTTGATAGCTTCTTTACGCTTTGCGTGTCTTGTTTTAAAGCCTTCAATATCTTTTTCCATTTCTTTTCTATTTTTTGCAGCTTCTGCCTTGTCGCTATCAGACAAATCTGCTTCAACTGCATCACGCAATTCTTGTTGCATAAAATCGGCATACCCTTGGAAGCACTTGTCCCCAACAACTATTACAGGCACACCACCGTTGTCATACTTACATTTTGCCAAGGCTTCTTGAAACACAGGAAGTTTATCTTCTTCCATTACATTTACCTGAACAACTTTTAATTTTGGATATTCGTATATCATATTATTTGCAAAAAATTCTTGGGCATGATGACAATGTGGACACGAAGGCGAATAATATATTGTTATATCAGCAGCTGATGCACCGCCAAAGAACATTAAACCAAACAATGCAGATAATAACGATAACTTTTTCATAATTTCTCCTTTTATAAGCACGATTATAAAAACCTATCTAAGCACACGCAAGCCATTTTTATCATACCACTAAAATTTATATTGTTTTTCTTGGCATCAGATGTAATATTTTTAAGACTTATATTATACCAAACCAAGGGGGAAGAATAACATGTTTTCACTGACACAATTTCCTTTAAACTTTTCTGATTCTGAAATGGCACCATACATGTCAAAAGAGACAATTAATTGCCATTATGGCAAGCATCTTGCAACATATATAAAAAATCTAAATGACTTATCTGAAAATACTAAATATGCAGATATGCCATTAGAAGAAATTATAATAAAATCAGCCAAAGACGATAGTGCAAAGAAAATTTTTAATAATGCTGCGCAAGTATTTAACCATAATTTCTTTTTTAACAGCATCTGCCCAAATGGTGGTGGCGAAGTCCCAGCAGAAATAGCAAACGCTTTTGGCGGAGCAGATAAATTTTATGCAGAATTCAAAAGCGCAGCTGCCGGTGTATTTGGCAGCGGTTGGGCTTGGTTGGTCATAGATAGTGGCACATTAAAAATTATGACAACATCAAATGCAGACACACCAATTGCACATAATATAAAACCTATCTTAGCTTTAGATGTATGGGAACATGCATATTATTTAGATTATCAAAATCGCCGTGCAGATTTCATAGACGCTTTCTTATCTTATATGATTAATTGGGATTTTGTACTAGAAAATCTAAAATTAAATAATTAAAAAATGGGGCGACGCCCCATTTTTTATTAAAACCTGTCATAAATAACGGGGGTTTTATTTATTGTATAAATTCTGCCGTTATTTTCTTTGTTATAAAAGATATATAAAACATTAGAAACATCCCCCAGCATCCACGGGCTGTTATAACCAATTACTTGACGCTGAGTATTATAAGGAAAAACCTTATGGAAAGTATTATCAAAAACCTTTGAGTATTTATCATTAAAACTTTGGCTAACTATCATATTCATAATTATTATACCGTTTGGTGCGACCCTATTTTTGATTCTTTGCATAAACTCTGCCGTTATCAACCCTTCTGGTATTTGAAAAGAATTAGAATAAACATCTAAGATTATCAAATCATATAAATCAGGTGTGTTTTTCAAAAACTGACTGGCATCTTGAACTATAAATTTTTTATTAGAACTTAATCTCTGATTTAAAAAGTATTTCTCAGACACATCTTTCAATGTATGCTCTATATCAACAAAAGTATAATTGTTAAAGGTGTCATTTAAACCTGCTGTAAAACCACCTGCCCCAAGAACCAAAATATTATATTTTTTATTTCTTGGCATGGTATCTATAAAATACTTATTTATATAATTTATATATTCCGCTTTACTTCCTGTTTTTGCATTATAAACAGACATTGGCAACCCATTCATATACAAAACTTTTTCATCACCAAATTTTGAAACAGATATTGTAGAATTCGCATTATTTACTAATATCCCATATGTTTTTAATTGAAATTCACTGCTGTTAATAACAATCGTTGGCAACAGTATTATTATAGACAATAAAACTACCCACCATTTAGGTTTTGTTATAATAGCAGCAAGAATAGCTAAAACAACGACTAAGACAATCGTGTAATTTACGCCCAAGAAAGGCATTAAAAACAAAGTTGTTGCCAAAGAACCAACAACAGAGCCTATCGTATCCCACGCCATTATATTACCGGTATAGTTTGTATTATATTTGTGTAAGCATCTAGATAACAATGTTGTATTGAAACCAAATAAGAAGGGTCCAATAGACAAGAAAACAAATGAATATAAAAACGTTTGAATAACACTGGACGTTATCCCATTCATATACATAAATGAAAAATATTTTGTAATCATATGAAAGCTAGCCGCAGCAAAAGCTAACAACGCAATTATTAAAAAACTTATACTTAAAACATTTCTAATTCTTTTATTATTTATCTTTTCAGAAGAGCCCGTAAAATACCCAAGCGACATAAACCCTAAAAAGCATCCCATTATTATGCTAGTTATCACAGCGCTGGAGCCAACATAATAAGACAATTGACGCAGAACAACAAGTTCTAAAGATAGACTTACATAACCATTTAAAAAGATAAGAAATACTAACCAAGTTTTTAATTTTTTGCTCATTGAAAAATCCCCCGTTGGGGGTATGTTATAAAAAAAACAAATCGTATAAAAGAAATTTTTTATCTTACATGTAAAAAGCGAACATCATCAAATTCTGGATAACGACTAAACATAGCTTTTGCAAACGGGCACATTGTTATAACTTTTCTATGTTGATTCCTTGCCAAGTCAACAACATGCTTAACAAGATTTAAACCAACATGCTCATTTCTATATTTTTCAGATACATTCGTGCTATCTATTATTAACTTGTCAATGCCGACGCGTACGAAAGTTATTTCACCGACATGCTGACCGTCACAATTTGCATAAAAACCTAGTCCGTCTGGGAAGATATCATATGTTATATCAGCCGCCATAATTTCTCTCCTTAGCAACATTATAACAAGCAAAAAATAATATATAAATATGATTCTTATCCAAATAAAAAACGGGGGTCAAGCCCCCCTTTTTTAACGCATTATATTATCGTAATTTTTTCTAACTATTTTTATGCTTTTTCGTAGTTCCGCAGATTCTGTTGCTGATAATTTTGGTGTTAGACTAGTAATCACACCGTCTTTACCAACAATACGTGGCAAAGATATTGCAACTGTTCCATTTCCAATACCAGAAACACAACTTACCGTAAGGACACGCTTTTCATCATTAATTATACATCTTAATAAATCTGAAACCGCCGCACCAATACCATCCCATGTTGCACCACGACCTTGAATTATTTCATATGCAGCATTATGAACACGATGAGTGATAGTATTTCTTGTTGTCTGTGGTAATGATATTTTTGTTTGGCGACAAAAATCTTCCAATTTCATTCCTGCAATACTTACCGAAGACCAATCTACCACGCTACTATCACCATGCTCTCCCAAAACGTGCGCACATATAGATTGTGTAGATACAGATAACTGTCGTGATAAAATTGTGCGTAATCTTGCAGAATCTAACATTGTACCTGTTCCTATTACACGCCCTGCTGGCAACTTAGATAATTTCTGTGTTAACATTACCAACACATCTAGCGGGTTAGTCACAACTATTATCTTTACTTTCTTTGCATCTACGTTTGCCATAACGTGTGGAACGATATCTTCAATTACTGCAACATTTTTATTTAATAAATCCAAACGCGTTTCCCCAGGTTTTTGATTCGCACCTGCTGCAATAATAACAATATCACTGCCACGAATTCCACGATAACTATTAACTGATGTTATTTTTACATCGAACCCAAAACTTGCTGCGTGCCCTAAATCTTCCGCAGCAGCACGTGCACGAATTGCATTTCTATCAAATAAAACTATTTCATGTACAAAGCCAGTATTTTTGACGGCCGTTGCAACCGCAGAACCAACACTGCCAATACCTATTATTGCTATTTTCATTCTCTTCCTCTTTTTCAAATATTATAACATAAAAAACGGGGAAGTTCCCCGTTTATTTTTTATCTTTTAATTCCATATATTTATCAGAAATTATTTTATGTAAAACCTCTGCAATTTGCTTTCGGTCTAAACCACGCAAATCTGGTGGCGACATAACTGTTATCTCTACAGTAAAACCACCCAGCATCATAATATGAAAAATTTGCCCAAATGCACTTCGTTCACGCGAACATTTTGGTCCCATATCTTGATTAGAGTTATTAAAATACGCAAAATGCTCTGCTAAATCTTCGTCGCTTATAATACCGCCATCACGAAAACGATAATGCATCGCCATCGGCTGAACAACAACATCAGAAGCCTCTACAAAATTAAACAACGTACTTTTAAAAGTTTTTACATATGCACCATTTGTTGTTGTACCCTCTGGAAATAAAAACATTGGATACTTAACATTTGAAACAGTTTCTTGAACAAGCTTTAAAGCCTCTTTTGCATGAGACGGTCTTCTATCAACAAAAATCACACCAAACTTACTGGCAACCCAACCTACTAGCGGCCAAGACTCTACTTCTTTTTTAGCAATAAAACTACCACCAAAAGCAACCGGGAAAGTAGCAATTTCAAATATAGAAATATGATTTGAAACAACCATCAACGGTCTGTGTTTTGATAAATTCCCATGAACTATTATCTTTATACCCGACAAGACCAACAAAAACTTCATGAAAATTCGCATATACCAAACAGATGCGCGACCACGTGGCAATAACAATATTATTGGCAACTGCAATACCACCAACAACCAAAATAAAGAAAACTTAATTGCTGCCCCACATGTATTAAATACATTCTGCTTTCTTACTTTTGACATTATTGGTCTTCCTCATCTTCTGCTTTTGCATCTTCTATATACTCTGCATCTGCGGCATCTTCACGTAATAAAAACTCTAAGAAAGCACGAACAACTTTGAAAGAACCGGTCACAGGGAACAACATTATCTTACCAATAGTTTTCATTGGTCCGTCTTTTTCTTCTAAATCATTCAAAGCATTTTCACTGCCCAAGAAATGCTTCTGATATGCGGCATCTATTTTCTTAGTCTGCAACATTACAAACACATCGTATGAATTAAATGGTTTATCAATAAAAACACCTTTACCAAAAGTTGCACCTAAACGTAAATACCCCTTAATCAGTGGCGTCATTTGACGGCGTGCGTCTGTTTCATCTATGAACTCGTGCGGTAATATATTCATACGCGATAATTTTGGATTAACGCCTTCTGCAAAATTTTCAGATAAAACTGTTGCCCGCAGTCTTAATGGTGACAAATGATTATAATACAAATAAGATATTGCTTGTGCCGATTCCACAGGTTTTATTCCAACCCATGACGCAACGCCAAACAGTACCATTATTTTACGGCGTACGACATATTCACCAAGCCCTGCCCACAACATGCGCATTACCAAAGCATTTTCACGATATGCTTTATCTACACATGCACGCGACATTTCTGCAATATTTCCATTATAACGTTTAATTTTTGATATATTAAATTCAGATTCTGTATAGAAACCACCCATTTTTTCAGCGGCGTTTCTATCTATAATACGATAAGTTCCAACTATCTTGCCATTATGAAAAACTGCCATATATTCTGCGAATCTATCATATGCATCATATTCTTCACGTAAGTGTTTTTGTTCTTCTGTAGCACCTGCCCCTTCTTCTTCAACAAAAACAGAATAACGTAATTGACGAACTTGGCGACGTTCTTCTTTGTTTCTTGTCAGGCGAACTTCATAATCGCGAACCTTAATAGCCATAAAAAATCCTTTATCTATAAATATATAGATGTAAGATTATCAAAGAAGCGCCAAGTTATCAATCGTTTTTATAATCAATATCTATTTAAGTTCGTCCGCTAACGTAGCAATTGCTATTGCATACCAATTAGAGCTATTCCAACGTTTAATACGATAAAAATTCGGATATGTTAAATAAGCTTCTATAACTGGCTGTGGTGCAACATCTGTATCTATTGCATTTGGGTCAATTGACTGCGTCTGAGATGCGGCATGTGCAATTGCTGCTGCCCTGACTTCATTTATTGTATTAACATCTGCAACAAGCCCAGCCAGCATATCAACATTTGGTAACCTTGTACCATCAGGGTTAACCACACCCATCATAGACCATTCATATAAAGACTTTTTCGTTTTTCCATCTAATAAAGAAACATCAAAATCTGCTGGCAAAACAACCTTACGAACAATTTTTTCATTCGGATTCCACCCAAGTTTATTCAGATAATTTCCAGCACTAAACATAGCATCACCAACACTATGAATAATATCTATCTTACCATCTCCATTCCCATCAGCCCCATATTGTGCAAGGGTCGTCGGTATAAACTGAAAATGCCCCATTGCCCCAGCCCAGCTGCCATATATATCATTTATATCTAAATTGTTTTTATCAGCTATTTTCATTAACGCCAGCAACTGCTTTTCAAAGAATGTTTTTCGTCTGCCTTCATACATTAACGTCATAAAAGCATCCGTCAGTTTATGAGCCGCTTTATAAGAACCATAATTAGACTCCAAACCCCAAAAAGCTAATATAACATGCGGTTGAACACCATATTTTTCCTCTACCCGCCCCAATAATGTAGGATAAGTTTTACGCATTTCTTTGCCATTCGCAATTCTACGAGAATTCACAGTACGAGCCAAATAACCGTCTAAAGTCAATTTGAATTCGGCCTGGTTCCTATCGCTTTTAACAATTGATGGGATAAAGGCCGGCGAACGCAAAGTCGCATCAATTGTTTCTTTTGAAATATTTTGCGCGGCTGCGTTAATGCGCACATCTTCTATAATTGAATACCAGCGATCTATATCAAACAACCCCCTATCAGCATTTGCACGAACTGTAATAGGAACAACAAAAAATAATAACGCAACGCCAAAAAGGCGAGCAATAACGTTTCCTCTCGTCATAGGAGCACCTTTTTAGAAAGAATATTTTAATCCGATATGCAACCCGAAAGACTGCCAAGCGGCGTTCTTTAGCTGGTCGCTTATATACTGTGTACTTGCCGGAACGGTTTCCAATATTGGCAAACCATTATCGTCTAGAATATACATACCATTTTCATCAACTAAATATTGTGTATATTCTGCAAGATATAATTCACCACCAATTTTACCAACATAAAAATAATCTGTATCCACCTTTAAAGACAACTGCATACGGTCCGATATTCTGTAAGTATATTCCATTTCAGCCGCATAAGAATATGCACCATTATCACCTTCGTCTATAAAGCTTGGATTCTGTTGCCAATCCGTTCTGTTTGGCCATATACCTTCTGAAGAATACTGTGGTAACCCAAATTGTACATAAAAACGTAATTTATCGGATAACGTCATTTGTTTTTCTACTTCTAATCCGATATAAAAACCACTCCACGTAGTATTATAAATATGCGTTGTTCCTTCTACTAATACAGGACCATCACCACCAATAATTACACATTCACCAGAATCTACCCCCCATGGTATAGTTCCCATTGCTGGATCATAATCACCCGTAACTAATTCTGTTCCCAAATCAACCAATGCCCCACCAGCTGGTGCTTGAACCAGTTTAATATCTTCTGGAGACATACAAACCTGATACCAATCTTCTGGCGCTTCTACATTAATCGGCAAAGAATAATAATTTCCATTAACATCACCATAAACATAATCACCCAAATTCGTCATCAATGGCAAGAATATACCTGGATTTGGATAAAGATGATTTGACATCTCTAAATTATGCTTAAAGATTTCATAACCAAACGATGGTGATAGCTTCCACCCACCAATATCCCATACATGATGCGCACCGATACCAAATTTAAAATGGTTCGTCCTACCAGTTTGGTCACCAATAGATATTGTAAAAATCCCATAATCAGGCTGACTTTCATCATACGGTTTTAAGTCATAATCCATTGAAAGTCCGCCATGCGACATAGTACCCATACTATACTCTGCATACGCAAACATATCAAAATCACGCACACTAAAATTATGGTTTACACCAACACCGATTTCATTAAATACCATATCATCCCATTCCAATATGGAATTCACACCGGTTTCAAATTGAAAATCTGCAAAGCGCCGAGTATAACCAGCATAAACAGTTGTACCGTCTTCTTCAGGTAACGCGATACCATTTGTCGTCATTGTTCCACTTATTTGTGGTAAAGTTTGACGCGGAACCTGGTAAGAATAAGACTGAGACCCAACAATTTGCTTACTGCCAGATTGACCAACATATTTTGTGTATCCCTGTTGCTGATACTGATTATAAGCAGCGCGATTTACTGTCGTTGTAGAATTGTTCTGATAGTATGACGGCACCCCCTCGTTAGACGCAAACGCCACGAACGGTACACAAAATACCCCCAATAAAGAAACTAATTTTACTCTCATTCCTAATACAGTTGTGTTTATTATATCATAAAAAAAAAACTCGTAAAAGACTTTTTCATAGTATAATATCAAATACTGAATTTTCTAAGTAATTAATACCAATGAATACAGACCATAATATTTATATTCACGTTCCTTTTTGTGTTGCAAAATGCAGATATTGCGCGTTTTTTTCACATGCTTGCGCTAACCCAGATTGGGAAAAATATGAAAACAATATTATTTCTGAAATAAACTTTTGGGAAAAGATGCTGGGTAAGATTTGTGTGCCAACTATTTTCTTTGGTGGTGGAACCCCTTCTCTGATGCCAGTGAAAACTTTTGATAAAATCATAACCACTATCAAAAACAAATTTAATATATATGAAAACTGCGAAATAACCTTAGAAGCTAACCCTGGGACGCTAGATAAACAAACGCTAACAGATTTTCACAATGCCGGGGCAAACAGACTATCAATTGGGATACAATCGTTTGACGATGAAAAACTAAAGCTTTTAGGAAGAATTCATAACTCCGCACAAGCAATTAATCTTTTAGACAACGCAAATAAACTTAATTTGCGGGTGTCTGCTGATTTTATTTATGGTCTGCCAAACGAAACAGTTTCTGACGTAATAAAAACCTGTAAAAAAATTAACGAAATTGGATTAAAGCACTGTTCTATGTACGAGTTAACTATTGAACCCAGTACGCCATTTGGAAAAATGAATCTGCATATGCCCAGCAACGAAGAAATGGCAAATATGTATATTGCAATTAAAGATACATTAGATTTAGCAAGATATGAAGTTTCAAACTATGCAATACACGGAGAAGAATGTAGGCACAACCAAAATATATGGGACGGGGAACCTTATATAGGCGTCGGCCAGGGTGCAGCAGGTCGCATTTTTATGAATAATACTTGGTACGAACAAAAAGGCGCGAACGAAAAATTTGAAAAAATATCCAATTCCGAACGCGCTATTGAAAAATTAATAACAGGACTTCGCCAAGTGCGCGGTGTTATTATTGATACAGATATAAAAGACATAATCAATCAAGATTTTATAACCAAGCATCCAGATTTATTACACATGATAGAAAATAATAGACTTGCCACCACTGAAAAAGGTATGTTATTGTTAGATGACTTATTATTAAACTTGGTGAAATAAATATGCAAAACAAAACACTAAATATCATAGGCATAATAGCCGTTGTATTTTCTTTAATCGTTGGATATTTTATATTACAAAAAGAGGTTAAAATGAACGCAGGTATAAAATTAGAAAACATGGATTTATCAGTAAATCCTGGGGATAACTTTTTTGACTATGCAACACTTGGGTGGCGCAAAAACAACCCAATACCTGACGACTATACAAGATACGGGGCTTTTGAAATAATAAACGAAACCAACCTTGAACGCGTTCGTGAAATTGCAGAAACAGACCAAGGTAAAATTGGAACGCTTTATAAAATCGTAATGAACGAAGAAAAATTAAATGCAGACAAAACCACACCTATAAAACCTTACCTTGCAGAAATAGACGAAATAAAAACAAAAGAACAATTACCTGAATACCTTGGAAAGATGCACACTTTTTCTTCTGCATTCTGGGGTGACGGGGTTGCACTGGACGAAAAAGACAGCGAATACTATTTATATAACATTGGTCAAGGTGGACTTGGTTTATCGCGCGATTATTACTTTGATACAGATGACAAAACAGTAGAAATTAGAAAAAAATATAAAGAATTTATAAAAAAACAAATGGATAATTTTGGCATTCCTGTTGAAGTAGAAAAACTATACGCACTGGAAGAACGCATGGCTAAATCTTTCTATCCAAAAGAAAAATTGCGCGACCCACATGCAAACTATCACAAAATGTCGGTTACAGAAGTAAAAGAGCAATTCAAAAATTTTGATTGGGATAAATACTTACAATCACGTGGCGCCAGCGCAGCAGAATACATAAACATTAATCAACCAGAAGCAATTGCAGAATCAATTGCTATAATGAATGACACTGATTTAGAACTAATTAAAACATACTTGAAATACCGTATTGTAAGTTCTGCAGATACTTTATTAGACGATACTTCATATAATATATCTTTCGATTTTTATAATCGTACAATGGCAGGTCAAAAAGAACCTAAACCAAGATGGAAAAGAGCCGTTGGCTTGCTAGACAGCACCCTTGGCGAAGAAATTGGTCATTTATACGTAGAAAAATATTTCCCTGCCGCCGCAAAAGAACGCATGCAGAAATTAGTTAAAAATCTACAAAATGCGTACGCTATCAGAATAAAAGAACTTGATTGGATGTCCGATGAAACAAAAAAGAAAGCACTTGAAAAGCTTGATACTTTCAAAGCAAAAATTGGGTATCCAGATAAATGGCGTGATTATTCAAAACTTGAAATAAATTCTGATAAATCATTATGGGATAATATGGTAAACGTTTCAAAATTTGAAGATGCCTTTTGGTTGGAAAAGATTGGTAAAAAGAAAGACCCAACCATATGGTATATGAATGCACATGAAATAAATGCTTATTATGACCCATCAACAAATGAAATTTGTTTTCCTGCTGGAATTTTACAACCACCATTCTTTGATATGTCTGCAGACGATGCGTTTAACTATGGCGCAATCGGCAGTATTATCGGTCATGAAATGACGCACGGTTTTGATGATTATGGCCGTCAATTTGATAAAGACGGAAATTTGAAAGACTGGTGGACAGCAGATGATGCACGTGGTTTTGACGTTCGTGCAAATGTGCTAAAAGACTTCTTTAATAAGATAGAAGTTGCACCAGGAACTTTCGCAAATGGCGAATTTACACTTGGCGAGAATCTAGCAGATTATGGTGGTTTAACAATCTCTTTTACCGCATATAAAAACTTTGGCACACCTACTAATACAGTCGAAGGTTTTAGCGCGGATCAAAGATTCTTTATCGCATATGCAGGCGCATGGGCACAAAATATTCGTGATGAAGAAGCACTGCGTTTAACTAAAATGGACGAACACTCTTTGGCACAGTGGCGTGTTAACGGCATCCTGCCTCACATAAGTGCATGGTACGAGGCCTTTGACATAAAGCCTACAGATAAATTATATGTTGCGCCTGAAAGTCGCATAACTTTATGGTAATAAAAAGCCGGCAAACACCGGCTTTTTTTCTATTGTTTAATAACCTAAAAAACACCGGCAAATGCCGGTATTTTTTTTATTTTTTATCAGCAACACGTTTTCTAAACTCGCTGCTGGGGCGGAAAGAAGCAACCTTGCGTGCAGAAATTATCGCAGGTGCACCAGTTTTAGGGTTCCTTCCCATTCTTTCAGATTTAGTAAGAATCTTGAAGCTACCAAAACCTGCAAACTTTACTTCTTCGCCATTTATCAAAGATTCTCTAATTTCTTCAAATACTATATCCACCAATTTATACGAATCGGCAGTTGTTAAACCAAAACGTTCACGTAAACGATTTGCTAAATCACTTCTTGTTATTGTCGCCATTTTTTACACCCTAATTAAAGCAGCACCCCACGTTAAACCACTGCCAAACGCAGGATACAATATTAATTGTCCTTTCTTTATAATACCATTATCAAACGCATGCGCCAAAGCCAAAACACCTGATGCCCCACTAGTATTTGCATGCTTATCAACTGTTATTAATATCTTTTCTAGTGGGAAACCCAACCTTTCGGCACCACTTTTTATAATGCGTAAATTTGCTTGATGTGGAATAATCCAATCAACATTATCTGCTGTAATTCCAGCATGTTCCATAATATAATTCGCCGCCTCTGGCATCAAGGTTACTGCTTTTTTATAAGTTTCTGGACCATTCATTATTATTCTATGGTCTAATGACCCATGCAGCATATCAAACTCTTTACCGTCAGACATTACAACAGTATCTATTATTCCAGAATAGCTTGATGTAGAATGCTCAAATATCAAAGCACCCGCCCCATCACCGAACAAAACAGCAGTACTGCGGTCCGTCCAATCAATAAAACGAGTCATTTTTTCAGCACCAATCAGCATAATACGATTATGAATACCAGCTGTAAAAAACGCACGTGCACAATGAAGCGCATAAATATACCCAGTACAAGCACCACGAACATCGAATGCCGGAGCATTGCTTGTTGCACCAAGACGTCCTAAAACCTGCACACCAACAGATGGGAAATCCAATTCTGGTGTTGTAGTTGCAACAATAACCATATCAATATCATTTATGGTTAACCCCGCATTATCTAATGCCCGTTGTGCAGCAATTGTTGCCATATCAACAACGGTTTCATCGTCACGCGCAAAATGACGTTCACGCATTCCTGTACGTTGAACAATCCATTCGTCCGAAGTATCCATAATTTTTTCAAAATCTTGATTGGTCATTACCCGTTCCGGTAAATATGAACCATATCCAATCAATCTACTTCCCATTATCCTTCCTTTTGTCCGGGGTATTATACAAGCCAAGATTACAACTTGCAATATTAAAATCTATGAATAAAATATAGTGCGTTGTCCCCATAGTTCAACTGGATAGAATAGAGGTTTCCTAAACCTTTGATACAGGTTCGATTCCTGTTGGGGATACCAACAGGAAGCGAACCTATGGCAAAGGTTCGAACCGCAGCAAAAAGGCGGACGGCAGTACGCCGGTTGCACGACCGTGCAATTTTGCCAGGTGGCGCAGCATTCCTGTTGGGGATACCAAGCTTTTCAAAGGATTTTTATATGAAAAATAAAGCGATAAAACTAGGAATTATTGCAAGTAT
This sequence comes from uncultured Alphaproteobacteria bacterium, assembly GCA_944389135.1. Classification (GTDB taxonomy): domain Bacteria; phylum Pseudomonadota; class Alphaproteobacteria; order Rs-D84; family Rs-D84; genus Enterousia. The sequence goes on from CALXLG010000002.1 coordinate 25,953, forward strand.
TTTGCCACACTTATTTTGCTGCGTATTGCCAATTGTGTTGTCAGTTATATCTTTATTTGCACCGGAAGTTGCGCATGCAGAATTTATCCCTCATTGGTTCGAACCATGGTTATTTGTTTTTTCTGCCGTTATGCTTGTTGTGTCTTGGTACCTAGTCTTACGAGATTGTAAATGTGAATGTGAACATTGTCATGAAAAAGGTGGTCATAAAACACAAAAAATCATTCTTGGCATAATAACTATTATCTTTATAGTCAGCCTGATTTTACATTTATTAGCCCACCATTAAAAAATATTAAATCACACAAACTTTTCTGGTACCAGATTTGTAATATTTTTCCAAATGCGTCTGAATATCGTTGTGTCTGGCGATTTATGATATACACGCGGTTTTTTATCACCTGGTCGACTACCCGTCCAAACAGTTTTCCCATCTTCCATAGTAACACGCCACGATGTTTTTGTATCTCTGATAATCATTTCACGCAACTTATTTGCAAATTCTTTACTTTCAAAAATTGCAACATTTTCTGTATTATAATATGCACTGCGTGGGTCCAAATTAAAACTGCCTATCCATGAAATATCATCATCAAAAACTATCGTTTTACTGTGTAATACAGAAAAACTTGACTGCTTTCTTTCGCGATCGTGTTCCTGCCCACGTAAATTTTCTGCAGACAGCATAAACTCATACACGTCTGCCCCAGATTCTATCAACCGCTTACGATATTTTTCCCATTTTGCATAAACTGTCGGCGCATTTGTAGACGCCAAAGAATTCGTCACAATTGTCATATGAACACCAGAATCTTCTTCATGCAACATATGTTCCAATCCCCCTTGCCCCGGGACAAAATAAGCTGCAGATAAATATACCGAATCTTTAGTTTGTCCCCACAAATGTTGCAATGCTTTGATTATATCCCCACGGTATTCTTCTTTTTCACGCATTGACATTTCTACTTTGGATGGTGGGTCTGCCAAGAATTTGCCACGCCCCCAGCTAAAATCAAATTTTTTGTTTTTATATTCTGATTGTGCCAAAGATATTATCTTATTGTATTGTTCTATATCTTCTGCACTTTTCTTTTCAATTTCTTCAAATTTCTTTTCAAGCTTTCTCAAAGCCTTTTTAGACTTTGCCTTTGGAAATACTGACGCAGGTATAGACAAATGATAATTCCAATATTCATCAAAACTAGCAGTTGCATACTTTGTCATATCCCCGATAAATAAAACATCTGTATCAGAAAAGTTAGATGCAGTTTCTGGATAAAAATAATTACTGCCAACGTTTCTACCGCCTGTTATGTAAGCAATATTATCTACTATAAATAACTTATTATGCATTCTAGAATTTAAGCGATTAAAATCTAGCAAAAATTGTGGATAGTATAAAAACTTAGACCTATTAGAGACAGTATTAAAGACCTTTACCTCTATATTAGGGTGCTGATTTAACAACATAACATCTGCAATATCAGATTTAGTACCGTAATCGTCTATTAAAATACGAACCTTTACCCCCCTGTCCGCTGCTTTTTTCAGCTCGCCAATTAACACCTTGGACGAAAAATCATTACTATAAATATAAGTTTGTAAGTCAATAGTTTTAGTTGCCATACGTGCAAAAGCCGCCCTTATTACAAAAGCAGACAAACCGTCTTCTATTAACGTTGCACCGCTAATATCATCCGCACTACTTAGTTCTTTGGCATAGCACTGCGCAATTGGCGTTTGCATAGGGTCAAACCCATAATCAGCAACCGTTATTTTTGGTGCATAATCGTTCAAGCGCTTATCATCAATAGTTGTAGGAACCGTCGTACACCCAATAAGCGGCAATGTAAAAACAAACAAAGAAACTCTTTTAACCCAAAACAAATTTTCACCTTTTGGCGAAGATTATAGTACACATTTAGCAAACTTTACAAGTCAAATTCATTAAAAAAATTAACAATCGGAAAATATGCTTAATAATAAAGCGCTTTTATAAAAAACAACATAATAATATATTGTATTTTTTGTTTGCGCCATTTTTCATAATATGATAAAATCTGAATAATAGAAGGGAAGTTTTCGCTATGAAAAGATTGATTGCAGTACTTAGCAGTTTGTTGGTTTTACCTGCTTTTGCAGAGGTTGTGCCTGCTTATTATTACGAAGAAATGATGGAATATTCTGACGAATATGAAACACCACAAGCAGAAGAACAAACAAATGAGGCTGCAGAAGAAACCGAACAAAAAGTTAATACACCAGTTGTTCCAGCTGTTGTAAGCCCACGTAATTCAAATACACGTTCTGCAGCATCTAGGGCAGTAGCAACTTCTACAACTACTGGGCGTAATGTATCTACACGTACTTCAAATACTACACCAGCCAGATCGGTTACCGCCAGAACTGCAACAACAACTGTTGCACCAACGACCAACACTGTACGTACCACAACTAGTGCAACGACCCGTCCAACTACAACGGGGCGCACAACGACGGCATCACGTTCAACTGCGGCTGCAATACGTTCTGCGACCACACCGGGCGTAACCACACGTGCAAGTTCAAAAACAAATAATGTAAATACAGCACGCGCTTCTATTGTACAAACAGATACCGCAAGCACACCTTTGTATATCAGCAATCGTGCAGGTGTCAGTACAACAGCTGCATCAGTTCGTGCCCGTATACCAACAGCACGTGCAGGGACATCTTCTATAACCACAACTTCTACAGAATCTACTTCTTCTACTATTTCTATGGACGAATTGGCACAGGTAACAGATTTCTGTAAAGCGCAATATACTGCATGTATGGATAATTTCTGTAATGTATTAGATGATAATCAAGGTCGTTGCAGTTGCAGTTCTAATTTGGATAACTATGCAGAAACAGAAGCGGCATTAAAACAAGCAACCGAAGAATTACAAGATGTTGCGCAAAAGATTCAGTATATCGGTCTATCTGCAGAACAGGTTGAAACTTTGTTCACACAGACCGAAGCAGAACTAGAAATGCAAACAACAACAGATAATACAAAACTAAAGAACGATTTGGATAAAATTAAAGACCTTATTGTTGATGTACAATCTGGCAAGGCGAGTTCTTCTAGCAGTGGTTTAAGTTTTGATTTATCTGGCTTGCTTGATTTTTCAATAGATAGTACAGGTTTTGATTTAAGCTCACTACTTGGCACCGGCAGCAATACAAACAGTATCAGCAACCAGCGTGGTGAACAATTGTACAAGACAGCTGCCGCACGTTGTAAGGCGTCTGTATTAAACAGCTGTCAAGCACAGGGTGTTGATATTTCAATCATAACAAATGCCTATGATTTGGAAATAGATAAGCAATGTATAATTTATGAACGTACTTTGACAGAATCTAATGACCAGATGGCATCAACAGTTAGAAACGCTAAAAACGTCTTACAAAAGGCGCGATTATTAGTTGCACAACAAAAGAATGCATATAATTTGCGTGAATGTATAACAGAGCTTGATAACTGCATGCAAGAAGACATCGTTTGTGGGGATGATTACGAAAACTGTCTTGATCCGACTGGCAAATACATCGTTAATGGCGAAGTTGTTGTCGGTAGTGAACCTGGCTCACCATCAAACCCAGAAGCATCGATATATTCTGCCATGTGGAAAAAAGGCGACGACAACCCTTGGGCAGATGAAGACTATACTCTTAGCAAATTCATCGAAGATACTGTTACATCAACACCGGTAACTACTGCATCAACAAATATATCTGAATATTTACAGAATAAAATTGGTTGGCACGATGATTCTGACGGTAAAAATTATGGTATGTGCATATCTATATTAAATCAGTGTCAAGACATTACATATACTGGAACAGGTCAAAACCTGAAATATAACCCAGCAAACAATGTAATTAAAGAATTCTTGAACAGAACACTGGTTCAAATCAAGGCCGCACAAGATGAAATATTATCAGATTACGCTGAAGATTGCGTAACAGATGTAAAATCATGCTTGGTGCAAAATAATTACGACGCTTCAAAACCTTTAAGCACCAGCGTCGCTATTAACGCATGTGATTCAATAATAAAAACATGCATGTCAGTTACAGGAGAAACAGATATAGAAGGAGGAAAAACTAACTGGATACAAAGCATAGTTCAGGGTTATAATTGCCCAGAAGGTGCAACTGGAACATATCCAAATTGTGACTGTGGTTGGAAATCTGGCACAAACACTTTAGGATATGATTTATCAAATAATGAATGCAAATCCTGTCCTAGTGATGCATTAAAAACGAGCCCTTATCCGTATTGTACATGTCCTAATGACAAAACATATGACCAGGCAACTAACACTTGTAAAACTAGCAGCCCATGAACAGATACAGGGCAAGCAACGTTACAGGAATGTGGAGAAGGAACACATCTTGACCCAACAACAAGAACGTGCATTCCAGACAATTAACAATCCCCAATTTGGGGATTTTTTTAATCTTTATAAAATTAATTAAGTGTTAAATTTGGACGAGTGGTACGCAAGTTATTCAATGATTTTTCCTGCGCTTTCTTAAACGCTTCTGGGTTCCATATCTGAAAACTGGTACCACGTCCAACAAAAACAGCCTTGTCCGTTATACCAGCATGACGCAATAAATCTTCGGGGATAACAATTCTGCCTGTCACATCAAAAGTTAATGGACGCGCATCCGCAAACAACATCGCAGACAAATCATCTAATTCGCTGTCAAAAACACCCATTTTATCGGTTGCATTTGCCAACTGTTCCATACGAGACATAGATAAACCTTCTATGCAATTATTCGTAAAAGAACGATATAAAACAACGCCTGCAAATCTTTCATTTGAAACCGAAGCCCGAAAAGAGGCCGGTACAGAAATACGCCCCTTGGTATCCAAACGATTTTCATAAGATGAGAGAAACAATGACATTTATTTAAGGTCCTTGTTTTTTGGGCTTCTGCCCGTTCCTCTTTCAGACTTCATACGAAACGTAGCACGTCTTTTTATGGTTGTCAATGACATTTTATAATTCTTTTATGGGATTTTATGGTTTTATAAATAAAATGATAAAAATTTAAAATAAAATTAAAATATTTGTATTTTCTTCTTGACCTGCGATTCGTTTTTGTTCTAAGATTCAGGTATAGACAAGGAGAAAACAATAAAAAAGCCCAGAAATCTAAGAAACTCCCAGATTTCCGGACAAAATATAAATCAACATAAAAAATAAATTAGTTTTTTTGTAAATACGTTGTGTATATACAGGACTAAGTTATTTTTTGCAAAACACCCAGAAAGGAGGGAACCGCGCATGTCAAAAAATATAAAAGAAATTATGATTGCCCTGAATAAAGTTTTAACAACAACAGTTTGGGTTAATGAAGACCGCCAAATTATATCTTTGTCAGACGAACTACAAATTGGCAAAAACAATGCGCCACGTTCAATCGAAGATTTACCACGTGCATCGTTGGTTGGTGCATATGTATCGCTACAAATTCGTACAGATAATTTTGATGTAGCTGCCGAAAACTTAGAAACAAAAACTTTGGCACTACGCGTAAAAGAAATGGTGTTTGCAGAAGCGAAAAAGATTATTGACGCTGCCGACGCAGAACAAACACAAAAAGTTGCAAAGGCTGCCTAATTTTCCGCAATGCGCGGTTAAATAAGGGCATGCACAAAGTTTCTGGGAAACCAGAAGGAAGGGAGCAGCCGCCGACAAGTAATTGTCGGCGGTTCTGTTTTGCTTAAAACATCATACTGCCCTTTATACTGCCGGAATAATTATTATATCCCTGGCGCATTGAAACATCTGCCCCGACTTGCACCTCATAAACACCGCCCCAACCTATTTTCAACTTCACGCCTCCGTTTGCTTGCCAGCGCGGCAACCTTTCAGATTGTATATAATATTCAGCATCCCCTAACTTCACATTTAAATCGTCGACATCTGCATGCAAGTCATAAGACCCACCAAAATCTATAACAGGGGTTATACTAATGTTATTATCCAGCCAAAAGCTATGAGCAAATGAAACACCCGCATAAGTAGTTAAAAAGTTCAAATCTGCAGATGATATTTCTTGTCCGGCAGTATCTGTTGATGGATTTCTATGTATAAACGTATACCTAGTGCCAAATGTCGGTAACATTTCCCAATTATAAAAAGGCGTTTTATAACCTATCTCGGACCATAGGCCAGTTGTATACAACCCCATACTATCAAACAACTGAATACCTGCCACGTTTTTAGTTTCATCCAAATCTGTATAGAAAGAACTGGCTGTTGTATTCCATATAAAACCACCGTTTTCATATTTTGCATATATTCCACCACCATAAGTTGGTGCATGCATTGTTCTGGCCCAGCTTTTTAATCTGTCATATTGATAAGTATATGCTATACCCAAATTCCAATTATCTAAATCGCATTCTGCACCAAGCCCAAAACCATAACCGTATATATCAAAGTTCGCATAATATTTATCTTCTTTAAGCCTGCCGCCACTGCCAATTGTAGCTGCCCACAAAGCGCCATTTTCTACTGAGTATTCTTGACGTCCTGCAGAATCAAGAGACAATAAATTATCAAATCTTTCCACATATGATGTACCTAATATCTGCATAAGTGGGGCCGTAGACGGCGCCAACGCCGTTAACGCGTGAACATACCCCATTGCATCTAATTGAACAAGCTCATTTAGTCTTTCATATACTTCATCCGCACTTGTATTATCACTACTTGGAACTTCTTGCCACGCAATTGCCGTGTTTTCATTGTTCTGGGTTCCGCCTGCATCTCTTATAACATCCAAAAACGTACTTTCTGGGATAACTTCATACCAACCGTCCCCAATTTTTAAAAATGCATATATATTATTATTAATTTCTGGCATAAAATTATCATTTATTGTTTGAGAACTTCTTAACAATTGCAAACGCAAGCTATCTTGACCGTCCATTGCAGAAGAATTAAGAACTATACTTAATCTGGAATTATCAGAAATTGAAAAATTATCTGCTGTTAAATAACCATAAGTATTCGCATCTTGCACACTTAGGCCCAACACCGCACCAGATGAAAATGTTGCCGAATTAACAGATGCATTACTAAGCCCCAAATTCAATGTTGCCCCAGCAACTGTTAAATCTGTCGCTGAAAAGAATTTCCCGCTATTCCCAACACTAACCGTACCACCTTCAATGTCTACCCTACCAGAAAATCCTGTCATATCTTCATTCAATACAATTTCACCATCTGCCGGCATAGTGGCAGATTCTAACTGATATGGTCTATTAACAACAATTGAACCAGAACCCGTTATTCTATCATCAAATATAATTTCATGACCCGAACCAGCATTTAAATGTAAAATTTCTGTTGTATAAATCGCATTTGATACACCACTTGACGTATTACCGCTAAATTCTATATTTTTATTTTGAGCTATCAAAAATAACGCATTTAAATTAAATATTGCCCCGCCACCATCTGTTGCACTGTTATTACTAAAATTACTATCTATGATATACATATCATCCCAGTTATAAACAGCACCGCCATAAGTTGCGCTATTTCCAACAAAATCTGAATTATTTATAACAGCATACAAACCGTCTCCTACTATTCCATAATTACCTATTGCCCCACCTGTTACACCTGTATTATCTTGAAATAATGAATTGCTTAAATCCATCATACCAGTAGTATAAACAGCCCCCACATCTTGACTGCCTGTATTTCCTATAAAATATACATTGCTAAGTTTAGTATTATTAGAACTATATATTGCCGCCCCACTTTGTGCACTATTAGAACTAAAGACGCTATTTGTAATAGTTAAATCACCGTCATTAAAAATAACACCCCCATAACGACTTGCAGAATTTTCTTGAAAATAACTGCCATCTATGACAGCACTTGTTCCGTACTGATTATATATCACACCACCATTACTTCTGGTTGCTGTATTATTTTGAAACGCACTGTTTAAAATATTTAAACTGCCTGCACTTGTCTGATAAACAACACTGCCGCCATATGCAGACGAATTATTACTAAATGCCGAATTTTGTATATCTACGACACCGCCTAAATTTGCAAAAACCGCCCCTTGCCCCGATTGATAAAAGCCATTAACAGAATTTTCTACTGTTGCAGTTTGATTAGATACAGTAAAATTACCCCCATTTGTTAATGAAACTGTATAACCATTTGAAACTGTGAAACCGTTATAATTTTCGCCATTAAAATTATACCCACCACCATTTATTGTTGTATTCTGCGCCCCAGGAACACTTAAAAGACGCGAGGCTATCATATCTGCTGTAATATTTATATCGTTTGATGTTGTTGCTGTTTTATATAAATTATAAAAAGAACTAAAATCGTTTACGTCTGTGGCATAAACTGGTGAACTACACATCAACATAATATAAAATGAAGTTTTTCCAATGATGCGCATTCTATCTCTCCCTTAGAAAACACATATAAAAAAATCGCCGAAAAAATCGGCGATATCAATATTAATGATTTCCTAAAAGGCAAGATTTTATTCTTCTGTTGCGTTTATTTCTTCACGAATTTTTTCAACAGCCTGCGCCCTTTCTTTTATCACACTATTCAAATCCGCCCCAGTTAAATCCGCAGCATACTTAATAGAATTTGCAAACGCCAGCGCATCACTATTCCCATGTGTTTTAACTGCGAACCCCTTTAAGCCTAAGAACGTTGCACCCGCATAAGAACGAGGGTCTATTTTATTTTTCAATCTTTTAAACACGTGTACCAAGAAAAAAGCACCAATAATTGCTAAAATAGATTTCTTTAAGTTATCCACCAAAACACGCTTTATAAGTTTTGCTGTTCCCTCGACAGTTTTTAACACGATATTACCAGTAAAACCGTCTGTGACAACAACCTGCACATTTCCACCACCAATATCATTACCCTCTACAAAACCGATATATTCATATGGTAATTCATCTTTATGCGCACTTAATAACTTATTAAGCTTTTGCAGTGTTTCGTTACCTTTTGTATCTTCTTCCCCAATATTTAACACACCAACCTTTGGGCGAGGCATTTTACCAATAACTTCTGCATAAACACTGCCAAGAATTGCAAAATCGAACAGTTCACGTTCACCACACTGCACATTTGCCCCAAGGTCTAATACAACCACACGAGAATCACCACCACCAGACGGTAGCATTGTTGTTATCGCAGGTCTTGAAATTCCATCAATTGTTTTAAGCGCCAGTTTTGATAAAGACATTAATATTCCTGTATTACCAGCACTAACAACAGCGGCAGAATTTCCTTCACGTACGTCTTTTATTGCCATATACATAGAAGTATCCTGAGCATGACGAATAACATCACGAACTTTGTCTGTACCTTTTATTGCATTAGGTGCATGGATAAGTTCACAATTACGGGCAACACGTGGATACTTAGAAAGCAACTTACGTAATTTTTTTTCATCCCCAAATAGGCGAAAAAATACTTTGTCTTCCCCGTTCTGATACAAGAATTGGTTCATGCCGCCCAAAACAGCGTTTGGACCTTTATCACCACCCATTGCATCAATTGATATGATTTTCTTTTCTGTTGGCATAGTACACTAAAAAAGCAGAAAGGTACTTTCGTACCGATTTCTGCCCTTATATCTTTTAATAATTATTTTGCACCACATGCAGGGCATACATGATGCGGACGTTTCTTTTCACCGCATGATTTACATACGCTGCAAGGCATTATTGACAAAGCGTCATGTGAACGACGTTGTGCTGTACGTGCTTTACTTGTTTTACTTTTTGGCGTTGCCATTTTACTATCCTTTTATTTACAGTTTGATATTTTATTAAAATCTTATTGTTTTGCAAGAAAAACTTTAATCTGATATAACCTTTGCTACAAACATGCCATGATTATGCATTAACCCTATTACCGCACTGTGGTCATCAAGCCCCATATAGAACTTATACCCCTGTTTTTCTAAATCAACTATTGTTGCCAATTTGAAATCTGCGGTCGTACCAGGATAATCATGCGCTTTACAAAATATCAGCTTTTTTATATCAGGCAGCAAAGCATTTATATGGTCTTCAACCTTTTTCTGCCCCATTGCCCAACGCCCTGTGATAAAAACAATTGTAAAATCTTTACCCAAAGTTTCCAAAACGCGTATCATGTTTTCATTTGGCTCACCAAATCTATCATAATTAGCAATTGCAAACTTTTTATTTACAACACCGTCTATATCACAAAAAATTGCTGGTATTTCTTTCATATTAGCGTTTAAAACGCCTGGTTAACCAGTCTTATACTAGCTTACCAGGCGTCTATTTTTACCTAGTTTATATATCTAACAATTGTTGATGTGCATTACCTTCACGTGCAAGCTTTTCTGCTTTTTCTTCTTCTTTCGCAATTTCACGAACACGACGAACATATGCACCTGTTCCAATTGGTATCAAACGACCAACAATTAAGTTTTCATTAATACCAACCAACTTATCTGTTGCACCGCTAATTGCAGCATCTACTAATACTTTCGTAGTTTGCTGGAACGATGCGTTAGATATAAATGAACGACTTGTCAAAGAAGCACGCGTCAAACCAACCAATACCTGAGAAGCAACAGCTGGTTTTCCACCATCATGCGCGACACGTGCATTTTCTTCTTCAAAATCAACACGATCAACAACCTGCCCCATCAAGAATCCAGTATCACCTGGGTTTGTGATTTCAACACGACGAGTCATTTCACGTATCAAAATTTCAATATGCTTGTCGTTAATTACCACGCCTTGCAGACGATAAACTTGCTGTATTTGTTCTACCATAAATGTAGCCAACGCTTTTTGCCCCAATATACGCAAGATATCTTGTGGTACAGGATCACCGTCAACCAACTTATCTGCCTTTCTGACAACATCACCACTGCGAACCAACAAGTTTGTACCCTTTGGAACAGCATATTCAACAGGTGCTGTGCCATCGTCAGGAACAATACGAACAAGAATCTTTGACTTTGCGTCTTCTAATTCAATCGTACCATCAATTTCAGCAAGCAATGCTGGGTTTGCAGGACGACGAACTTCTAACAATTCGTTAACGCGTGGCAAACCACCAGTAATATCGCTTGTACGTTTTGATTGAACAGGTATTCTTGCTAACACGTCGCCAGCAACAACTTTGTCGCCGTTGGCAACATTCAAGATAGAATACATTGGCAATAAGTATTCAGCAATCTTTTTACCACCCAAAGAAATTATTTCACCCTTTTCATTTACCAACGTAATTGCAGGATTCAATGCTTTCTTTGTATTTGTCTTCCAATTAATAACTTTACGTGAAACAATACCCGTCATAGAATCAACTTCTTCTTGATAAGATACGTTTTCAATCAAGTCATTAAATTGAACAATACCGTCTTTTTCCGCAATGATTGTATTTGAATATGGGTCCCATTCTGCAACCTTTGCGCCCTTTTCAACCTTATCACCATCGTTAACAATCAACATAGAAGCATATGGCAAATTACTTGAGAACAGCTTTTCACCTTTATCATCAACAACAGCCAATTCGCCGTTTCTTGATAATACAACTATACGACCAGCCGAGTTCTTAATTGTATTAACACCGGTCAATTTGATTGTACCTGAAACAGGAACTTCGATAAAGTGACTTTCTGCACCACCTGCCGCAACACCACCAATATGGAAGGTACGTAGCGTCAACTGAGTACCAGGTTCACCAATTGACTGACCTGCGATAACACCAACGGCTTCACCAACATGAACCAGCGCATTACGTGACAAGTCCATACCATAACATTTTGCACACAAACCGTCACTGCAACATGTAAGAACACTGCGAACATCAACACTTGGCAACCCTGATTCATTTATCTTCTTTGCCGCAGTCTTTGTAATCAGTTCACCTGCAGGAACGATAACTTCTTTCGTTATTGGATGAATTATATCATGTGCAGCTGTACGTCCTAAAACAACATCACCCAGCGCAACAGACAATGTACTGCCTTGATAAACAGGTTTCGCAGTAATGTATTCTGTTGTACCACAATCATGTTCCGTAATAACTGTATTCTGAGCCAATTCAACCAAACGACGTGTCAAATAACCAGCGTCAGCAGTTTTCAAAGCCGTATCCGACATACCTTTACGTGCACCGTGGGTTGACGTAAAGTATTCAGACATGGTCAAACCTTCCTTAAAGTTCGATATAATTGGAACTTCAATAATTGAACCGTCTGGTTTCTGCATCATACCACGCATACCCGCCAACTGCTGAATCTGACGTTTGGAACCACGTGCACCAGATAACGCCATCATCAAAACTGAATTCCAGTTATCACCAGTTGTCTTACCAAGTGCCGCATAGGCTAAATCACCCAGTTTATCGGTTGTTTTCTGCCACAAGTCAATTAACTTATTGTGTCTTTCACCACCAGATAACAAACCGTTCTGATACTGTTCTTCAATTTCTTCTGCCGCTTTTTCAGATTCTGCAATCAAATCTTTCTTTTCTTCTGGAATTACAATGTCGTCGAAACCAATTGAGATTCCACTGCGTGCAGCTTGTTCAAAACCAGTATCTTTCAAAGCGTCCGCCAAAAGAATTGTTGCTTTATCACCACAACGTTCATAAGTAGTTGCAAGCAAAGCTTTTATTTCTTTTACCGGCATTACTTTATTTACCAAATCAAATGGCATATCATCAGATTTTGGTAACAATTCACCCAAAATCATACGACCTGCTGTTGTCTTGTATATCTTGCCGTTAATACGCGCAAAAATTGGTGTATGTAAAGTAATTGTCTTGTTTTCCAAAGCCAACTTCACTTCGTCCATATTTGCAAAACGTGGTGATTTTTCTGTATGTTCGCCATTTATCAAAGATATATAGTAAACACCTAAAACCATGTCTTGTGATGGCACAATCATAGGTTCACCGTTTGCAGGTGACAGAACGTTATTAGAAGACAACATCAATGTACGTGCTTCTAATTGTGCTTCCAAGGAAATTGGAACGTGCACAGACATCTGGTCACCGTCAAAGTCAGCATTAAATCCTTTACATACCAACGGATGCAAACGAATAGCTTTACCTTCAATCAATACAGGTTCAAATGCCAACAAAGACAATCTATGCAATGAAGGTGCACGGTTTAACAATACAGGATGTTGGTAAATTACTTTTTCCAAGATTTCCCAAACAATGTCTTCACCGTTTTCAACCATCTTGCGGGCTGTCTTTAAAGTATTAGCATAATCACCTGCTAACAATCTTGCATAAACGAATGGTTTGAATAATTCCAAAGCCATTGTTTTCGGCAACCCAACCTGATGCAATTTTAATGATGGTCCTGATACAATTACAGAACGTCCAGAATAATCAACACGTTTACCCAGCAAATTCATACGGAAACGTCCTGATTTTCCACTTAAAGAATCTGACAAAGACTTCAGCGGACGACGGTTCTGTGAAACCATTGGGCGCGCTTTGTGTCCATTATCAAACAATGAATCTACAGCTTCCTGTAACATACGTTTTTCATTACGTACGATAATTTCAGGTGCATGCATTTCAATAAATCTTTTCAAACGGTTATTACGTATAATAACACGACGATACAAATCATTTAAGTCCGATGCCGCAACATGTCCTGCATCTAATGTAACCAATGGACGCATATCCGGTGGTATTACAGGAATAATATCAGGCAACATCCACGCAGGTTCTGTCTTAGAATCTAAGAAAGCTTCAACTAACTTTAACTGTTTGATTAAAGCTTTACGTTTTGCATCTGATTTTGTTTCTGATATTTCAGCACGTAAACGTGTACGTTCATCACCCATATCCAAATTAGCAATTATGCTTCTGATTCCTTCTGCACCGATACCAACATGGAAAGCATCTGCACCAAATTCTTCAACTGCGTTTTGGTATTCATCTTCGCTGATTACATCATATTGTTTCAAGTTTGTTAAACCTGGTTCAATAACAATGTATGCATCATAAGAAATAACTTGTTCCAATTTCTTTTGTGGCAAGTTATTTAACAAAGTTGCAATTTTACCTTCGCGCAAGAACCATGTATGTGCAACAGGCATAGCTAATTTAATATGCCCCATACGTTCACGACGAACAGTAGAAGAACCAACTTCTACACCGCAACGTTCACAAACAACGCCACGGAATTTAATTCTTTTATATTTACCGCAAGCACATTCGTAATCTTTAACAGGCCCGAAGATTTGCTGACAGAACAATCCTTCTGGTTCTGGTTTCAAAGAGTGATAGTTAATAGTTTCTGGCTTTTTAACTTCGCCATGTGACCAAGAAAGAATTTCTTCTGGTGATGCAATAGTTATGCGCAATGCATCAAATTGTTCCTTGGTTTCAATTTGTCCGAATATCTTCTGCAACATATTGGTCATGTATTTTGCTCCTTTCAGTCGCTAAAAGTACTGCGTGGCTGGGGCATTACCGTTTCCGGTAATGCACTGCCCCGCCACTTAATCTATTTTCTTTGGCGTCATTGCCAAGCCTAAACCACGTAATTCGCGAACTAATACGTTAAAGGCTTCTGGTGTTCCCGTCTGGATATCATTACTACCCGATATAATTGATTCATACATTTTTGTACGACCTGTTATATCGTCTGATTTTACAGTCAACATTTCGCGCAGTAAGTGGGCGGCACCATGTGCTTCTAATGCCCAAACTTCCATTTCACCCAAACGCTGACCACCCATATGAGCCTTACCAGACAACGGTTGCTGCGTTACCAAAGAATAATTACCAATTGAACGTGCGTGAATCTTTTCATCAACAAAGTGATGCAACTTCAGCATGTACATTACACCAACCGTAACAGGTCTTGCGAATTTCTCGCCTGTCATACCGTCGTACAACGTGAACTGACCTGATTCTGGCAATTTGGCCAATTTCAACATAGAACGAATGTCTTCTGGTGTCGCACCGTCAAATGTTGGTGTTGCCATTGGTACACCGTCTTTCAACAATGCCGCTTCTGCACGAACATCCGTATCTGTCATCTTTTCTAACTTATCAGCAACTTCTTTGCCGTAAACTTTACCCATAATTGTACGCAAGTCATCTGTAACGGCGCGTTTCTGTTTTACTTCTTCCAGAACTTCGCCAATCTGCTGACCTAACGTACGTGCCGCCATACCAAGGTGCGTTTCTAATATCTGACCGATATTCATACGACTTGGCACACCAAGCGGATTTAATACGATATCTACAGGTGTACCATCTTCCATATATGGCATATCTTCAATTGGTACTACCTTAGAAACGATACCCTTGTTACCGTGACGTCCTGCCATCTTATCACCAGGTTGCAGTTTCATCTTATGAGCAATGTAAACTTTTACTTCTTTCAAAACGCCCGCATTCAACGAATTGCTTTCTGTTACTTTTGCAACTTCTGCATCTGCTTTCTCATTCAAAAGCTTTAATTTAGCAACATGTTGTTCACGCAATTCATCAATCTTTGCCTGCGCTTCTTTGTTGCGTACAACCAGCTTCTTTACATCTGATGGTTTAATGCCTTCAAACACTTCTTCTGTCAGTTTCTTACCAACAAAAGGTTTCAAGCTGCCTGTGCCCGCATCAATAATTTGCCCTTCTGCAATCTGAAATACCTGATCAGCAAAACCTTTTTCAATGATAGAAGTTTCTTCTTCACGGTCTTTGTTAATCTTTTCAATCTTTTGCAGTTCTATCATCTGCGTACGTTCGTCTTTCTTTACGCCATGACGCGTCAGAACGTTAACGCCAATAACAGTACCTTCTTCGTTTGGTCCTACACGCAAAGAAGTATCTTTTACGTTCAAAGCCTTTTCACCAAAGATATTACGTAAAAGTGCTTCTTCTGGTGTTAATAAAGTTTCTGATTTTGGTGAAACACGTCCTACCAAAATATCACCTTGTTTAACACGAGCCCCAACATATATGATACCTGATTCGTCCAAATTCTTTAACGCTTCTTCACTTACATTTGGAATATCGCGTGTAAAGCTTTCTGGCCCTAATTGTGTATCACGAACTTTGAATTCTTTCTCAACGATTTTAATAGATGTAAATACATCATCACGAGAAATACGTTCTGATATAACAATAGAGTCTTCGTAGTTATAACCACGCCATGGAACGAATGCAACTAGAACATTGCGACCCAAAGCCAATTCACCATAGTTCATCGCAGAACCGTCCGCAATTATATCACCTGCTGAAACACGATCCCCAACTTTTACCAATGGTTTTTGATGTATCAATGTTTCACTGTTACTACGTTCAAATTTTTCCAGATTGTAAATATCAACACCTGTCACAACATTACGGCTGTTCATACATTTTACAACGATACGGTTTGCATCAACAGATTCAACAACACCACTGTGCTTTGCAACCTTACCTGTTCTGGAATCACGCGCAACCTCACGTTCAATACCAGTACCAACAAGTGGTGCCTGAACACGTAACAATGGAACTGCCTGACGTTGCATGTTTGAACCCATCAATGCACGGTTCGCGTCGTCATTTTCAACGAACGGTATCAAACCTGTTGCAATAGATACTACCTGACGTGGTTCAACGTCAATCAGGTCAATTTCTTCTTTTGGAACCATTGTAAATTCACCGTCTACACGTGCCGTTACCATGTCTTCCGCCAATACACCTGTTGCTGTTGTAGGTGTATTTCCTTGGGCAATTTTATGTCCCAATTCTTCATCAGCAGTCAAGTATACCATTTTGTCAGTAATCTTGCTGTTTTCTACAACGTAATAAGGTGTTTCAATAAAGCCATATGGATTTACACGTGCGTATGTCGCCAAGTGGTTAATCAAACCAATATTTGCACCTTCTGGTGTATGAATTGGGCAAAGTCTGCCATAGTGTGTTGGATGAACGTCTCGGACGTCAATACCTGCACGATCACGATTCAAACCACCAGGACCCAACGCAGAAATCAAACGTTTATGTTCTACTTCTGTCAATGGGTTATAAGCTTCCATAAACTGAGATAACTGAGATGTTCCCAAAAATTCTGAAATCAAAGACATTAATGGTTTTACATTGACAACATCTTGTGGTTGCATATTTGCAATGTTTGGTGAAGATAAGCTTTCACGAACCAAACGTTCAACACGCAACATACCTGTACGGAAATTCTGTTCTAATAATTCACCAACCGTACGTACACGACGATTAGATAAGTTATCAATATCATCAACCGTATCTTTATGGTCTATGATATTTGTCAAAGTTTTCAAAACCGCCAAGAAATCAGACTTTGTTAACAAACGTTCGTCTTCTGGTTTTTTACCAGAATCTATTTTCAAACGCTTGTTCATCTTAAAGCGACCAACTGCAGACAAATCATAATATGATGCATCAAAACCCTGACGCATAAATAAATTAATTGCAGCTTCTACTGTTGGACGTTCACCCGGTCTGATAACGTTATAAATTTCAATCAACGCTTCTTCACGATTTGTTGTCTTATCCGCCATCAAAGTATTACGCATATGCGCAGTTATTGTTGCATTATCAATAGAAATTAATGAAATGTTTTTTACACCCATTTTTTCTAAATCAGCCAATACTTCTTCTGTTATTTCTGTACCAGCTTGGAATACAACTTCATCACCGCTCATAATTGGGTCAAATAAGTACTCACCAACCAAAGATTCTGGCATAATACCATATGATTTTGACGCTGCCATTATTTTGGACAAGCGCTTTGCATTCATACGGTCACCCTTATTCGCCAAAACCTTTTTATCTTTTGGGTTAATTAAATCGTAGTTCAAACGATATTTATCCAAACCCTCAAATACAGAAGTTTCACCTACCCATAATTTACCATCAAAAGATAAAGGCATACGCTTATAAAATGCGCCCAATATTTCTGTATCATCCATACCACGAATTGTTGATTTACGTGGGTCTGCCAACCATTTCTTTTCATCTTCAGCAGCTGGTAAGCAACGCAATAAAACAGTTGCAGGTATTTTACGATGACGGTCTATGCGTACGTATATAACACCTTTGTATTCTTCAAAGTCAATCCAACTACCGTGTTCTGGAATAATACGTGCTGTATATGTAATTGGATTACCGGCAATCTTAGCTTCTTTTGTAGTTGCAAAAACAACACCTTGTGCACGATGCATCTGAGAAACAATTACACGTTCTACACCTGATGCAATGAAACTACCGCGCTCTGTCATCAAAGGCACTTCGCCCATGAATATTTCTTGTTCCTTTATGTCACGAAGAGTTTTCTTACCATCTTCTGCGACATCCCACAAAATCAATCTCAGCTTCAGCTTCAGTTTGCTAGAATACGTCATATTACGCAACAAGCATTCTTTAACACCATAAACAGGTTCATCCAATGTATATTCTACAAATTCAAGTTCTGCAATTCCTGCATAATCTTTAATTGGGAACATTGATGAAAAGACGTTTTGTAACCCTATATTTTTTCTATTTTGTGGGGCAACGTCTGCCTGTAAGAAGTCTTTATATGAATTATATTGAATTTCAACTAAATCTGGAAGCGGAGTTTGCAAAAAACTTTTACCAAAAGATTTTCTAAATTTCTGGATAACTGCCATGGGTATCAATCCTTTTTTGTTGTGCGTTTTGCAAACGAAAACGATAAAAAATCGTCATATATTTTTACGCCTTTGTGCCCACCTAGGGTTTTAACCCCAAGTGGGCGGCGTTTTGTCGCAATCTATCGCGACTTATCTTTCCATGAGAACATTTCTGTTCCCCAGGTGAATTATTTCAATTCAACCTTTGCACCAGCTGCTTCTAACGTGGCTTTCATTTTTTCAGCTTCGTCTTTTGCAACTGCTTCTTTTACTGCCTTTGGTGCAGATTCAACCAAAGCTTTCGCTTCGCCCAAACCTAACCCAGTAATATCTTTAACAGCCTTGATAACTGCTAATTTGTTTGCACCAGCTTCTGCCAAGACAACATCAAATTCTGTCTTTTCTTCGGCAGCTGCAGCAGCAGGACCTGCTGCAACAGCAACTGCAGCAGCAGCGCTTACACCCCAAGTTTCTTCTAACGCTTTGGATAATTCAACAGCTTCCAAAACGCTTAATTTTGACAATTCTTCAACTAATTTTTGAATATCTGCCATTTTTTTGCTCCTATTTATATTCAGAACAACAATGTTCTAATATATTTTAATTCTTTTTTCCATACTCTGCAGAAACACGTGCTAAACGTGACGCTGGTTCTACCAATATGCGTGCAATTGTACCACGAATTTCCAACAGGGATGGCAGTTTGGATAATTGCACAATGTCGTCTGTACTTAGAACGTCTGCATCCATTTTACCACCAAGTATTGTCAAGTTTGGATGTTCTTCTGCAAACTTTGCCAAAACTTTGGTAACCGCCAAACCATCTGTTGCAACCGCAACAGCCGTTGGGCGTTTCATCATTTCAGATACAGGTTCAAAGTCAGTGCCTTTCAGCGCTAACTTCATCAAACGGTTTTTAACTACTTTAAAAACAGAAACTAATGGACGTAATTCATTACGCAATGTTTCCATTTCTTTAACAGTCAAACCATGATTTTCAATAACGAAAATCCCGTTTGCATCTTTCAAGGACGACTGCAACGCTGAAATCAAATCTGATTTTTCTTCGCGTCTCATATCTTTACCCTTACTTGCAAGATTTCAGAAACTTACTTCTAAAATCCCCTGTTTTGTTAAACTTTCCAATCGGTTTCGTACCGAATGGGGCCTTCATTCTGCCCCAAAGAACCTTTTCTTTGTCTATGATGGAAATTAAGCCTTAATTGACACCATCAGTCTCGGACAGAAATCTTTGTTCGCGGCTGAGTAATTTCTTACCCAACCGCAATTTATTATTTTACTTCTACTTTCAGACCAGGACCCTGAGTCGTAGCAACCGCTGCACTCAAGATATACTGACCTTTTACAGAAGCTGGTTTTACTTTCTTTAATTGTTCTACTAACGCATTTGCGTTTTCAACCAATTTTTCTGTTGCAAAAGACATCTTACCAATACCTGCATGAATTATACCTTTCTTTTCAGCACGGTATTCAATCTGACCCGCCTTTGCAGTTGCAACAGCTTCTGCAACGTTATTTGTAACAGTACCTAATTTTGGATTCGGCATCAAGCCTTTTGGTCCCAAAATACGTGCAACCTTAGACATCTTTGGCATCATATCTGGTGTTGCAATAACACGGTCAAAGTTTATTTCACCTGCTGCAACTTTTTCAATTAAATCTTCGCCACCAACAACATCTGCACCAGCTTTCTTCGCTTCGTCTGCACTATTTACAGTAAATACTGCAACACGAACCGTTTTACCAGTACCGTTTGGCAAAGATACCATACCACGAATGTTTTGGTCTGCCTTGGTTACATCAACACCTAAACGAATTGCAATTTCTAAGCTTTCGTCAAATTTCTTAGAGCAATATGGACGCAATGCTTCAATAGCCTCAGCCAAAGTATAAACCTTGTCTGTATCCAACTGAGCCCAAGTTTTTTGTCTTTTTGTCAGTTTCATATCTTATTCCTCCACCTTTACGCCCATAGAACGGCATTGACCCGCAACAATATTCATAGCAGATTCAATGGTAGAGCAATTTAAGTCTGGCATTTTATTTTCTGCAATTTCTTTAACCTGTGCTTTTGTTATTGTACCAACAAAATCACGACCTGGTTTATGAGAACCAATTTTCAGTTTCAATGCCTTTTTAATGTAATATGACACAGGTGGCAACTTCATTATAAATTCAAAGCTGCGGTCTGTATAAACAGTGATTATACAAGGAATTGGCATTCCTGGTTCTTTATCAGCTGTTTTGTCATTAAACTGTTTGCAGAATTCTGCAATATTTACACCGGCTGCACCCAACGCAGGTCCAATAGGAGGCGCAGGATTTGCCTGTTTTGCAGGGACTACTAATTTAACAATCCCCTTTACTTCTTTTTTTGCCATTTGTTCACTCCATTTTTCGTTGTGTTTGTGGTCCGATATGGCTATCTACCACAAGGATTTTTAATTGAAATACTCAACAAAAATCCTAAAACTCTATTTTTCTCGTGCTTTTATTTCTGCCAACAACCTGTCTATAAAAGCCCCTCTTTCTGCCGCAAGCTTCGCAAACATTTCTTTTGTTTCGGGTTTCTGACGCCACCTTTCTATATCTTCCTTTATTTCACAAATCTTTAAATTACCCGTCGAGTTCCGATAAATCATACTTACACTCTTTCTACTTGCGTAAAGTCCAGTTCTACACTTGTTTCACGACCAAACACTAAAATTGTAACGGTCATTTTTTGCTTTAAATTATCAACCTCTGATACAACACCATTAAAGCCCGCAAAAGGTCCATCAATTACATGCACTTCTTGACCGACTTCATATTCAACTTCATCAGTCACAACACTACCTTCTTCAACCTGCTTTAACAAGCGTCTTGCTTCTTCTTCACTAACAGCAATAGGTTTATTTTTTGCACCCAAGAACATTACTACTTGCGGCATCAACTTTACCAAAGAGAATGTCTCATTATTCATAACCATTTGAACAACGATATAACCTGGGAAAAACTTTTTTTCAGATTTTACACGTTTACCCGCTTTTATTTCCGTAACTTCACGTGTCGGTACTAAAATTTCACCAAAATAAGCGTTCAAACGACGTTTATCAATTTGTTCGCGTAAACCACGAGCAACCTTATCCTCGCAGCCAGTGTGAACATTAACAACAAACCATTGCATTTTTTCTTCCATAAGAACTTCCTTTGCCCGTTTAGAAAATCCAACCAACAATTGCGTTTAACACACTGTCCGTGATAAAGAAAAACAGCGCAGCTAAACCAGAAAACACCAGAATCATAATTGTTGCACGAATTACACTATCACGTGATGGCCACACAATTTTGAACCATTCACTGCGAACTGATTTAATATATTCTAGTATTTTTTTCATAAAATCTGCCTATATTTAGACTATACAAAAAGCCCAGAAATCTGGCAGGGGCAGAAGGAAAGTTCGGTCTTCAACCTCACCACTCGTACGGATTTCGCTGCGCTATGCTTGCAAAATCCAACTCGTATGCGAACCCACCATTTTATGTATTCGGGTTCGATTCCCCGCCCACACCTTGACTTAAAATTCCCCAAAATATGGCAAGCATATTTTGGTGAATTTTTGGCAGGGGCAGAAGGAATCGAACCCTCATCCGCGGTTTTGGAGACCGATATTCTACCGTTGAACTATGCCCCTAAAACTACCTTATACACACCTGTTTTTTGTACCATCTGACCCCGATAGTCTGCGACAAGATAGCACACCTGTACAAAAAATCAAGTGGAAATATTATACGTTTTTAATCGCAATTGCGCAAGTAAAATTTAAAAGTTTTTGTTAGTAATTTCTGATTTTAGTATACTTTTTACTTGCGTGCCCCTACTATTTTTTTCTACAATCATCTTAATGAAAGGGAGAGGAACACATTGCAAGACCGTGTAGAACCGCCAATTTTGCTGTCTAGAGTGATGACGTTCGTATTTGCCAGCGCAATTGTCGTGCTGGTCGCGTTGGTATTTACACTGTACAATATGTTCCCGTTAAATCGCCCACAGGTATTCTTTTTAATGACTGCACCTAAGCAAAACTTGCAAGTAATTTTACGCGAAATGGTCCCGTCAGACGAAAATTTAGAGAATTATAAAAAATCTTTCATATTAGAATATATCAAGGCACGAAATGAAATTGTACCAAACGCTGGTGTAATGCGTACAAAATGGAACAATGGCACAGACGGTGTTGTTTATACTTGGTCAACACAGGATGTATATAACACATTTACTGAAACAAATATGTGGCAAGCATGGATGTCAGGGCTACCAGATTTTGAATTTTCATGCTCTGTTGAATTTGGTGCAAACGCATTTGAACCATATGCAGACGATACTTATATAGTAAAATTTTACTATTTCTGTGCAGATAGTAATAGACAGCTGGATAAAAAAGAGTATAAAATAAAAGTAAAATTAGATATGGAAGATAACGCCACTATCAAATGGTCAGACAGATTAGATAACCCGTTGGGTATTCGTGTGTCAGAATACGAAATAGAATCTGAAAATGGTGACCCGCTAAATACAGGTTATTTGGCAAACGGTGATATGTAAAGAAATTAAGAAACGGAAGGAAATGGCATGACGTTCTCAAAAACACTGAAGTTAAATATATCCATAATTTGCTTGATAGCATTGTGTAATTTCCCTGCACTGGCAACCAGTTATGGTGTTCAAGAAGCTTGGGATAATCCAACTGCAAATATGGCATCTGGCAGTGTAAAGCCTGGCTATGCCCAGCTTAGCTGGTCAAAAGGTAGTGTTTTACCTGTAAAACTTCGTAATGGTATGGTAACGATGATAACATTGCCCAATGGGGAACAAATTGCCGAAGCAGTTGTTGGTAATGAAAATTTATTCACTTTTGATGCGGCACAGGGTGGAAACACGATATTAATTACCCCGTTACAAAGTAACCAAGGCTCAGATACTAATTTTATAGTAACTGGAAAATCTGGCAACCAATATATATTCTATCTTCGTAGCGAACCAGCAAACTCTAGTGAAATTACATATTCTCAGGTTGACGTCGTTTTAGACGGTAATGCAACATTACCAAATGCAACATCTAATACTAGCGCCGCCACAGGTGGTTCTTCTTCCATTTTTAAAAAAGTTTCTAATGCGACAAGCACTGTTGGTGTTGACGGCGAAGACTATGGTTGGATAAAATCTATGAAGATTGACCCATCTGAATTTAGATTTGATTTAGATATCTTCGTACCAAACCCAGATGATTATGTAATCGCACCAGAACGCGTATGGCGCGACCAGATATTTACTTATATCGACTTTGGTGACAAAGTTATATCAATGACACAAAGACCAGTTGTCTCTTTGCTGGTTGAAGGTGGGGAATCACCGGTTGGCTTCCGTACAGACGGTGAAGACGGCAGATTATTAATTGTAGAAGCCGTTGGTGATATGGTTTTGCGCAGTGGTCAACGAATTGTTTGCATAAAGAAACGTGAAAAACCATTCTTGATTGCAGATACAGCATCAGTTATGGCCTTGGCAGAAGCAAATGTTGCACAAAGTCTTATGTCTGGGCAATCATTGAATAACATTGCATACAATCAAGACTTGGCCGCAATGAGTGGTTCTGTTTCCAATTACACAACAACACCTATGTTTGTTGGTAACGCGTCTATGGGTGGTACAACTAGTGGTTATTATATGCCTGCAGGATATGGGTTGCCAACCGCAACTTATGGCAGCAGCAGTGCAAGTGGTGTAACAATGATACCAACAGAAAGAATAACGGCTGGTTCGTTCTTACCGCAATCTAACATTCCATTGATAACAACAAATCAATCTGGGGTGGCAGTTGAGTTAAAATCAGATACGTCTGTGAAAGCTTTGGATGATTATTGGGCTAATTTGCTGGCGAAATTTAGTGGCGAAGACGGTCAAGGATTATTGGCACCTTATAAAGACATGGTATTCTTTGCTGTTGACGAACAAGGTGTTGGCGATTTAGGTGCTGAATCTTCTGCTGCACGTCTATACCGTTTACGCATTGGACCTTTGTCTGATATAGATACAGCACAAACGCTTTGTGATAAGCTTACACGCTCGCAAGGAATTAGTTGCAGTGTTGTCAGAATTCAATAATAAAATAACTGCGGATTTGTTATGAACAGTATAAAAAAACAATTTTCAGATTTGCGCAAAAGTACGCCAAAGCATATCCAATGGTTGCTGTTGGCTGCGGCGTTCATTGTCGTTTTGATTTTACTGACATTATTGCTAACTAACAAAGAAGAAGAAAAAATAGAAAATGCTGATAATGTAATTGTAAAGCTTAGCTTTATGCCTGATTCAATCAATTGGGCAAATACGCTGGTTGGGGATACAGAAAAGCAAACAATAAAAATATCAGCAAACACCCCAATAAAAATTATGGGTGTAAGATTTTCTAAGTCTATAAATGGCTTGCCTGCAGAACCAGTACAAACCTGTACCAGAATGGGGCAAATAGACAAAGATAACGCTTGCACCATAGATTTGGAATATAAACCCAGCACTGCATTAAAAGCAGAAACCATTGATTTATATGTTGATTGGCGTCGTACAACAGAACCAGAAACGATAAAAAATACAGACCGTATGTTATTGGTTTTGGGTGCAACCGAACCAGAGCCAGAAAAACCAGTAGAGCCAATCGTTACTGAAAAAGAGCCTGTAGATACGCCTGTTATAACAGAAACAGTTCAAGAGATTGCCGCGTCTGCCCCAATAAAAGAAGAAATCAAAAGCAGTGTTGAGTTAATCTCTCCGTCTAACGTTGTTCCAGATGAGAAAGCGTCCCCAGCTGTTGCACCAATTGCACAAGTCACAACAAGTGTTGTAGAAGAAGATGACTATGTACCACCTGCAGAAACATGTTCTGACTTTGCTTTCCCAGGATACAATTTATCAGGTGTACAAAGTGGCTGGATAAGACCAGAAGCAGGGGCTTATTATTACCATCCTTTCTCAGATAAAGAATGCAACAATCCAACCGGCAGATATAATCCTGATACGGGTATAATAACTGATATAAATGACAGTGGAAAAAAGATTGGAACCGACGCAGAACATATTGGTTATACAGCGATAACAACAGGTGAAATGCCACAACTTTCAAATCCGCCAGAAAAAAAGGAAATTTGGAAAGCAACTCAACTTAGTCTGGATGAAATAGAGCAAGCACTTACACAACCTGTTCAACAAGTTGGGGTTGATGCAAACGGTAAAAAAATATTTCCTGGAGTAATTGTCGCCAAAGAAGAAACGTCTGATGTACTTATTGGTACCAGCAGTACAACCGCAGTTTATTCGTCAGACCCGTTTGATAGAAAATTTGTATTGCGTCAATATAAACCAATTCCTGCAACAATCGTATCCGAAGTTCGTGCAGACCCTTCTTTGTATCAAACAGGACAATCTTTACCAGTAAGAGCAACCGTTGACAGAAACGTGTATTCTGATGACGGTCGTACCGTTGTAATACCAACTGGTACATTGCTGTTGGGATATGTAACAGGCGAATTACCAGGACCATATAAATCAATCGGTCGTATGCAAATAAACTGGTATCAATTTATATTACCAAATGGTGTCGAGTTTAATTTTAATAAGGATGGCACCGCACCATTTTCTGGCGACTCACAAGGTCGTGCGGGCGTTCCAGGACATGGCAGCACAGACTATGTTGAACAAATCGTTATGCCTATGCTGACGGCAATTGTTCCGGCCGCGGTAAATATGATTGCACCAATCGCGGATACGTTTGTTAATCAAATTGATTTGGATAACAATACGGTTGTTCAATCTGGTACAGTGCGTTCTTCTGAGCTAGCAAAGAACGAAATCATAACAGCATGGAATCAGGTTGCACAGAAATTACTGGTTGATGCAATGGATAATACAATACCACCATTTTCAATTGCAGCCGGCACACGTATAACAGTCTTTTCACCAACAGATTTGGTAATTACATGTGGCAATGATAACACAAAAGAATGTTCAGTTGAAAACGTAACAAAGGCATCCAATACCGCAGACGAACGCAATCAGCGTTTTGAAGGATGGCGTTCAATAACACCAACTGTTGACTATACAGATGATTCTTGGGTTGGGCAGGTACGTTCGTTTAACTTAGAACAATTCTGTACAACTGATAAAGACGGAATTTGGGATATCAATGAATCAAAAACTGCTGAAATATCACAATCTGGTTATGATTACAGGACTGTTTTGGCATATTGTCAGTCGCTAAATTACCAAGCGATAAACAACGCAAAACAAGATGCTTTGTACCAAGATCAGCAAAAACAATTCAAAGCAAATTATGCAGGGACGACATCTTCTGGTTCTACTAATACAATATCCGGTTTATCTGGAATAACAGGTAGCCAGGCTTATAACGAAGAAGTCCTTGGGTTAACTTACGAAGATGGTGTTATTCAAAACCCATTTGAAACAGTTGAAACTGTCCAAGAAACAGAAGCAACAACCAGCGCAATTACATGTCCAGATGGGACCGCACCTGACCAATATGGTTGTTGTACTGGTGAAATATATACGGATATGGGCGAACAAGGATTTAACTGCTGTCCAGAAACTGGTGGTGATTGCTTCCCGCCGATAATGTAAACAATTACCCGCCAATTTGGCGGGTTTATTTTTAACTAATAAAAGGGGGATAAATGCTAAATAAATAAGCAAACACATATAATATATTTTTTTACGCGCATCATTGCGCGTTTTTTTATTTCTAAATAAAAACACGATTCGGATAACAGGAAAAAAATCTTATAAACGAATCAGAAATCCGATTCGATTTTCAACCTTTGGTTGTAATCTTTTACAGTTTTCACCTGTTGTTTTATATATCGTGGCATAACGTCATTAAAAAAGGAGGAAGATAAAATGACAGTACAAAACACACAATATGCTTTATCAGCAGAAAAATTTCAAAACGCAGAACAACTATGGTTTTGGTTTTTATATTCAAAATCTGTGCAAAATGGTTTTATAAGAAATCATAACAGATGCACTAAACGTGTATGTGAATTGTTGGATGTAGAAACGCTTATCACAAAATTATACCTTTCTGGGAAACTAACTGATGAACAGCTAGGCGTTATGAAAAAATTTGGTGACCGCAGGCGTGCACCACATCAATATATCTGGTCTGAAAATAAAGCAGCTGATTTATGGAGAAAAGCTATGCAAACTCTTGAAACCGCCGCTATGCAACGTGGTTGGATTGAATAAATAAATTTATGTCTGGTACAAAAAGGATACAAAATGATTATTATCGGTTTTTCTACAAAAACATCTAAAATTTTACCGCGCATCTTATGCAAACATTTTAAGCATTGTGCACCAATTATTAAAGTTGGTGAAAATTTTCTTATGTATCAATTCATAAAACATAATGATATAAAAGCGATTCCAATAACTTCTTATGGTCTAAAGTTATTAAAAGGCGCAGGCTGGAAATTTATAAAAACAAACCTAAAACCTGCCAAATATCCCAAACCATACAACGCTGTTACATGTGTTTGTTTTACAAAAAAATTTATCGGAATACATGCACCTTTTATTCAAACTCCCGATGCTTTATACAGAAAATTAAAACGCCCAAAAGGGCGTTTTATTACTTAACCATTTTTTTCTTTATATAGAACATTTGCCCGATACCAAACACATTTGATATTGTCCAATATAATACCAAACCTGCTGGCATCCATGCAAACATAACTGTAAAGATTAAAGGCATCCACTTCATAACTTTCTGTGTTTGCGCAACTGCATCATTCGCATTACCTGTATTACTGTTTGAGGCAGTCTGTAAATGCTGCTGTAACCACATAGTAAGCCCCATTAATATTGGCAAAATAAAATAAGGATCCATTGCCGCCAAATCAGATATCCATAAGAAATGTGCACTGCGCATTTGTACAGATACTAATAATGCTTTATATAATGCAAAGAATATTGGTATCTGAATTAACATAGGCAAGCACCCAGACATTGGCGACGTCTTATGTGTCTGATAAAGTTTCATCATTTCCATTTGTAAACGAACTTTATCATTTGCATACAGCTT
The DNA here is from genome assembly GCA_944389135.1 of uncultured Alphaproteobacteria bacterium. Lineage (GTDB taxonomy): Bacteria > Pseudomonadota > Alphaproteobacteria > Rs-D84 > Rs-D84 > Enterousia. Next base: position 54,795 of record CALXLG010000002.1, read on the forward strand.
TTGTATACGCGCTAATTCTGGTTGCATTTTCTGCATCGCCATCATTGAAACATATGACTTTCTTGTTAGCGGCCACATTGCTAAACGCAAAAGTATTGTCAGAATTATTATTGCAACACCATAATTCATAACTATTGAATTTAACGCATTTAATGCCCACAACATTGGACGTGCCAAGAACCAAAACCAACCATAATCAACTGTTTCATCTATGCCGGCAATCTTATTGTTCGCCATATCTAAAACGTTTTGTTCACGTGGACCAACAAATAAATTCGTTGTTAATGTCTTTGTTTCTCCTGCTGCAATAGATACAGGATTTGCTGCCGCATCTGCATGATACAAATTACCAACTTTTTTAATACGCAATGTTTGGTCCAAACTATCAACAGATACTATCGTTTCCCAATACTGATCTGTAAAGCCTACAAAACCGCTTGTCGTAGAATAAGCAAATGCTTTCTTATCTAAACTATGCCAATCGTCATGTTCTATATCAGAATTCGCATATGCAATCGCCCCCGTATAAACGCCCGCCGAAGACGGCATATCATTTGCCCTGATAATTCTGGCATATGGCGCAACCGAAATTTCTTTCCCTGATGCATTTTTAATTGCATCTTCTATCGTTATTACATATCCGTCTACAGTAATTGTACGACGATATTCTATGCCATTTGAATTATTCCATACAAAAGCATCACCATCTTTCTTCCATACCGTTGTAGAAACAGGCGTTGTCGTTCCAGGCGCTAAGAAACCAACTTCTGCGAATGCCCCTTCCCCACTTAACAATGAAACAGGTACACCTGCATCTGTGTCAGAACCGTTTTTAGCGAACTTTAATAATTTCACATCGTATATGCGCAACCCTTGAACATTCGCAGCAATATCTTCTGTTTTTATCTCTGAAACAGGAACCGCAGATAAGTCTTCTATAATTGTCTTTTCTTCTACTGCTTGTGTTTCTGTTGGCTTTGGTGTCATCCAAAAACTTAACAACCACCAAGACGCCAAAAACAAAATAAACCACCACAAAAAGCCGCCCAATTTTGATTTTTTTGTGGCGGAATCTTTGTTCGCACTCCACTGTCTGAAACCAGAATTATTATCTAAATATTTTACCATGATTATTTTCCACCTTTTTCTTCTACTGCCTTTAAACAACGACGTCTGGCCAGATACCAATTTAATAAGAACAAACCAACGCCAACAACTATACACATATCGGCTACATTAAAAGCAGGCCAATGCCACCCACCAACATGAAAATCTAAGAAATCAATAACCGCCCCAAACCGAATTCTATCTATCAAATTTCCTAATGCACCGCCTATTATCAAAGCCAGTGGCACACGTTCATAAGACTTTGCACGTGCGAACAAATAATACCCGATGAACCCGATTATAAAACCGGTTATTACAATGATTATCATTGGTGCCGCTTCTCCAACTGCACGCAACATAGAAAACGAAGCACCTGGATTCCAAGTAAATACTATGTTAAAGAAATCACAAATTTGTGTCATTAAATATGGCACAGGCACAACTTCCCATGCAGCCCCAAAAGCAGGTACTGTACCCGTAATTAAGTACAATAAAATGCCTTTTGTTAACTGGTCCAACAATATAACGCCTATAATTATGGCTAAATATTTTAATATTTTATTTCTCATATTTTTCCCCGTTTTTGAAAATATAACAACACCAACGCATAAAATCAAATATAAAAAGAGCCCCCAAAGGGACTCTTTATCTTACATTTTTTATTTACTGCGCATCTGATACAGGTGTGTCAATTAATGCATAGTTATCCGCACGCATTTCGTCCAATAAATTGTCTATTTTATTTTCTGAAATTCCAAGATGAGTAAGCACACCATAACCTAAGAAGAAAGAAGATTCTATGGTTTCAGGTTGAGCCTCTGCCACGCCCAACTTTAATAAAGCCTTTGAATCCGCCAGATTTCTTGCCCTTGCAAAAATCTTTACTTTCGGTGCAACACCACGAACAGTCAATACAGTATTACTTGCATTTGCGGCATTATCCAGTGCCACTACAACCGCACGTGTACGACGTGTTAATCCCAAATCGCGTAAAACATCCGCATTTCTAGTATCACCATAAACAACGTTAAAACCACGTTCACGCCCCAGCATAACCGCATTAACATCTAAATCTATCGCAACATAAGGTATGTTTTCTGATGTTAATAATTGTGCAACTATCTGACCAACACGTCCAAAACCACATATTATAACTTCTGGTTTTTGCTCGTCTTCTTTTGATTCGGGTTTTGATAAGGGTTGATTAGAAAACAACTTTCCAGATTTGCGCAACAAATCGAAAACAGCCAAAACAATAGGCGTTAACATTATTGATAATATAATTATCGCAGTTAGAATTTCTTGATGCATTTGTGGCAAAGCATCTATTCCGGACGTTTTCATTGTTTGCAACATTAACAAACCAAACTCGCCCCCTTGCGCCAAGACAAGCGCAATTGTTGCCGCTTCTGGTGCAGGGACATTTCTTACGCGCGCGACCATAAATATCGCAATAAACTTTACAACTAATAACCCCAACACGCCCGCTAATATTATATACCAACTTTGACCCAAGAATGGTAAATTCAAGCTCATTCCCAAGGATATGAAAAAGAAAGCCAAAAACAGCATTGAATATGGTGAAATATCAGCACTTATCTGATGACGGTAAATCGTTTCAGACAACAACATACCCGCCAAGAAAGCCCCCAAACCAACAGGCAGACCAATTAAATCCATTACAATTGCCCATGCCGTAATATTTAACATTATCGCTAATAAGAAAGCTTCTTTTGATTTAAGTTTTGCAACCAACTTCATTAGTGGATTCAAAATAAAGCGTCCAACAATAACTACACCTAAAATCAACGCGGCCGACAGAACAAAAATATCAATTGCGGTTGCACCCAAATTAAAGCTTTTACCAGCAAACACCGGCAACATAGCCAACAACGGGATAGAAAGCAAATCTTGAAATAATAATATTGAAAAAGTTTGACGTCCCATATTTGTGTTTAACTGATTTCTATCTATTAATAATTGCATATCTTCCGATGTACTAGACATGGCCAATAATAAAGACACCATTATGCAACCCATAATCGTCCAAGAAGTAATTCCAAATAATATTGGGAATAACATTACTGCAACCATTAAAACTTGCGCTGCACCAAAACCGAATATGGTACGTCGCATATTCCATAAACGCTTCATATTGATTTCAAGTCCCAACGTAAACCACAAAAATAGAATTCCTAAATCACCTAAAAAAGTCCATGTATCTGTTAACTGAAACAGATTTAAAACATATGGGCCAGAAATAATACCAGCTAATAAAAACGCAACCAATGCCCCAATACGCGCAACACGCAACATACAAACGAACACAAAAACAACGGCAAAAAATATTAATAATGATAATGACATTTTATATTCTCTCTCTCAGACAAATTATATTATACCAAATTTTTTGCAATTTGTGCAAAAGTTTCCGGCGATAATTCTTCTGCTCTTTCGGTTCCAGTTAAACCAAACACAGCCCAATTTATCCCAGGTATTATTCCACGTATCATCTTACGACGTTGCCCAAACAACTTTGCAGTAATTTGCCCCAAGGCTTTCACATCACCAAGATTTTTTATTTTATCCGCATTTGGTATAACTTGTACAACCGCGCTTTGAACTTTCGGACGCGGAACAAATGCGGTATTCGGGACATCAAATAAAATTTTGGCATCTGCTATCAAAGAAGTTAACACAGATAACCTGCCATATTGACTGTCTGATTGCTTGGCAACTATACGTTGTGCAACCTCGCGCTGGAACATAAGCGTCATAGACTTTATAGGTGCACCTGTCGCAATTTTTAACAACCAATTAATAAATAATTCTGTACCAACATTATAAGGCAAATTAGAACATATTGCATATTCTGAAATTCCAAACTTAGAAAAATCAACTTTTAGCGCATCTTCATATATTACCGTTAAACGCCCCTCTGATGCTTTAATAATTTCAGATAAAATTGGTTCTGTTGTTTTATCTTTTTCAATTGCAAAAACCTTACGCGCACCAGCTAATAATAATGCACGTGTTAATCCACCTGGACCTGGACCAACTTCTACAACGTAGGCATTCGTTATATCAGGAACACTACGTGCAATCCGTCCTGTCAGATTTAAATCAAATAAAAAATTTTGACCAAATTGTTTCTTTGGCTCTAACCCTGCGTTACGCATCATTTCTGAAACTGGCGGTAAAGATTTTATACTCTCTATACTCATAAAGTCTTTCTGCCTCCAAACGCAAGTGTTAAAGTACCGTCATCTAAATAATCTAAATCACCACCAAGCGGAACACCTGATGCAAGCTCTGAAAACTTCACGCCGGAAACATCACCAATCATTGACATTATATAATGTTGGGTCGTTTTGCCTTCTACTGTATTCGGCAACGCAAAAATAACTTCTGTAATACATTCTTTTTTCAAACGTTCTGATAAATTTGCAATATTTAAATCTTCTGGCATCATACCAGAAACGCCCGAAATTAACCCACCCAATATATGATATCTGCCATGGAAAACAGCCGATTTTTCCAAGGTCCAGACATCTGCCAAGTCACGCACAACGCATAATTGACCGTTTGCACGCGCCGCATCACGACACATTTCGCACATTCCTAATTCTATATCAGTTAACGTGCCACACACAGGACAAGGCTTTATAGTTTCAGCTGCGTCAATTAACGCATTTGCCAAACTTATCGCACGACCTGTTTTATCTTGTAACAAAGATAAAACTATACGCTGTGCCGCACGCGAACCAAGACGCGGTAATTTTGCAAACTGCTTAATAAGTTTTTCTATTTTCGGATTCATTAATTATACCTAGTGAAAAATATAACAATCTATTCCTGCATTTACAGCTTTATTTTTTATGCTTTGTGCAGAACTTTCTGACAAACCATTCGCACGCACACGATATAAACCATTAGAAGTTTGTTCTATTTCCGCATTTACACCTATTTTATTTTTAACATTATTTACCTGTGTCTGCGCCGCATTATAAGATGAAAAAGCACCAAACTGAACCCCAGCATTACCAGAAGAAACTGTCGTTGTACTATAACTGGTCTTGGCGCTTGCATTACTACCTGTTGTTGCGGCAACATATGCAGCCTTGAACGTGGGCGCAGTATTAGAAGAAGATTTTACATAACTTTCCTGTTCTTGCCCTGGTGCATAATAAGTTTGATACATAGATGGCACTGCACCGTTTTTTACCATCTCAAACCCTTTATTCAACATTCTGGTAGAAACATTTGCACGAATATCTTTGCTTTCTGCACCCAATACAACAGATATCAAATGATGACCATCTTGCTTTGCCGTTGCGACCAAAGAATAACGAGACTTATTAGTATAACCAGTCTTCATACCATCACAGCCAGGATACGTACCCAACAAACGATTTCCATTTGTATATGTCTTGCCGTTATAAGTCCACGTCTTAATTCCAAAATATTTCCAATATTGCGGGAAGTGTTTATATATCGCCATAGACAATAAAGCAATATCACGCGCCGTAGACAACTGGTCATCATTTGGCAGGCCTGATGAATTTTCAAAGTTTGTTCCCGACAACCCGATTTCATTTGCCACGCGCGTCATCAAATCTGCAAAATTACCTTCTTTCCCGCCCTTTAGATTTTCTGCCAAAACGCGAGCAACATCATTTGCACTTAATACAGTCAAAGCCTTAATCGCATCTTCTACTTTTATTTTACTACCAGCCGCCAGACCTAATTTTACAGGTGATGCCCCAGCTGCAGATTGAGAAACAATTAAGTAATCATCCAAATGCAAACGTCCATGTTCCAGCGCATCAAATGTTAAATACAAAGTCATAATTTTTGTTAAGCTTGCAGGATAATTTTGGACATTAGCATTTTCTTGATAAAGAATTCTGCCACTATCCATATCAGCAACCAGCGCAGCCTTATATTGCGCACCAAACGCAGGAAAAGCCAGTACACAAAAAGCAAAAAGAAATCCACCTAACCTTTTCATTTCAATTATGATTTTAATAAAAAAGCACAGTGGCGGTCAACACTTTTCCCGCCACAGTCTTGTTTTATATTTATATTTTTTAGCTTATTGTTCGTAAACTAATCTTATCTTCATCAACGATTACCAACTTTCCTTCATTTACACCAAAACGACGCGCAGAATTAAACGCATCTCGCTGGGCAAACAAATCTTCGTCATATATCGGCGAAACACCACGCAATAAGCATAATTGATTTGCGACAAAAGCTTCACGACATACCGCAACAATTGGAATATCTGGTTTACGGCAAGATATTTGTGTCGCAATTTCTGTATCTCTGGCAAACACAACTATTGCTGAGGCCTTATTCAAATAAGCCATAGATGCAACACTACGTGACCAATCATTTTCTGGCACATTTTCAACACGCGACCAATCATAAGGGTTTGCAATAGCATCACTGTCCGCATAAGACAATATTTTTGACATTGTTTCTATAACATTTACTGGGTTGATACCAATAGTTGTCTCTTCCGAAGTCATTGTGGAATCAGCACGCAAATACGCAGCGTTTGCAACGTCTGTTATTTCTGCACGCGTTGGAAATTCACTATTTACCATTGTTCCCAGCATCTGCGTTGCCATAATAACAGGCTTATTCATTTTACGACATTCGCGAATAATATGACGTGATATTGCAGGCATTTTTTCAAAAGGAACTTCTACTGCTAAATCACCACGTGCAATCATTACACCGTCTGCCACAGCAGCAATTTCCGTAATTCTTTCAACCGCATTTGGGCGTTCTATTTTAGCGATAATCTTTACAGGATGAGATGTACGTGCAGTAATAAAATCACGAACTTCTGAAATATCTTCTGGTTTCTGCACAAAAGAAATCGCAACCCAATCTGGCTCTTTGGTCAAAGCATATTCTAAATCTGCCCTATCTTTTGAAGTTAATACTGAAGTTGCTATTTCTGTATCTGGCAAATTAAAACCACGTCTGGACCAAATCTCTGTTCCACGCAATACAGTTGCTTCTATTTTATCGGGCGCAACACTATCTACTTTCATTTCAATTTTACCGTCATTTAGTAATATTCTGTCGCCCACTCTTAAAGATGCCATGACATCAGCATCTGGCAATTGAACTCGTTGCGAATTACCTGGTGTAGCATCTGTATCAAACACAAACTTTTGCCCAATTTCTAGTGGATATTTATCTTCTGTTTCAAAATTACCAATACGATGCTTTGGTCCTTGCAAATCAATCATAACCGCAACCGGTGTATTTAATTCATCAGAAATTTCACGAATTAAATCAATTTTTTTACCCTGAACATCACCTGTATCATGACTAAAATTCAACCTGCACATATTAACACCAGATTGAATCATCTTAGTTAAAGTTTCTTTATCTTCACATTTTGGTCCAATAGACGCTGTAATCTTAGTAAACTTATGCATTTTTCCCCACTTATTTTATTCTTTGTTTTTCTTGATTTTTGCGATTTATTGTATATCATAAGAACCATAAAAAGACAAGGGGAAATCTGCATGAAAGAAGCAAATCACGGTGCTATTGACAACCAACAGTTGTTAAGCATAATTGAACGTATTGAAAAATTAAACGAAGAAACTGCCGCCATTGCAGCAGACATTAAAGAAATTTATAGTGAAGCAAAATCTGCCGGCTTTGACCCAAAATATATTCGCCAGATGATACGTCTACGCAAAATGGACCCAGACGAATTGGACGAAGCAGACGAATTAACACAAATGTATCGTAATGCTTTAGGTTTATAATACATAAACTTACTTTAACAATTATAAACTGCGCCAAATGGCGCAGTTCTTTTACTTATTAAAATCATCCCCTATACTTAATCGCCGCTGCAATAAATGCGTTAAATAAAGGATGCCCACTATAAGGACTAGACTGAAATTCTGGATGGAATTGCCCCGCTATAAAAAACGGATGGTCTTTTATTTCTACTATCTCGGGCAATCTGCCGTCAGGACTGCGACCAGATATTATCATACCATGCTTGGCAAATTCTTTTTCCAAACTAATATCCATTTCATATCTATGACGATGTCGCTCAGATATATAATTACTGCCATATACTTTTTCTGCCAAAGTTCCGGGCGTTATAACGCAAGGATATGCACCTAGTCTTAACGTTCCACCCATATCTGCTGAATCATGGTCTGCCATAATATTTATAACAGGTGTACAGTTCTTAGAAAATTCGGTAGAATTCGCGTCTTCTATCCCTAAAACATTTCTGGCAAATTCAATCACCGCAATTTGCATGCCCAAGCATATCCCCATATAAGGAACTCTATTTTCACGCGCATATCCTGCAGCCGCTATCTTTCCTGCCACCCCACGCGTACCAAAACCACCTGGCACCAATATACCATCCAAACCGACCGCATCATCAGCAGAAAAAGTTTCTGCATTTATCTTTTTTAATTTTACATGTACATTATTTTGCATCCCTGCATGAAACAAAGCCTCGTTCAAAGATTTATAAGCATCAGGAACATCAAAATACTTTCCAACAATACCTATATTTACTTCTGGCAAATCTGCATTCAGGTAATGTTTTATTTTCTGGAACTTATCCGTATTACCTGCGGCACAAGGTAAGTCAAAATGCTGGGCAATTATATCAAAAACGTGCTGCGCATCATACGCCAACGGAATTTCATATATATTATCAACATCTATGCCACTAATTACATTTTTTGCTGGCAAGTTGCAAAACATACCTATTTTTGCACGCTCGTCCACCGTCAACATTCTGGGGCTACGAACAATTAGCATATCTGCTTGAATACCATTTTCTAACAATTCACGAACAGACATCTGTGTTGGCTTTGTTTTAAGTTCACCGCTTTTCTCTAAATAAGGCGCCAGTGTCAAATGTACAAACATTACATTTTTACGTCCAACATCATTTGCAAATTGGCGAATAGATTCTAAGAATATTTTACCTTCTATGTCCCCAACCGTTCCACCTATTTCATAGACAACAAAGTCTGTATCTGTCGGGGCATTTATATACTCTTTTATTTTATTGCTGACATGTGGAATCATCTGAACCGTCGCCCCCAGATAATCACCACGACGTTCTGCATTCAAAACATCCCAATAAATTCTGCCGCCAGATACCGAATCGTTTCGCGACAGCTTTATACCTAAAAACCGTTCGTAATAACCTAAATCTAAATCCGTTTCAAAACCATCATCTGTAACATATACTTCGCCATGCTGAAAAGGCGACATAGTGCCTGGGTCAATATTTAAATAAGGGTCAAATTTTCTTGCATGCACGCTATAACCACGCGATTGAAGAAGGGCGCCACAACTTGCCGCCGCGACGCCCTTGCCTAAACTGGATACTACCCCACCGGTAATGAAAATATACTTTGCCATAAGAGCCTCCTTATGGACTTTCATCATACGAAATTTTCCATTGCCTGACAACAAAATAAATTCCTATAATTTAGTTATGCAAGATTTATGGCAAAATCAATCAGATAAATTATTTCTTTGGGTACCGTTTTTATTGGCTTTTGGTGCCGGACTTTATTTTAATCTGCCGTTTGAACCAAATATTTATACAACAATTATTGGACTAATAATTTCTGCCATAGTAATTTTTCTAAGTAAGAAAACTTTTGTAATTGCAGTTGCTTTATTCTTATCTGGTTTATGCTATGCATCTGTATTCACACATGTTATAAACACACCGCAACTTTCAAGAAATATTTATAACACTGAAATTATAGGTACCGTTCAAAAAATAGATTATACCAACGACAAATCAAGAATTTATATCAAAACACAAGCAAACGAAATCAATGACCAAGAAGCTGGAAATGCTATAATTCGCGTATCTGCGAAACCAGATATACAGCTACCAAATATAGGCGATAAAATTCGTGCAAACATTGGACTATACAAGCCGTCCGGCGCAGATGCACCCGGAACATTTGATTATGCACGTTGGGCATACTTTAATAATTTATCTGCGTCTGGTTATATAACAGATTATGAAATATTATCTCAATCTTCAAACATTAATATAAACGAACTGCGTGATTATTTGCACAGCAAATCTAACTCTTTTTTGGCAGACACACTTGTTCTTGGTTATAAAAGCGCGGTTCCAGAAACTGACAATGAAATTTGGACTGCGACAGGTGTGGGACACGTATGGTCAATTAGTGGCTTTCATATAACGTTGGTATCAGGGTGGTTATTTGCATTTTTCTATATGATATTTCGTACTATTTCACCCATTACAAAACGTATTCCTGCAAGAATACCTGCACTTATATTTGCTTGGTTTGGATTGTTGTTTTATTTGTTCTTATCAGGTACAGATGTCGCAACAGTTCGTGCGTTTTTAATGACAACCTTAATCTTTGTTGCTTTTATATTCGGCAGAAATGCAATTTCTATGCGTAACGTTTGTATAGCTTTCTGCATAATATTTTTGATGAACCCACATTATGTAATGCAACCAGGTTTTCAATTATCTTTTGCGGCAATATTCGGACTGGTGTGGTTATGGAACGAACAAAAACCTAAGATGCCTAAAAATAAATTACTAAAGATTTTATATACGGCAACTCTTACTTCTGTAATCGCAACAATATTTACTGCGCCATTTGTGGTTGCACACTTTTATAGTCTGCCAATTTATGGTCTGCTGGGTAATTTGATTTTGTTGCCTATATTTTCAGTTGCCATTATGCCACTGGTTATTGCAGGAACAATAACTGCTTGTTTTGGTTGGAACTTTCCATTAGAAGCAGCGCAATATATTTATAAATTTACTCTTTCGTTAGGAACAAAAATTTCTGAACTGCCGTATTCTAATTTAACTTTGCCGCACATATCTAATGCAGCTTTAATGTTTTTCATATTGGCGTTTATGTGTTTAATATTCATACGTCCAATTAAAGTTAAAATAAATTACATTTTGTTTTGCGCCTTTGCTTTAATTGGTATTTGCATAGTAAGCTTTACACCCAAGCCATTATTCTATGCAACTAATGACCATGAACTTGTAGGTTTTGTAGAAAACGGAAAACTAGAATTTAACAAATCACGCGCATCAAACCACTATTTTACTTTTGATACATGGAAGCAACTAAATGGTGAAGAAACAAAAACACCAAACAAACGTCGCAAGCATAATAAAGGACTTTATATTTATAAAACCAAGAACTTCACTTTGGCTTATATGCAAAAATTTGTACCTCTGCAGAAAAATATAAATAATTTATGTAATGATAACGAAATAGATTACATAGTTTCTTATTTCAACATCAACGCACCAAAGTGCAACCATAAAATTTTACGTGGTGGTTTTGTAATTTATGAATCTGGAAAAGTAAAACACACTGTACTTAATCGTCCGTGGCATAATCCGCGCTAACAAAAAACAAACCTGATGCTGGTGCTGTTGGACCCGCTGCACTACGATTCTTTGCAGCAAAAATTTCACCTATGTCATAAGGTTTTCCAAGACCTATTTCAACCAAGGTACCAACCATATTTCTAACCTGATGATGCAAGAAAGAACGTGCAGAAAAATCAAATTCTATCATATCACCATGCTTGGTTATTTTACATACATCCAAAGTCTTTATTGGACTTTTTGCCTGACACTCTGACGCGCGAAAACTTGTAAAATCATGATTACCAACTAACTGCGCACCAGCTTTACGCATTGCAGAAATATCAAGTTTTCTTGGCACCCACCAAACACGATTTTTTTCCAGCACCGCGGGGGCACTGCGATTTAAAACATAATATTTATAATTTCTACGCACACACGAAAATCTTGCGTTAAAATCTTCAGATACTATTTCACAATCAAGCACGACAACAGGTTTGCCTGTTAAATAAAAATTCATTGCACGCTTTACTGTATCCGCTTTTGCGTCAGATTCTAAATCAAAATGCGCAACCATTGCAAACGCATGCACCCCCGCATCTGTTCTGCCGGCAGCAACAACATCTGGACGCATGCCACAAAATTTTTCTATCGCGTCTTTTAATAAAGACTGGACAGATTCACCTTGGCGGTTTTCCTGCCAACCAATCAAATCTGTACCATCATATTCAAGAGTTATTTTATATCTTGTCATTTATTATCTGGTCTTTACTTTCAGACAATTTTCACATTTTATTTTTGCTAAATCATAGTCAGATAAAAGCGATTTATATTTATTACAAGTATGACACTTGAAACCCATGCATCCAAAACATTCACATTTACCATTATCGTTATAAGATGAAACGCATACATGAGTTCCAAACAAACCGCAAATTTTCTTTATATGATATTCTTCATTTGGCATAACAGCACCTTTATTTAAAATTATCGTGCTTTCTGATTAGATTTATATTGTTCTGCGTATTTAAATCTGTTGCACCAACCATCAAACGGAACCAATTCTGGTCCACGAATTAGTACGGTTAAAAAGAAACCATAATAACATGCATTATAACCTTTATATTCACCATAATGCGTGCAATACTTACACCACTGTGGGGGATATGAATAAATTTTCTTTTTTTTGTTGCTCATATATATTCTCCAAAAATTAACGCGTTTTTACTTCATAAGATAAACATTTTGTACATATTGGATTTGTCATATCAAACTTATCACAATTTTTACAATCTAATTTAGCACAAGAAATACACGGACATTTTCCATAATCATTATACGGCGACTTCGCTACATCAACGAACCACATATCACAAATATATATTTCATTTTCTATTTGTTTTTTCCCGTACTTAAACTTTTTACAAGTTGCGTTTGGTGAAACGTGCGTCGGCCCCAAAACATGGCTTATAATTCCTTTATAACAAACACTTATCCCATTATAATAATCAAAATGTTTACAATATTTACAAATCTTTGGTTTATCACTTATGATAGTTTCTTGTTTTGTTTTAACTTCTGACATTTTATTCACCCATTTTTATGCTGCAACCGTGCAAACCATTTACAAAACTTTTCCAATCCATAGGTTTCTTGCCACTTGGTTGAATTTTTGTAATCTCCAACTCCCCACCGTTTAAGCGTGTTTCTAAAATTTTTACTTCTATTCCATTTATTTTTGTACGCCCTGCCCCCAGCGCACGAACTTGATTATGAATCTGCTGCGCGCCACGTGACCAATCAATAATCTCGTCTGCACCAGTAAACTTTCGCGTATAAGTTATTTCACCTGTCTGCTTAACAGGTAAATATTTTTCAGGTGCTGATAGATATTCTGTTATCATCTGCGCCCCAATACTAGAAACTATCTTCTCAATACTTTCATTTGTATCGTTTATACCAATTTGAAATTCTTGCCGCATATAAATATCACCCGCATCTAATTCTGGTGTTATTTGCATAATACAAACTGCACTTTTCGTATCCCCATTATATATCGCAGTTCTTATTGGCGACGGGCCACGATACTTTGGCAAATCACTTGGGTGTATATTTATACATGATGCAGAATTTAATACATTATCACGAAGTATTACACCATAAGAAATAACAACCACCATATCTGGCTTGAAATTATAATCACGAATATTAGTATAAACAGGTAAATTATTTCTTTCTGCCCATAAGTGTACAGGAGATGGTGTAATTATTTGCTTGCGCCCTGTTGGCTTGGGGGCACGTGTAAATACCGCCAAGACTTCATGACCGGCATTTAATATCGCATCAAAAATTGGAACGACAAAATCGTTTGTCCCCATTAAAACTAGCTTCATTTACGTTTGCGCACCTTTCGCATTACCATTTCTCGTCTAACTGGCGACAAATAATCTATAAACAAAATACCATCCAAGTGATCCGTTTCATGCTGAACAATTCTGGCAGGCAGACCAGACATTTCCGCACGCATTAAATCACCATTTTCATCGTTCCACTCAACCTCAACAGATTTTGGACGGGTAACATTTGCAAAAACAGGTAAATTATCGTGTCCTAAAACTGACAAACACCCCTCTTCCATAACACATGTTTCATCACTATGTGATAGTATCTTAGGGTTTATCATCTTAAAAACCTTACCACTATCAGGTTCCATCATTACTAAAAAACGCTTTAACAGACCAACCTGTGGCGCAGCCAAACCAACACCGTTCTGGTCGTGCATCATTTTTTGCATTTCGTCCATAATATCTAAAATCTCTGGTGTGATTTCAGTAATTGGTTCACATTTTTCACGCAAAACTAAATCACCACAAAGTTTCATTTGCAACATTTATATAAATCCTTTTATAATGATTTTAGCAAAGGAATCTAAAATGACAACTTATATTTTTGTATTATTATTCATAATAATTGCTTTACTTATTGCTTTGTTATTAAAGCGCCCGACTGTTGATATATCTGCACTTCGCGAAGATAACGCCAGACTGCGTGAACGATTGGCAGAAAGACTGGGGGCGTTGTCGCAAAATGCAATCGAGCTTAAAAACATCAGCAGTGATATCGCTAACTTTAAAAATATCCTTATGGGGAACAAGCAAGCTCGTGGGACTTTTGGCGAAAGACAGCTAGAAGACCTAATCGCTGATGTAATGCCACCAGAAAGCTATGAATTTCAATCTGTTCTTGAAACGGGTGTCAGACCAGACTGCATAATTCGTCTGCCGTATCCGCCAGGTGATATGATTATAGACAGCAAGTTTCCACTTGAAAGTTATAACCGTCTTGGCGAAAACAAAGACGATGGCTTTTTACGTAAACAATTTGAATTAGATGTGCGCAAGCACATAGATGCAATTGCCGAAAAGTACATAATACCTGGCAAAACTGCAGAATCAGCAATGATGTTTATTGCATCTGAATCTATATTTGAAACCCTGCATCGTGAATTTCCGCATACTATAGAATACGCCGCAAGGAAAAAAGTTTTCATTGTATCCCCTTCGACACTGTGGGCAGCATTAAATACTATTAGAGCAGTTCTGTCAGACATAAAAATAAAACGCGTCGCAGGCAAGATAAAAAAAGAATTAGATTACTTATTAACCGACTTATCACGATTATCAGAACGCGCTGCGAAAGTACAACAACACTTTTCCTTGGCGTCAACCGATATAGAACAACTGCAAACATCTGTTGGCAAAATCACGCCACGTGCCGAAAAATTAAGAGATATGGATTTCGGTGAAGATTAAAAAAACGAAGAATTATTTCTTCGTTTTTTTCTTTAATGCCCTTTCTTCTAAAGACAATATTTTATTTTCTTTGTCTTGTATTGTTTTTATTAGCTTATCATTTTCCAAACGTAGGCTTTCTATGTCTTTGCGATGCAGGACTATTTCATCCGACAGGCGTTTGTTTTTCTTGCGATTAAACGCCAGCATAATTAACGCCCCCGACACCGCGCAAGTTATACCAACAGTTAAATCATATAAGACATCTGTAATTACCATACTGTTATTATAACAGTACTAAAAACAAACGCATCAGGCATGTTTTCTTAAACCGGTTTTTCTATCAATCCAAACCTGCTCGTCCGCTATTTCCATCATTGGCATATCAGACTTGCTATCTGAATAAGACCGAACAACATGCGGAATTATTTTATTTTGCTTTGCCCATTCATCCATTGCATAAACTTTATTTACCCCCCAACATAAAAAATTGTATTTCCATGGGCGCTTTGGATCCATACGAGAACATAAAACTGCATCAAACCTAATATCACGAACAAGGTATGGGACTAAATAATCGGGACTTGCAGAAACAAGTATAACCTTACGTCCCGCTTTACGTTCTGTCGCGACTTGTTCTTTAGACCAACCAAATCTTTCACGTTTGTGTTGTTTAATAAAATCTGGCGCAAACCTTTTTACCATATCTGCAGTCATAAACAATCTCATATTCTTACGCCACCACATGCCACCGGGGTTAAACAAACGTCCCAAAGCTGTCACACCAATAACAGGCAAAAACAACCATGGACGCAAAGAATGGCGAAAGCAATATTTACCAAATTCCATATTAGAATCTTTGGCGGACAAAGTACCATCAAAATCAAAAACGACTACATCTTCTTTTTTTAACATATAAAAAATCCTTTATATAATCCGCGCGAATTATAACAAGCTTTTATATAGACTGCAAACTTTATATGAATTTATAAAAAACGGGGACATGCCCCGTTTTTTTATTTGTTACGTTTAAAGAATTTTCTGCCGCGTTCTATTAAAAAGAACAAAGCCGGCGTTAACGTAAACGTCCAAATCAAACTGGCAAGCATGCCACCTATCATGACAGCCGCCATTGCGACTTTCATACCGTCTGCACTCCATAACTGCGGCAACATACCTGTTATAACAGCAATAGACGTCATCAGAATCATAGATTTTTTATCTTGTAATTCTGTCCACAATGCGTCTTTCATATTTTCACCATGCGCAACACGATTAATTGTTGGTTCCAGCAATAAAATATTATTATTTACTACCAAACCAACCAACATAACGAAGGCCAACATTGCCCCAACATTCATTGACGCCCCAGACAAAAACAGCAAAGCAAATACACCAGCAAAGCTAGTAATTATTGATGTTGCAATTGTAAATGGATGCGCCAAAGAATTCATAATCGCAGCCAACAACATATAAGTCAAAATTATAGCTAATAAGAAAGCTCTGCCTATTTCACCTGTCGTTTCATCCTGAATTTCGGACATACCGCCAAATTCAGCGCCATAACCAGTTTCCCAGTTTACTTTTGCAATTGCTGCTTCTATTTTCTTCTGCACCGGTCCCATCGTTGACTTACCGATATTTATATCTATTTCCGTTATTCTTTCTTTATCCAAACGACGAATATCAGGTGTAGCACGCACAACATCTATACGTCCAATTTCAGACAATGGAACCATACCTTTTTGTGAATTTACATAAACGCTATCAAACATAGCAGATGTTTTAAATGGTTTTGCAAACTCTAATATAATAGGATATTCTTCACCCTTTTCTTTATACTTATATTCGTCATTCCCATAAAGAGCCGTACGTAAAGCAGCACCTGCATAAGAATTTTTTATACCCCAGAAATTCATTTTTTCTTCGTCTGGTACAAACTGTGTTTCACGCCCAGGTTCTTGTTGCGCCAAAACAGCACTTTGTACTTCTGGTATTTCATTTATCATATTTAGCATCTGATTTGCATAAGCTTCACGCTTTGCATCATCTTCACCAAATATATTTAATACGATATCCGAAGAAATACCTGCACCAGACATACTTTGCCCTGCACGAACTTGAATTTCAACATCAGGTATTTCTGATAATTTTGGAACCATTTCACGAACAAGTTCTTTATCAGATATTTTTCTATCTTCTACGTCTACCAACTCTACTTTCACAGATATATTTTGCAGACCACGTTCCCCGATTTTTACAGACGTAGATTTTACTTCATCAAAATTACCCAATACCTTTTCTATCTGCTGGGCAATTTTTTCTGATTTTTCAAACGTTGCCCCCATTGGTGCACGTGCCGTTATATTTATCTCATTAGTATCTGTTGAAGGTGCAAATTCGTTTCCAACAAATTTCATCAGCATCCCAGACCCAATTAAAACAGCAACCGCAAGAACAACCACACGCCAAGGATTATTATATTGAAAATCAAACCATTTACGTAACCCTGTCTGTTCTGGTTCTTTCTTTACTTGCTTTACTTTCTGCTTTTTATCCGTCAGACGCAAAAACTTTGCAATCATCATAGGTGTTAAAGTGAACGAGAAAAGCAACGACAATAAAGTTAAATAAACAACCGTTAAACCGAACTGAATCATAAACTGTCCGACAATACCACCCATAAACGCCAACGGCAAGAACACAACAACGTTTGTTCCGACACCTGCCAAAACAGATACTGCAACTTTCTTTGTTCCATCTATTGCGGCATCTTCTGGCTTTTTACCGGCACGCATTTCTTGCAAAGCGGCTTCTATCAAAATTATAGCATTTGATACCAATGTTCCTAATGCAGATGAATACGCCAATAAAGTCATTGCATTAATTGTAAAACCACTGCCGTCCATAAAGAAGAAACCAGCTATCAACGACGCAGGAATAACAACACCTGCAATAATAGTTGAACGCCAATTACGCGTAAAGGCCAGCAAAACCAAAACCGTAAACAATACCCCCAGTATAATACCTTCTATGGTTGAATAAGTTTCATCAGCAACCGCAACAGAAGAATCAGAAATTATTTCCATTTCTGCACCAGGAAATCTTGTTTCTAAATCAGCCTGTAATTCCGGTAATTTTTTATGCAAATCTTCTGAAATTTTAATTGCATTACCGTCAGATGATTTAACAACAGAAGCAATAACAACTTTTTCCCCGTTATATCGTGCACCTGTTTCTATATCACGTGCAGCATCAATAACTGTTGCAATATCTCCCAACTTAAAATTCTGCCCTTCTACAGTTGTTAGGCGCAAATTGGCAATTTCTTCAACATTTTGAAATTCACCTATAAAGCGAACATTTGAAGAATCTGTACCAGTTTCAATTTTACCCCCTGGTACATTCAAATTACGCATACCAAGTGCCGATACAACATCCATAACTGTAATTCCACGTGCCGCCATCATTTCTGGATTCATCTGAACACGTACGGCACGCGTTTCACCACCAAATACAGAAACACTTGCAACACCTTTTATTGCAGTAATTTTATTTGATAATATATTATCAACATATTCTTCTATATCACGTGGACTTGCACCACTTATAACAACATCAACAACAGATTCCTGCAAAGGATTTAACTTTTCTACAACGGGCTGTTTCAAATCATCTGGAAATTCTGACGACAAAGCATCTAACTTAGACTTAACTTCTGTTGCCTTATCATTAACATTTACCCCCAAATTAAACTCCGCCATAACAAAAGCGCCATTTTCAAAGGCCTGCGAAGTAATTTTCTTAAGTTCTGAAACTTCGGATATCGCATCTTCTGCTTTTTTTACAACCTGTGATTCTATTTCTGCAGGTGATGCACCAGGATATATAAATGTCGCCGTTACCATAGGAAAGTCTATTGCTGGCGTACGTTCGATGTTCATCTTTGGGAAAGATACAAAACCTAAAACCACCCAAAATAAAACAAACATTAATGTAGTAATTGGTCTACGAACAAAAAACTTTAACATAACTTAACCTTCCTTTTATTTAACCTGAACTTTATCACCGGAATTTACTTTGGATAAAATTACCAAGTCACCATCTTGTAAACCTTCGGAAATTAATGCAGTATCAGAATCTTGGCGAACTATATTTACATTACGTGGCGTTGCAACACCATTTTCTGCAATCAAAACTGTACCGTTATTAATTGCATATAGCGGGATAAAATAACCCGTTTCAACAAACTCGGCATATTGCAGTCCATCCGTTGCACCACGAGTTTTTACAACGTGCATACCCGAATCTAAATCAATATTTTTTGATACAGAAATTATCTGTCCGTCCCCAACTTTCTGACCAACACGCAAATTCGCTATACGCGCCCCAGAAACATACGCACGATTATTTTTTATACCAATCGGTTCTTTCAATATTCCTTCACGTTTTGATACAGATATAGCTTCAACTGGCGCACCAACATCTGCCGCAACACGCGCAGCATTAAACACATATAAAGACTTTTCTGCACCAATTGCTGTAAATCTAAAGACAACCCAGCCTAATAAAACAGCAATACCAATTATATACAAAAATCTTCTTCCTTTTGGCGAAGATACCTTTTCTTTGATTTTTTCCATTTTTATTCACCCAACTTTTTTACTGATTCCGCAGACATTAGTATATTATATTTCGCATTTAACAACGCCATATCCAACTGATATAAACCTGCAGAAACTTCCGCCAATTCAACCGCAGAAGTCTGCCCTGCTGCAAAACGGTCACGTGAAAAATCGTACGCCTTTGCAGCCAAATTTCTTGCGTTTTCTAACCCTGCTAAATTACTACGTAAATGATTATACTTTTCTATTGCACGATTATATTCTTCGGTTGTCATTTTTTTGGATTTATCCAAATCTTGACGAGCTGCTTCGGCATTCATCGCTTCTACCGTCGCATTAGCACGATGCAGACCACCACTAAAAATAGGCACCTGTAACGCTAGCCCCCAATAAGCAGACTGAGAATTATTTCTGTTAAACATATTATTAAACTCTGTATCCATTGCCAAATAATTATAAGACGCAGTTGCCGCCAATGTAGGATACGCACCTGCCCGCTGAGAACGTGCATTTCTTTCATACATTGCAATTTGTTCGTTTAACATATCCCACTGTGGTGTAGACTTTAATTCACCTGCATCTAAATCTGCAAAAGTTTTTGGAAAGTCGTCTGTCAAAGTCAAATCTTCGGACATATCAATACCAGCCAGAATCTTTAACATTCTGTGCGCAGTATCACGATTAAATTTTGCATCAGACAAATTTATTTCTTTGGTCGCAATATCAGATTCTATTTTTACCAAATTACTGCGATTTGCACGTCCTGCCGCAGTCAGTTTCTTTTTAGCAGCCTTTGCCTGATTTAAATCTTGTTCTGAAAGTCTGACTATTTCATCCGTCATCTTTGCAGTCCAGTATATATCAGCTGCAGCATATTTTACCTCACGTCGAGTAATTTCACGCCCAGTTTCCGACATTTTTATTGCAGCACGCACAGATTCTACGGCATTACCAATTTTACCGAAAGTATATATCGGTTGCGTAATTGACACCCCCGCAATAAAAATATTATCAGGAATATCTATGCGATCTATTTGCATTCCAGACGCCTGTGCAATCAAACCTCCTAATTCAGGAGGCAAATCAACACCATATGATTTTGACGGATCTGTAACATTTATTAAATTCATATAACTAGCAGTACCTTTGATATTAAACCAACGATTTGAATTCGCCACATCTAACGAAGCCTCTGCTTTTTTTACATTAGCCTCTGCTTTTTTAAGGTCTTGCGATTCAGCCAAAATCATTTCTGTTGCCTGTGCCAAGGATAAATCCATTGAAAACGCATTTTGCATGATAAACACACAACCCAGAAACGCACAAAATACACTTATTTTAGGCATTACCCAACTCCATATTACTTAAAACCTTGTTAATATTTTTCATAGACAGTGTCAGAATTTCTTCATCTTCGCGACTTAGATTTTCAAAAAGCTTTTCTATGGCTAAACGAAAAGTATCTAATGCTTTTCGTGCCAGCTCTTCACCGTCAACCGTGCAAGAATACCATGTATTACGTCTATCTTGCTCGTCTACAGCACGTGCAACCAAACCGTCTTTTTCCAGCTTACGAAACGTTGCACATAAATTAGGTGCAGTAGCAAACTCGCTGCGTGCAATATCTTTTAATTTTGCCCTGCCCTTTAAATACAAGCGCACTAAAACACTTATTTGTTGTCGTGGATGCCCGCACACTTGGGACGGGTCTTTTTTCAATTTATCTGCAAGTTTATCAAATATTAAAATATTAGATTCAAACAACCGAATAAATTCCTTGCGTGCCATATTTTTATCCTTTATAGTACAAGAGGAAAGTTAATTATTAAAAATCTGAATTATTATATGTTTTAATAATTAAATTACAAGTGGAAAAATTAAAAATTTTTATTTTTTATTGCAAAAAGAATAAAGATAATTATAATTGCAATAGTTTTTGGGGTGTCGTCTAATGGTAGGACAAGAGATTTTGGTTCTCTTTATCATGGTTCGAATCCGTGCGCCCCAACCAAAAATTAAATCGTCCTTGTGACGATTTTATTTTTGGGCGTGGGTTAATCGGTTCGGCCATACAACGAAGTTGTTTGGTTCGAAAATTTGTATATAAAAACAAGCAAAGCGCAGTTTGAATAACTACAAATTTGCGCGCAGGCATAACATGCCGAGCGAATTAAGTGCGCCCCAACCAAAAATTAAACTGCCCTTGCGGCGGTTTTATTTTTGGGCGTGGGTTAATCGGTTCGGCCACACAACGAAGTTGTTTGGTTCGACAATGAGTAGGTTTGAAAAGCAATGCGCCTTCAAACCGTCACGAATGCCCCGCAGGGCAATGCCCGAGGGAATTAAGTGCGCCCCAACCAAAAATTAAATCGTCCTTGTGACGATTTTATTTTTGGACGCGGGTTATCGGTTCGGCCACACAACGAAGTTGTTTGGTTCGAAAATTTGTATATAAAAACAAGCAAAGCGCAGTTTGAATAACTACAAATTTGCGCGCAGGCATAACATGCCGAGCGAATTAAGTGCGCCCCAACCAAAAATTAAACCGCTCTTGTGGCGGTTTTATTTTTGGACGTGGGTTATCGGTTCGCAATCCACAATATTTATGACATTAAAAAAATATATTAAAAACGCCCCGCAAACGCAGGGCATTTTTAATTCAATATGATCTGCCGATATTGCTAAGCCTTGGCCTCTCACGTTCTTGCCGTTTTTTCTCAATTATCTGATCAATTGTCAGACTCTTGCCATCACTGGGGCCCAGTGCTTTTCCAACATTTTGACCATTAGGCAAAAATTTCACATCCTCTTCACTGGCGCCGATACTCTTCAAATACTTATACCAACCATTAGCTACATAACTAGAATATTCTGGATCATTAAACCTGAAGTCTAACCGACGCAAATCACTTTCTTTTGTATACTTGAAATCGTTTTTCAAATAACGCCAATCTGGACAAGCCCATTCTGGATTTCCACGCATAAGTCTTATATAATCATATGTATAAAATGTTATAGCATACGATAATAATTTAAATGCCTTTTCGTCTTCTGGATTGCTCATATCACAATCAAGCATCAAATAAACTAACTTACTCATAAAATTAGTTTGCATTTTTTCCGTAAATGTTTTTGTTATTTGCACATTACGCTTATCCAACTCTATTTTTTTCGCAAGTTCAGGAATCGTATTCATCCAGTCTTTAGCCGCAGGATCATTTAATATCTCTGGCATATTATTAAGTTCATTTTTTAGTTTTTTCGATGCATCAGCAAGATCTGCTCCCGCAGATATACAGGTCATAGAGTATGTCGACAGCAAATGTCCCACCAGCACCTTTGCCAGTTTGCTATTAATAACATTAGCATCTTTTATTAATTTGTTTTCTGGGTCAAATAATTTTAATAATGGCACCAGTAAATAAGACACTGTTAGCCTTGATAATTCTATACAACCTTTTATGCGGTCTGACGGATCATTTCGCAATGAAGATAAGCGCATACTAAAATCAGTCCATATCTTTACAGCCTCGTCCCCCAGATTAACTTTTCCCGCACCCCTGCGTAATTTTAATTCATTTGTTAAAAGTCGATTCTGCGATTTAACCGTATCCAATTCTGCTTGTTTTTCCTGCAATTGCTTTTTAAGCACATCTATTTCCGCCTGCAAATCTGCATTTGATTTGAACTGCGCCTTTATACTAGAAAACAGACCTTCTGCCATAATAATAGCTCCTTTGAATGAATATATTTTATCATAAAAAAATTCTAAAAACAAGTCTATACGCCCACTATAAACCAAAACTGCTTTTGAATTTATCTGACCTTAAAAACTGTCCCGCATGCATTACAACATGCGTCCATTATCTTTTCGTATTCTATCTGACGACGCGTCTTTATATTATGCGCAACTAAAAAGTCCTCTTGCTTTTTTATATACTTATCTTGTTGCGGTTTTGTTAGCGACGCTATATTCTTTGCATACGGCGTAGAAAAGAATTTCGGTTCATACCCCATTTCCCAAGACAATCTTATCCTGTCCGCATCCCATAAACACGCAGATACCAAATCTATTGTTCGCATACCCGTCGTATGTTTCTTTACTGCGTCTATAATGCTTTCTTTAACACCCGGTAATAAATAATCATAATTTTCTGATAAAAATTTTCTGGCAATTGGTTCGCAATTTGGCCCATGCATTTCACAATAATCATCATTAGTTCTGGCACAATCATGCAAACCTGCTGCTAGTAAAACAGGCAAAGGGTCTTGGTTAACCGATAACGCTATATCTAAACCAAACATTGCTACTTGTGAAGTATGACTTAAGCCATGATAACCATATTCCGCTTGGTATGAAACCTGTTCTATTTTCGGCAATACTTCTTTGAAAAATAAATTAGAATAATATACTTTCTGTTCTATCAATTGCTTTAAATTTGACGGGCGAAGAAAAACATTTTTATGTCTGTCTAACAACATGCGTTTTTTATTAGAGTTCTTATACTGATACGATGCCTCTATATTAATTGCAATAAGTTCTTCTTTTAGACAATCTCTAAAACCAAAATCATCAATGTTTTTAGCTGGTTTTATATTATATTCCTGCACAGGTAAGCTTATATCTTGGCGAATAATATTTTCTGGTCTAAATGGGACATAAGAAATATGCCCCTTATCTTCGTAATTATTTGTATAATGAAAACCATCAATCCCAATCGATTCAAAATATTGTATCATACGCTGAAAAAATAAATTTCGCCTGTTAACAACATCGAAAAAAGCAGACTTATCTGGTTCATAAAGAGAATCTGACAACAACTCTTTCACAATATCTTTTTGTTCCATCTTATTAAAAGGATAAGATGCTATATAATCATATAACTTAGGAATATTACTCAAACGCATATCATACATAAAATGATACAGCAATACGTTCTTATAAAAAGACAAATCGTGCACTGCTTCTATATCCTGCAATTCATAAGTATTATTTATATTTAACTTAACAGGTATAATTTTTGATTGTTTGGTCAATTCTTTTACATCTGATTTTTTATTATCAAAATAAATTTCATTAAAATCAGATACAACCTCTGTTTTGGGCCCCAGTATTAATATTCTTTTAGCAGCCTGCAAAGAACCAAAATGCGATAAAGGCCTAAACTTTTCAAAATTTCTATAAGTACCATGATAAAAAACACTATCTTTTAAAACAAATCTGGTCATAAACAATCCTCTAAAAACCAAAGCGAAATTTTACATTATAAAAACAACAAGTCAATAATTGAAAACAGACTTGACAATTATACTATTTGTACTATAATATTAACAAACAAAATACGGATAAAAAATGAAAAATAAAAAACTAAACAACGTACTTTTTATAGCACTGCCGGCCACTGTTATAGCGGGCACAATAACCTTTTTCACGATTGCGAATAAGGGAATTCCTGCATACAAAGACACAGAAAGCACAAAAAATCATATAAAAGAATCTGAAAAAGATTACATTTCATTGCGTGATTACAAGCTTCAGAAATTCATTCAGGACGCAGAGCAATCACCTGATGTAATTGCTGCTCAAAAAGCGCTTGACGTGGCACAAAACGACACAACGAAAGCCCAACTATCAAACAAGATAGAAAACCTAAAAGATTCTTTGATATCTGATGCGATAAACAAAGACAAAGCTTTGAATCAAATATCAAAAAAGACACTGGCATTATACGAGTTAAAAAACTCTTTGAACGAAAACAATGAAAAGCGTGCAGAAATGCTAAAAGTTCCTGCGCTCAAACGCTTTAACAAAAATTTGGCAGAAATAAAGAACAATTTTCGCCAGTTTTATTTAGAAAAACAAAGATAAAAAAAGTTGCTATATTGGGATTAAACATATAAAATCAAGCGTGTTTGGTCCCATCGTCTAGCGGTTAGGACGTCAGATTCTCATTCTGAAAACACGGGTTCGATTCCCGTTGGGACTGCCAAGCTAACGGATTTTATATGAAACACTTTTATTTTTTTAGACATGGACAAACTAACGAAAATCGTGATGGCAAGCAATACTCTACTGGCGACAATGCTTATTTAACAGAAACTGGTGTAAAACAAGCACAAGAATTAGCAAAATACTTATCTGATAAAAACCTAGATATAATATATTCTAGCCCATTTAACAGAACCATTGAAACCGCTAAAATCGTCGCAAAAAAATACAAAAATTTACACATAGAAACAAATAATGCATTAAAAGAACGAGCTTTCGGTTTTTGGCACCCTGAAACAAAAGAAGCTCAAAATCGTTTAAAAGAAACTTTATCCATTGTTAAAAAATTTTTAGATAAAGTTACAGAGCAAACTGAATATAAAAACATAGCAATTTCTTCACATGGTGGCATAACACGCGCTTTATGTTATTTAGCAGGCAAAGAAATTGGAACAATAAAAAATTGCGACTGTTTTCATTTTTCTTTAGAAAATGGAATCTGGAGTTTCATTGATAATTTTGACACAGGTATAGAAGTAAAAAACATATCTGATAAACCCGCATATTAAAATAAAAAAGCCGGTGTTTACCGGCTTTTTTATATCGTTTTTATTTGCTCTTTTGCTTGCTCTAATAAACTTATTGCAAGGTCTAACATCTCTGTATCAACTTTCTGAACAACTGTCGTTGAAGCCGTATTTTGTTGCGCGCCAATATTTGAGATATCATCAACTGTATCCGGAAATGTACCTTCTTTTAACAGCTTCTTGACACCTGCAATTGTCATACCACGCGTATAAAGCAACTCTTTTATTACCGCAAGTTTATTAAATACCTCTGTCCTGTAATAACGTCTGCCACCAGCACCAGTCGTTGGTTTTATTGCTGTTGGAAACTGCTTTTCCCAATACCGCAAAGTATATGCAGGCACAGACAAACGCTTTGAAGCCTCGTTTATAGATGCAAAGTATTCTTTATCCATGCCTGCCCCTTTTATTCATGCTCTTGTTGTGCTGCTTCGTTTTCTACTTCTGCTTCCTCTTCTTCATCACTTAAAATAGAAATAGCAGATACAACCTTTTCATTTTCTGCAGTACGGAACAGTGTTACACCCGCAGTACTGCGCCCAGCAATTCTTACATCCTTTACAGGTGTACGAATTATCTTGCCACCATCCGTTACCATAATAATATCGTTATCATCACTTACTGGGAACGAACCAGCAACAGCCGTGTTTTTACCACCTAACTTAATATTAGTAAACCCACCACCACCACGATGTGTTGTACGGTATTCATAAGAGCTTGTGCGTTTACCGAAACCATTCTCGGAAATAGTCAAGATAAACTCTTCACTTGCCGCCATTTCCTTCATCTTCGATTCGTCCAGAACCAGTGTCGTTGTTTCTTCTTCTGCGTCCGCTTCTTCTTCAATACCTGTTTCTGCACGGCGTGCTGCACGACTTTGCTTTATATATGCCGCACGTACTGCCGCATCAGACTCGCCATGATTCAACATTGCCATACCAATAATTCTGTCGTCTTTCGGCAATGTCATACCACGAACACCCGTTGAATTACGCCCCGCAAAGACTCTTATTTCTGAAACAGGGAATCTTATGCAACGACCACGATATGTAGATAAGAATACATCTTGGTCTTCATTACATGGCAATACAGAAATCAAAGAATCACCTTCGTCTAACTTCATAGCAATCTTACCATTTGCACGAATTGAATCAAAGTCTGACATACGATTGCGACGTACTGTACCTGATGCCGTTGCAAACATTAAGAAATGTTCTTTACCAGAGTTCTTTACGCGCTCTACGTCTTCTTCTGGCACTGGCAATATTGCCGTTATCGTCTCACCATTTTCAAGTGGCAATAAGTTTACCAATGGACGACCTTTTGCAGATGCCGCTGCTTCTGGTAATTTATAGGTCTTTAACTTATAACACAACCCTTTGGAACTAAAGAACAGCAGTGGCGTATGAGTATTCGCAACAAACACCTGGACAACATAATCGTCATCTTTGGTTGTCATTGCATTTCTACCCTTGCCACCACGCTTCTGTGCACGATATGTATCCAATGATACGCGCTTGATATAACCAGTGTTAGAAACAGTTATAACCATATCTTCACGTGCAATTAAATCTTCTATATCAATATCAATTTCTGCATCAGAAATTTCTGTTCTTCTATCACTTGCCCAGCTATCACGAACCATTGCTGTTTCATCACGAATGATTTGAACAATTCTTTCATGGCTACCTAAAATATCTAGCAAATCTTTTATCTGCGCACCAAGCTCTGTCAAATCATCATGAATCTTATCGCGTTCTAGTCCTGTCAAACGATGCAACTGTAATTCCAATATTGCGCGCGCTTGATCTTCGGACATATAAAACATGCCGTCTTTATATTCAGTATTTGGATCATCAATTAACTGTATATAAGATTCTATGTCAGACGCCTTCCAACCACGTGCAATCAAAGCCTCTCGCGCAGCATCTGGATTTGGACTTGTTTTAATTAACTCAATAACTTCATCCAAATTACCAACAGCAACCGACAACCCCAACAAAGTGTGTGCACGATTACGAGCTTTATTCAAATCAAATATTGTACGACGGCGAATAACCTCTGTTCTAAATTCAATAAACGCATCCAATACGCCACGTATATTAAACAGCATAGGACGACCGCGGTTAAGCGCCATCATATTTACAGGGAAATTCGTTTGCATTTCTGTGTATTGGAACAAATGATTCAATACAACATCTGCAATTGCATCACGTTTTAACTCAATTACTATACGCAAACCTTCTTTCGAAGATTCATCACGAATTTCGGAAATACCTTCTATACGTTTATCTTTTATAAGCTCTGCAATTTTTACAATTAGCTGAGATTTATTTACCTGATATGGTATTTCATCAACAACTATCGCCTGATGATCATGGAACGTTTCCATATGAGTCTTGGCACGTACAATTATAGAACCACGTCCTGTTGTATGCGCTTTATAAGCACCAGCACGCCCCATAATTACAGCACCAGTTGGAAAATCTGGACCCGGGATTATATTAAACAATTCATCGTCTGTTAAATCAGGATTATCCAAAATTGCTAATATACCATTGCAAACTTCCCCTAAATTATAGGTTGGAACATTCGTTGCCATACCAACAGCAATACCAGAACCACCATTAACTAAAAAGTTAGGGAATTTTGTTGGCAAAACAACTGGTTCTTGCAAAGTCCCGTCAAAGTTTGGTTGCCAATCAACTGTATCCTTGTCCATATCATCCATAAGCGACGCACCCAGTTTGGACAAGCGCGCTTCTGTATAACGCATAGCAGCCGGTTTATCACCGTCACGAGAACCAAAGTTACCTTGTCCTTGAACAAGCATTTCACCCATAGAAAAGTCTTGCGCCATACGTGCCATTGCTTCGTAAATAGAGCTATCACCATGCGGGTGATACTTACCCATAACATCACCGACAATACGCGCAGATTTTACAGTTGGTTTATTCGCAGGTGCAACATCATTCATAACATACAAAATACGTCTATGAACAGGCTTACAACCATCACGAACATCAGGCAAAGCGCGGTCTACGATAACTGACATTGCGTAGTCTAAAAAGCTGGTACGCATTTCATGTTCAATCGAAGACTGCGGAATCTTTATTTCGTTAACTTCATTAATATTGCTTATTTCAGACATGCTCTAAATTCCCCTATTTCTAACATATCGAGAATAGCAAATTTTTAACCTTTTGGTCAAGAACTAACCCGCAAAAAATCAATTGACAAAATCATCTTTTAGGGTATTATATTTAGCAACAAAACTAGTAAAAATAGGACGAAATATGTTTTTACCATTTTGGAGATTATTTACAGCCCTATTCGTTTATTATTTAACGTTAGAGGGCTTAAAAAAGGTTGGATTAATAAAATCTAAATAAAAAGGTTGCGTTTTTATAAAACCTGTGGTTAAATATACGCGCAAAAGGATTTAGTTATGGCAACAAAACGTACATATCAACCATCAAAAACACGCCGTGTTCGTACACACGGATTCCGTGAAAGAATGGCTACTAAAAGCGGTCGCGAGGTTTTGAATCGCCGCCGTGCTGTTGGCCGCAAAAGATTGGCCGTTACAGCAATAAATTAAAAAACCGCTTTTTCAGCGGTTTTTTAATTTAATTATTTTCTTCCCACGTACACATTACAAACGCATGCTCTGTATCAGGGGTTGTTATCTTATGACGAGACACCAACCCATCTATTGCAACCCCTACACTTATTTCTGGCGTATCGGGTTTTATTTCTTTCTTAAAATTAAGTTCTATGCGCTTTAACTTATGCTGACTGCGATAAGCATACCCAACGCTTTCTGTTGCCCAAACAGCATAAACCGCATTATTAATATGTTGATTAACATCAATATCATCAAAGCGACATTTCATAGTATGAAATTTTGTTGGTTCAAAATCTGCATACTTTTCAAATTTTCTATCCCATGCACGCTCGTGAATTATATCCCATTTGGGCAAGCTATCATTCAAACGCATAGGACGACGATTTTCCATATTAATTAATATCCATTGCGAAGTTGCACGAACCATTAAACGCCCATCACTGCCGCGCACTTCAAAATCGCGCGTTGCACGAACACCGTCCATATTAGACGGCCACGTTATAAAAGACAATTCTTCTGCTTCACGTGGCATCTCTACAATATCAACCAGATAGTGCGTAACAACCCACGCCATATTATGTTCAATCAAATAAGTACGGCCACAACCTAAAACCTCGGCATGAGTATCCGCAATTCCCTGCAACTCATTCATAAGAATCAAAGGACGAACATTACCATATCTATCACACTGATATGCTTGAAGAATTCTCTTTTCAACATATTTTTCTGACATGGTCCATTCGTCCTTTTTTATTAGTCTTTGTTTTGTTGCGCAATAATAAAATCTAATTTATCACCACAAATAATTTTATTTGCACGTGCGGCAGATTTTATTACACCATACAAAATTTCAGGTACATCTGATGGTATTGTTAAAGTTTCTAACTTTGCGCCATTACCAATTTTTTGTTCTGTACGCATTCCACGAACAGACTTTAATAAATCCAGCGCAATTTGCATTTGCGATACATCTGTATCACGCGTTGAATCAACTTCTGGATACGCTGTTAAATGCAAAGTCTTTCCGCCTTCATACTGCTGATATATCTTCTGCCACAGTTCTTCTGTCAAGAAAGGTATAAACGGCGCATACAATCCAATTACCGCACGCAATACTTCATACAATGTCCATTGCGCAGATAGTTTAGAATCAGCGCTATACTTTTCAGGTGACCAGAATCTGTCTTTAATAAATTCCAAATACTGATCACAGAATATTTCATAGAAGAAAGTATCAATCGCAGAACGTGAATTATAGTTATCATATTTATCCAAATTTCTGCGAACTTCAGATATAGTTTTATTTAATTCAGACAAAACCCATCTATCTTCTATAAACCTATCAGCGATATTTATTTTTTTAGCTGTATCTGGTTCAAAATCTTCCAAGTTCATCAAGACATATTTTGATGCGTTCCATAACTTGGTCAGCAATTTAGAACCACGTTTAACTTCGTCATCACTATATCGAATATCCGTACCAATTGGCGCAGTCGCAATCCAATAACGCAATGCATCAACACCAAACTTTTCAACTGTATCTAATGGGTCCGTACCGTTACCCTTGGTCTTGGACATTTTCTGCCCCTTGGAGTCACGAACAAGTCCATGGAAATTAACAGTTCTAAATGGAACATCGCCCATAACATACATGCCCATCATTATCATACGAGCGACCCAGAAGAATATAATATCTGCACCCGTATATAACAAATCTGTCGGATAATACTTTTTCAATTCAGGTGTTTCATCTGGCCAGCCCAGTGTAGAGAAAGGCCACAACGCAGAAGAAAACCACGTATCCAAAACGTCTTTATCACGTGTTAAAGTTTTTCCACCAGATTTCTTAACAGCTTCTTCTTCTGTCTCCGCAACATAAATATTGCCTTCTTCATCATACCAAGCAGGTATATGATGTCCCCACCACAACTGACGAGATATTGGCCACTGACGAATATCTTTCATCCATGACATATACAAGTTATAACGATGATCTGGCATAAATTTTATTTTACCATCTTCAACAACTTTAATTGCTTTATCGGACAACTTCTTTGCATCAACAAACCATTGCTCTGTTAAATAAGGTTCTACAACAACACCACCACGTTCAGAATAAGGCGTCGGTATTATCTTGTCTTCAATCTTTACCAACAAGCCCGCTGCTTCTATATCCTTGATAACTTCTTCACGTGCAGTAAATCTATCCATACCACGATATTTTTCTGGAACAACAGGATTATCGTTCATTTTGGCATCTGGGGTTAATATACAAACCGCCTTTAGGTTATGACGCAATCCTACCTGCCAGTCATCAAAGTCATGCGCCGGCGTAATTTTAACTGCACCAGTTCCCTTTTCTGGGTCCGCATGTTCATCAGCAATAACAGGTATCTCTATATCCGTTAAAGGAATTATTGCGGTCTTGCCAATCAAATGCTTTAACTTTTCGTTTTCTGGATGTATTGCGATTGCTTGGTCACCAAACAATGTTTCTGGACGAGTTGTTGCAATTTCAATAAAACCACCGTCTTTTAAAGGATAGTTAAAGTAATAAAACTTACCTTTTTCTTCACGCGTTAAAACCTCTAAATCAGAAACAGATGTTTGTTGTTTTGGGCACCAGTTAACCAAACTTTTTTCACGATAAATCAGACCTTCGTTATACATCTTTACAAAAAGTTTTGTAACAGCGCGCGATAAACCTTCGTCCATTGTAAAACGTTCACGTTTCCACGCAGGTGTTACACCCAATATATGCAACTGATTTATAATCTGACCGCCTTTATCTGCTTTCCATTTCCATGCATAATCTAGCAATTCTTCTGTTGTTAAAGAACGTGGATTTATACCCTTCTTAGACAAATCACGTTCAACCAACAACTGTGTCGCAATTGACGCATGGTCCGTTCCTGGTTGCCATAAAACATCATAACCACACATACGTTTATAGCGACAAACAATATCTGTCAAAACATTGTCTAATGCATGCCCCATATGCAAATTACCTGTTACGTTCGGTGGTGGCATCATTATACAAAAAGACTTCTTATCGGAATTTACATCATTATCCCAAAAAGAATTTTCATCCCAAAACTTTTGTATTCTTGTTTCTATTTCTCGTGCGTTTAAATTTTTTTCTAATTCAGTTTTCATTTTTTAATCTCTAATTATTGGTTTCCAATTTTTTGTATCTGTATTCTGTAATTCAGCAGGCAAATCTGAAGTGCTTAAAACGTTCCAAGTCTGCGTTCTGCCGAACGGGCCAATTTTCCCACGCACTCGTAATTTATCGTTATGGTCTTTCCATATCACACTTGAATATACACTGCCCTTTTTAGGGTCCATAATTTTACCGTCTGTATATTCAGAATCTTCTTCATCCCAATCCATATTCCAAATAATATCTAAGCCAACATATTTTGGACTGCCATCAACTTTATCCGCAATCTTGACAGGATTATTCAAGGTTTCTGTTATATCACCTTTTTCATCATACAACGCAATAATACGCCCTGCCAATTTTGCTTTATCAGAATCTTTATATTCATACAATGCAACGATAGATTTAGGCAAATTAGTTTCATCATCAATCGTTTGATAAAAACCTGTATAAGGCACCGCAAAAGCGTTTGCAGAAAATAACAAACCACTAAACAACAAAATTAAATTTTTCATAAAACAATCCGTTTTTTATACCTGTAAATCCTAGCAGATAAAAATTAAATTTCAAGCTCACATATCAAATACTATATAAAAAATATTGACAAAACAAAAAGTATGTATAACATAAGTAATGTTATGACAGAAGAAATATTTTTAGTTTTAATGGCAAGTATACCACACTCATTGGTTTCGGCATTTAATACTCCCGAAATATCTGCGTATAATTTTGAGTTTTATATAGACCAACAATTTTTTTCTGTAGATTTACTTGTTTCATACGCAAACACAACTCCTGAAAACATATATGTAAAATACGAGCTTATATTAAACAAAACATTGTTAGAAAAACAATATTACCCAATTTTAAAAACAAACAAAAAGAGCATTTCAAAAAAAGCAAAACAAATGAAAACACTATTAGAAATGTGTTCCAGACAAGTTATTGCGCAAGAATTACAAAGTCGTAAAATGCATATGTTAAAAACATTTTCCACAAATCAACAAAACACATATAATTAAATTGCACGTACAACTCTGCAGAAAACAACACCGTAAACAGCGCTTGCCCCTGCTTTCATAAGAACCTTTTTCAATTCTGCAAAAGTAGCACCAGTTGTCATAACATCATCAACTAATAAAATTTTTCTGCCACGAATTTTATCTGGTCTAACAACTTTAAAAACTCCCTTAATATTTTCGGCACGTTGCACAGCATTCTTATGCCCCATATCT
The DNA here is from genome assembly GCA_944389135.1 of uncultured Alphaproteobacteria bacterium. Taxonomy (GTDB): domain Bacteria; phylum Pseudomonadota; class Alphaproteobacteria; order Rs-D84; family Rs-D84; genus Enterousia. The sequence goes on from CALXLG010000002.1 coordinate 89,334, forward strand.
GGTCTGTAAATTCTACGCACACTGTCTATATCGATTTTCACACCAATCGCAGCAGCTATTGGTTTTGCCAATAAAGTTGCTTGATTATAACCACGATGACACAAACGGCGCCATGCAAGTGGTACAGGCATAACAATATCTGGAATATCTTTCATATCACGCAGTGCCCATATCATTGCACGCGACATAAAACGCACATATTTTATTTTTCCACTATGCTTAAAAGGAAGCATTACCGAACGAGAAACCTCATCATATACACAGGCTGCCCTTATAAAATCTAGCACGCAATCACCCGCTGCACATACAGGACAAAGAGGTCTATCACCTAAATCTATATTTGCCGGAAACGGATAACCGCACTTAATACACTTTGGATTACTTATCCAACTAAACGTTGTCCAACAATCTGCACATAACTCACCATGCGTTGAAACTGGTGCACCACAAACTGGGCAAGACGACGGAAAAAGAAATTCAATAAAACTATGAAAAAGATTATGCAATAATCCAAAAATTCTTTTCACGACAAAGCACTACCAAGACATACTTTTATAAGTTTTCTTGCTTACGGTATCACCAAACATATCACGCTGTTGCTTTGTCAGTGTTTCATATTGGTCTAATGATATCATACGTAAAACCAAACCATCTTCATCACGTTGTGATAAAACAGGTAATATACGTTGTTCAGAAATACCAGTATCACGCAAAACCTGTTCTATTATTGCCAATCTGCGTGCCGCTAATTTTCTATCATCCGTATCACGTGTAACGCTTTCTGGTATAGATACTTGTACTGCGCGCGTCGGATTACTTAAAACAATACTTGCGTACTCTGTTAACAAGTTATAGTTATCACGAGATAATGCAGCATCTTCATTGCGGAATTTTATTTTTATTTCCAGTGGTCTTATACCACCACTTTCAGACAAATCTTTCTGCGATGTAAACCCAGCAACACTTGTTGTCATATCACTGGCAACATCAAATCTATCATCTATTTGGAATGTGGATAAATGCTTATTTTCTGACAAGAATGTTTTTCTAAATGCCTTACGTAATTCTGTTGGTGATAATTTTGTCATATCTTCACGAACACTTGCCACACGTGGAGATTCTGCTTTTTGAACAGAGCGAACAATAACATCTTCATCCATTGGAACAACCATACGGCTTAACTTAACATCAACATCTTCATCAAATGTATCTTTTGTATTTTCACGAACCACTGCTATTTTTTCTTCTGCCGTAATTTTTCTTTCTTGGTTTTCAACTTTTACGGGTGCAACAGCGCGTCTTGCAACAACCTCTTCCTTAACACTTTCATCTGCCTTACGTTGCAATTCATTCAATCTTGCAATTTGCGCATCTATTTCTGACATAGGCTCTATATTGCTTTTAACTTCTACAGCACTTGGTTGTACAGAAGTGCTTCTTGCAACGACCGCACGATTCGCTTTATTTGTCCCAGCAGCATCTATACTTTCTTCTGGCAATTGAAAATCAGATTTTATTACAGAAAATTCTTCTGGTTGCGGCAAACGCAATGGCGCATCATTACGCGCCCATAAATCAGAACTTGGTCTACGTGGCACTAAAACATCTGCGCTTGCAAGAATTTGTTGACCAGTGTCTTTTTGAGCTTCTTTACTTTCAACAACTTTTTGTGGTGCTGCCGTTCGTGCAACCACTGCACGATTAGAATTTTCTTTTTTAGACTCTTCCTTAACTGCGACTTTCTTTACTTCTGTTTTTATATTTTCTTCACTGTTTTTTACAATTGGTTCACCAAAAGCAGCACGCGCCGAAACCCCACCAGCAGAGATATTAACAACTGGCAAACGTGCATCAGCCAAGGCCGGTAATATAATAAACAGGGACAAAACAGAAACGGTTATCTGTCGCATTTTCCTTTCCTTCCGTTTCTATCATAGAACAAATGACGAATCGCAAGCAAGCAGAAAATGCAACTGATATTATTTTATTATTTCATCTGCAATATTTTTTACGGCATTATTTTCAACAAAAGACTTCTTTGCCATTTTTTCTAACCTTGCAGGATTATCAAATAATTCTGTCAAAGTCGCAGTCAACCACTTTACAGTAAACTTATCTTGCGGAACTGCAAAGCCGCCACCACGCCCTGCAAAACTTGCTGCATTTGCCGCCTGGTCTGGATTAATTCCAAGAGGAACCAATATTGCCCCACGACCAATTGTTTCTAATTCTATAACCGTACTTGCACCACTACGCCCTATTACTAAACTTGCCCCTGCAACTGCAGCTGCCATATCGTGTATAAAAGACAACACATTTGCTTTTATTTTGTTATCTGCATAAAATTTTTGCAAACGATTGACATTCTCTGGTCTTGTCTGATGCGTAATAAATATTTTTTTGTTTTTCATTTGCGCAATTGCGGCGGGGACAACTTCATCCAAAATTTGCGCACCTAAAGAACCACCCGTTATTAATATACTAGGATTTTCAGGCAAGTCTTTCCCCGCAACTTCCAGAAACGCTTTTCTTACTGGCAAGCCTGTATAAATAACCTTAACAGGCGACCCCGATGGAATTCCTTCAACATTTGGGAAACTTGTCATCAATGTTTTTACCCAGCGCATAGCAAATTTGTTTGCTCTGCCTATTGCAGCATTTTGCTCGTGCAAGAAAGTCGGTATTTTCCAAACATGCGCAGCAAAAACAGCTGGCACAGACGCATAGCCACCAAATGCAACCATACGTTGCGGCCGCGATACAATAAACCTCGCTGTCAAAGCAATTGCAGAAACACCTATCTTAAACAAAGCCCACATTTGCTTTATGCGACTTTTTGCACCAACGCCCGACGCCCATACATGAACCATTTTCGCATTTTCTGGTCTGCCACCACTAACCATATCTTTTACACGACCATCGCAAGAAATTATCACTTTATGCCCACGTGCGACAAGTTCTTCTGCCACACTAAGTGCAGGGAAGACATGTCCGCCTGTACCACCTGTTGCAATCCATATTTTCATCTTACAACTTCCTTTATTTCCATTTATCTTCACGCACAACCGCTAAAACCATACCAAACAATAAACAAAACGCCACAAAAGAACTGCCACCATATGAAATAAACGGCAACGTCATACCCTTGGGCGCAAATATATGTAATGTTGACATCATATTAATACAAACTTGCGTACCGAAAAGTGCCGCCGCACCACCTGCAACATAGAACACAAACGGGTCCCGCGCCTGCATCGCATCCGTAGTTAAACGTTTCAAGACATATAACAACAAGCACAGCAATGCACATCCCATTATTGCCCCCAAATCTTCCACAATCGCGGCAAATATAAAGTCTGTGTGCGCATCAGGCAAAGACTGTTTAACAAATGCATCATCCCCACTTCCCAGCAAACCACCATGCTGAATAGATTGAATAGACTGTCTTACTTGATATGTATCACCCGTACCAGAAAACCAAGAAACAATTCTGTTATGCACGTGTGGCATTGTAAAGAAAGCAAAAACACCAACAGTCAGGACAATTCCAAGCAACACTGGAACTATCACCCACGGCAGTCCTGCCATAAATACCATGCCTGACAAAACAGCAAAATACAATATAGATGTACCTAAATCTGGGTGCCGTAAAATTATTAAAAAGCTAGGCACAAATATAGCCAAATAAGGCCACCAACTAAGCCACTTAAATTGCCATGCTTCTTTGTTAAAGAAAATATCTGCACCATATTTTTCTTTCATTTTGGCCAAGAACCAAGCAGTCATTATTATAAAGCCCGGTTTCATAATATCAGACGGCATAACATTAAATGGACCTATTGCCACAAAACGCGCCGAACCTTTAATCACATGCGGTGCGACCAAGGTTACCAAAAGCAACAGCAAACCCACCGCAACATTTAAACCAGATATACCTAAAACCCACTTTTTATTTAACATACTGGTAATAAATAAAGTTGCCAAACCAATTACATAAAAAGGTAACGCTTTTAATATAAAGAAATGCCACGGCTGCCCGATACGTTCTGCAGCAACAGAACCTGCAGATACCATAAACAACATACCGGTAAATATTAATATCAGCAAAGCACCCAGCAGACGTCTGTCTACTTCAAAATACCAACTAGTCAGCTTGCTTTCTTCCGTTCTTTTAAACATTACAAAGGTATTATATCATCTTTTTTAAGAAAATATACTGCATAAAAAATTTTTATTAAAAACCCCAGATAACTGGGGTATTTTTATGCAAATTTTAATAAGACCAACGCCAAACCAGAGAAAAGAATAGAAACTATAAAGAACCTTTCTACAATCTTTGTCTCGGTCCAACCCAGCTCTTCAAAATGATGGTGTAATGGCGCACGCAGGAAAACTCTTTTTCCTGTACCTGTAATTTTACGTGTGGCCTTAAAATACATTGTCTGAATAAAAGAAGACAAAAGAATCAAGACCATCATACCTGCTGCAATTGCCATTATGATTTCAGACTTTAACAACATTGCGACTGTCCCCATAAAGCCACCCAACGCAAGTGAACCAACATCACCCATAAATATTGACGCAGGCTTTGAATTATACCACAAGAAACCAAGCACTGCGCCAAACGCCGCACCTAGTACCGCATACAAACCACTTGCCGATGGTAAAAACATAACTGTATCCATAAAGCCGATTCTGGTTGCACCGTATAACGCAACAACCAAAACCACCAACACAGGCATATATAACTTTGCCAACATACCATCCAAACCATCGGTAATATTTGTTGCGTTTGCACTTCCTGCAATTACAAAATAAGCAAATACATAATAGAAAATACCCAATGGCAAAATTATACCAAACGGCAAAGACAACGATAATTCAGGTATATAAGGCGGTGTTGTTTTATTAATCAAATACGCTAATAATATTACACATAACGCTTCTACCCCCAATCTAAACATAGGTGATAAACCATTAGATGCTTTCTTAGATTGAGATACAACTTTTTTATAATCATCGGCAAAACCAATCAAAGCAAACAAAACCAAAGCCAACAACGCAATCCAACCTGTTGGGTTTGATAATGGCATAAATAAAACACTTGAAACTATTATAGCAAGGCAAACCAGAATTCCGCCCATTGTTGGTGTTCCTGCTTTTTGACGATGTGATTCTGGCACATTTTCACTTATGGGTTGCCCCTTTTTCTGCAACCTGTGCATTGCATTAATAAAGGGTTTGCCAAACAATAAAACTATAATGAAAGCCAAGCCAAAAGACGCGGCAAATTGAGTCCAACCACTTGCAAAAAAACTTGCGCCATTTTCTAAAAAATAAGACGTCAGCATAAAAATCTCCTTCTTATGCTGACATTTTATCACATAAATTTTACAAAACAAAAACTATTTAACCACACACATTATAGGTGTGTCTGCATCAAGGTACAAAGTCCAATCTTCGCCCTTATTCCATAAAGTTATTTCTGTACCATTGTTTTGTGCAACATATCGGGCCCCAGATGCTGATACTGCAATATCAAAGTTAATATTTTCACCATTTATAACAGTTGATAATTTATCCCCATTTTCAGACATATTTATTTCAACATCATTTCCAATGCAATCAAGCTTTATGGTATCTTGTTTTTCACATCCCAACAGTGCAACCGCACCAAGACATAATGCAAATATTTGTTTCATAAGTTTTCTCCCTCGGTTTTAAAAGATTCCACCAACAACTGCACTTGTTTCTTTCTTTTTAGTGCTTGGTGCTGGATTTGGTTTTTGGCCTTGTTTAAAAGCCTCTGTAATAATCATACCATTTGGGTCTTCGGATGCCGCCGCACCACTACGACGGTTAACACGCATAAATGTCATTCCATCTGGAACTGCGAAAGGTTGATTTTTTTCATCAGCCAACGCAACTTTCATAAAATCTGCAAAAATACGCGCTGCCATATGACTGCCGGCCCCTGCCCCCAAAGGTTTTGGCGTATCAAAACCAAGGTAAACACCCGCAATTAAATTTTTAGAAAAACCAACAAACCACACATCCTTTACATCATTTGTAGTACCTGTTTTACCTGCAATTGTATGTCCAGGAACGCGCGCTTGTTTACCCGTTCCACGTTCAACAGTCCCTTGCAGAATTGAAACTATCTGATACAAACTTTGTGGGTCAGACAAAGGTTCGCTTTCTGATTTTTTTTCTTCGGGCAACAAATCTTCTTGCCATGTAATTAATTCTGTTTTCTGCCCACCTATAACCCGACCATACCTATCTTCAATATAATCAACTAACTTTGGCTGAATTAAGTAGCCACCATTTACAAACGCTGAATATCCTTGGACCAAATGCAATAAAGTCGTTTCACCAGACCCCAGTGCCAAAGATAGATTTATATTACTTAAATCTTTCGGATATACCCCGAACCTTTGTGCAGTCTCAATTGCGTTTTCAACACCAATCTGCTGAACCAAACGAACAGCAGGAACGTTTCTTGATGTTTCCAAAGCCAAACGCAACGGTATTTCACCTAAAAACTTTTTATCATAATTTTCAGGTTTCCAAAGCGTATTATCTTCACGCCACCCAACAATTGGTGCATCTAAAATCATATCTTCTGGCGACATACCGCGCTCTAAGGCAGCCAGATACACAAACGGTTTTATAGTACTTCCAATTTGACGCATTGCCTGGGTTGCACGATTAAAAGAACTTTCTGAAAAAGAACGTCCACCAGACATTGCCAAAACGCGCCCAGTATGCGGATTCATCGCAATTATTGCACCTTGCAATTTTTCTTCACGATTTTGATTATAACTATCTAACTCTTTATTCAATGCCGCGCTTGCCGCACGTTGAAGTTCTGGAACAATTGTCGTTTTTATATACAAACCCTGATTGTAAAGAACCTCACGACCTAATGTATCCAATAACTGACGACGTACATCTTCTGCGAAATACTGAAAATCTTCTTCCATTTGTGCCGTAAAGCCACTATTTATATTCAATGGCTGGGCAGATGCTTCGTCCGCTTCTGCCTGAGTGATATACCCTTCTTCTACCATGCGACGCAAAACATAGTTTCTTCTTTCTATTGCACGTTCACGATTATTTGGGGCTTTTGGTAAAGACGCCAAAAAAGCACACTCTGCTAAATTCAATTCTGATACAGGCTTATTAAAATACATTAACGCCGCAGACCCAACACCATACGCACGCGCGCCCAAAAATATCTGATTCAAATAAAGCGTCATAATATGTTGTTTTGAAAAGCTACGCTCTAAACGTAGTGCCAAAATAGCTTCTTTTATTTTGCGTGAAATCGTCCGTTCTGATGATAAAAAGAAATTCTTTGCCACTTGTTGCGTAATTGTTGACGCACCAGAAAAGCTTGTATTAAACCCCATAACACGCATCGTATTATTTATTAACGCACGCGCAATACCTTGTACATCAATACCAGGATGAGTCCAAAAATTTTGATCTTCTGCAGCAACGAACGCATTTATTAACTGCGGTGGCATATCTGCAAAATCTATAAAAACACGTCTTTCTTCTGCATATTCAATTAATAAACTGCCATCAGACGCATAAAGTCTGGTTGCAACTGGTGGCGCATAAGTTGCTAGTTTTTTATAATCAGGTAAATCATTACCATAAATCAAAACCAACACCGCCAACGCGGCCATTCCTGCTGTAAAGCACCAAAACAATACATTTAAGAAAATCTTTATAAACTTTTTAAATTTCATACGCAAAATTTTAAGATATTTATTTACCCTTTGCAAGTTTTGTATTCAAAATAAAAAGGTAACTCGGCATAACAACGATCCAGAGGAGAGATTTTTCTTTCACGCCGAAAACCGAGTTATAAAATATATTCGCTTAAAAAAACCGCATATGCGGTTTTATTTATAATTCAACCTTACCGTTGGTTGCGATTAAATCTGCACCTTGCTCTATTTTACCACCAGCCTCACGCACAAGTAAATCACCGGCAGCAATTTCCGCATAATCTAGCGGTCCTGAAACAAATGCATCTAATTTACCTGCTGCAACCCACGCTAAATCTAATGCAGGACACCCCGTACGGCGAACATCACCGATTGTCTTTCTGGAATCTGTTGTATTATAAGCAACCGTTAACTCTGATGGCTCTGACAAATTAGAAACTTTTATCCTAGCAGAATGATACGCAGAAAAAACATACGCACCACGCCCCATTTCCGCATAATACAAACGTTCATCAATAGGCGAATATACCAGTGCAATCTTTGTTTCATCACCACTACGCAATGCCAAAGAAATTGCAAAATGCGGATTACCACGAACAAAATTTGCAGCCCCAGACAAAGCCAAAACAAATTCATCGCGCCCATCGCCTTCATGAACAACGTTTGGTGTCAACAAACCTGCAGATGGACGAACCAACAATAAATCTGACAAGATGCTTTCTTCTATACGTGCAGAGGCTTTTTGAACAAAATCACGCGCCCCACGCAAAGACTGTTGTAAATTTTCTACTTCACCGAAATCATGACGCAAACCCATTGCGGTACGTTGCAACGCCATGAACATCTTATTTAATTCCGTAGAACCTTTTATTAACAGTTCCATACTCTGCCCCCGTCAGATATATTTGAACTTAGAAGTTAAAGCCTGCAAATTTGCTCTTAAATTCTGCAGCACGACGACCTTTGTCTGCAACGTTTGTGCGTTGACCTGTCCATGCAGAATGATTTAAGTTATCTGTTGATAAAACTAAATCTTTTTTTACTGAAGAATACATTTTTACCGTCTGACCGTTTGTCATTGTGACGTTAATTTCATGATATTCTGGATGAATGCCTTTTTTCATCTTATTACCCTTTTTAATTTTTTAGCTACGAAATTATACAAATAATTTTCCATAAAGCAAGAAATATTAACACATTAATATCTGCCAATGCATCCTAAGTACGAATTACCCGTAGATTCTAGTATATTTATAAACTGGTTTTGATTTTTCCCAGAAAATAGTGCCAAAATAGTTCCCGCATCCGTTGCCAACATATCTGCAACAGTTGCTATACCAGAATTCATCTTCTTAAAAAAGCCGCTGGCTGGATATATTTCCGCCGCCAACAGTTGATTTTTACCTGATTTTTCGTGATTTGATGCATTACCTGCAGCTTCTATCACCATCAGTTGACATTCTGGAGAAATAATTACTTTATCCGTAACTGTTGCGTTTGTCCCCAACAGTTCACCCCACCAACCAGTAGATTCACAAAAAACAGGGAAGTATACCGTTGCACCTGGATTCTTTGCCACAATGTCTGCCAAATCAACATCACCAGTCATAATATCTGGCATAACACCAGTCATATTATTTATAATCTTACGCGCCAGCTGATAATCTGTATCTGCTGTCGTTTTGCGTGGCCAATAAAGAATCGGAAACTGCTTCATTGATATGAATTATATCAGATTCGGAATGTATAAAAAAGTACCCCACTATAAATAAAGCACTTGATTTTTTATTTTTTTAGTGCGGAATACCATTTTTTAAGGTTTTCCCATGTAATTTTTATATTCTTTTTTGTCGTTTCATAGAATGTCGTAGGAATATTGACATTTGCAAACAGCGTTTTTACCAATGTTGGTATCATCGTCATAAACATTGCAATGAAAATACCCATCATTATTATCGTGATAATACTGTCATTACGCATCATTAACCCGTCCATTAATATGGTCGAATCGTTTTGACTTAACGCCAGTTGCAATCTATCTGCCCCTGCCCACTTTCCAAATACCGCATTCAAAAACATAACCGCAAAAGTAACAAACACACCAACCATTGCGATGCCTGCCGTCCCCTTTACAACATTGTTTATTATTCCTTGGATATTACCACTGCCGTTTGGGAAAATTGGCCACCCTTTAAATAACCACGATAACATCATAAATGGCAACATTATTAAGTCCATAGATAACTTTATAAAAATCTCTAAGAAATATAAAGGCACAGGCAATAATGCAAAAAAGAATAAGACAAGAATTAATAACCCCATAAAGAAAATTGGAACATTTGGGAAAATAGGGACATCCCACATAATTTTATGCATGTATTGTTCGTTAAATGCCATATTAAGCATTGTCCAACCAACCGTCATTCCCAAACCTGTAAGTTGATGAACATTTGCAACCTCGCAAGCCAGATTATGTCGCAATTTAGGTGAAAAAGCCCCCGCCTGCGCAGAAACAGGACTTACAGACACAGGGTCGGCAATTGCGGTTGCAACAACACACTTGGCAAAATCATCATTCCCTGCGACAACCCTGTTTATTGATAAACCAACATTAAATATTGGTTCTATCACGACATCAGTTAACAATCTTGGCAGCGGTAATAACAATAAAGCAGAAACAAAGGCAAGCTTTATTACATGCACACCAAAAGTACTTGCCAATGACCAAGGTTCTTCTAATTTAGCATTAAAAAATCCAGACAATAATTTCCATGCAAACCAAACCGCCGTAAGTCCCGCAGCAAATGGTATTATCACACTACCAATTGCGCTATACGCCCGTGGCAAAAGTCCAGACATTGTTGCCATAATTTCTGAAAACATTTGACATGACCAGCATGTAGAAAAAAAGTTTAAGGCATCTGCCATATTAACTGGTGCAGCCGTTCTGTATATAGAAAAACCGGCAAGAACCCCAACACCTGCAATTGCGCCAACGACAAACGGTGATGCAGCACCTGCCGAAAACGGCAAGAAAGATAAAAAGACAATCCAAAACTTTTTTAACCTGTTCATCGTTTTAAGTATACCATATTTTGCAATAAATGTGATATAATTGAAAAGATAAAATAATAAAGAGAGAATGATTTTATTAAAATCGTCCGTTTTTAGTGTGCTAAAACGCGTCTTATTCGCGTTGACTGTTTTTGCATTATTTTTATCGCCTGCCACCGCAAACGCTAATCTTATTGACGCATTAAACTTGGCACCATTTATTCCGAACATCTTAGATGCGTTCATGGCGGTTGCAACGGGCGGTTATGAATTTTTTGTCGGAAATGGGAATGGCATAATTTATATTCTTGTTTGGGGATTTCTTGCCATATCACTGTCTTTATACCTGATAAAAATGTATTTCCCAAAGATGTGGGTTTCTTTCTTTGGCTTTTCTGGTGGTGGGGAAATGGCAGACGGAAAAGCAGATGCAATGACGATTGCAAACAATATGCTTAAACCCACAATTCGTGCAATAATCGCAGCTGTTGTATTACTGCAATTAAAACCCGTATATTTAACAGAGTGGCTTGTAAATCCATTTTTACAATTTGGTGCAATATATACTGAAAGTATCACAAGCAGTATAAATGAAGCAGGAATCAAAGCAGAAAAAATAGAATGCCCAGAATCTATCATTGAAAAAGGCTGGATATCTAAATCTAGTTGTGAATTTATGGTGCAACCTGTTGCCGATATATCTAATGCAAATAATCAAATTATTAAAAAAGGGTTTGATTTTATCGCACGCGGTCTGCGTGGTTTAATAACACTGGTTCCACACGGTGGTGAAAATTTTCTTAATGTAATAACTGGAATATTTTTAGTATCAACTTTCGTATCCAGTAATTTATTTATGGCACTATTAATCATCCAAGCAATCTTTAACTTTGGTATGGCACTAATTTTATATCCGTTCCAGGTCTTGGTATATGTTGCCAAACCCAGTGATAAATGGTTTGATATATGGCCCGCTTTTTCCGGAATTACAAAAGCACTACAACAATTAATTATAACAATGATTGCATGTGCTTTTATACTTTGCGTAAATATTGCGATAGTAAAATCTTTATTTCAATGGAGCTCATCTGTTTTTGTCGTTGCGGCTGGCGGCAGCGCAGCTTCAAATGTTCCGCAAATTACAAACAGCGCAATGGGTTTTGGAGAACATTCTATACTATGGCTATCATCCATACTAACCTTTTACTTGATGTTCAGTATATTTAATATGACACGCGAAAAACTTGATAGTTATGTTGGCAAGGGTATGGATAATTTATATAACAAAGTAAAGAACGATACCAATACCGTATGGAAAAATTCTAAAGACTGGGGTAAAAAAGTAAGCACTGCGATAGGTTGGATTAAAAAGAAAAAATGAATAACTTAATTAACCCTTTAATAGACAAAGGCATTCAGTGTTGGGGCTGTCCTATATTTGACCGCCTGTTTCAGATTGTATCTGATGCAGCAGCTGCTGTTTATAACCAATTTGCAATATTCTGTGCGATATTATTCTGTGTTCTGTTTGCTTTCTTTGTATTAAATGCCGTTTGGAAAAATATGAAAGAAGGTGCCGGTGGCGACCCGTTTTATCAAAAATCTATTAAACCCGTAATTATAAATTCTTTGGTGGCACTTACTTTCTTGGGTATGGGTGTGTACCTGCCAAGATTTGTAACAACTGTTACTTTTGAACCTGTCGCAAATATAGCACTAATTTATACACAAAGCATGGTGCAAACAGACAATGAAATTGTAAACGAAAAAGTTACCTATGAACCAATGGAAATGTCAGACACTGGTTTTTATCGCCCTGAATTACGCAACAATATCATAATGCTGATGAAGACAACAATTACCCAATTCCAATCATATATAAAACTAGGTATTGCGGTTATGGACAAAGCTTTTTCTATTGAAGCACTTCTTGGAATTGGTGCATTAATAAAGCACATTATATTATTCTTTATTGGTTTATATATTGCATATGGCTTCTTTAAGTTTTTCTTGCGCTTTTGCTTTTATTTTGCAGATATTATTATTGCGATGACTTTCTTTGCGTTTTTCTTCCCGCTATCTTTAATACTGGTTGCTTTCAAGGGTTCAAACGCACCCGCATGGATTACATCACTTGGTAAAAAAGTCGGGACCGACCAGTTTAAGACATTAATTAATGCTATAATTACTTTAGCCGCAGCCGTTTTGACATACACTGTTATAATGGTAATAATTGCAAAATTTTTCTCGGCCCCGGGTCAATCTGCCGATGAAATTATGACACTAATAACAAGCGGTGAAATATTTGCGTCAGATTTATCTTCTGAAAATTTGGCAAGTATGACTCTTGTTGGATGTATAATTCTGGTTTATGTGTTAAACTTCATTTATGGGCAAATACCGAAAGTTACATCTATGGTACTAGAAACTTTCGGTGTATCAGAAGAAAAGCAATTAAGTGAGCAGTTGGCAAATGACGCGATGAAGCTGACAACAAATATCATAGATACGGCAAAGAAAATCGGTTCAACAATAATAAGCGGTGGCGATAAAAAAGACGAAGCAGGAACAAAAGAAAAAAGTAAATGAAAGCAAAACTGATAGCTCTTCTTATCCGACTGGTTATGGGCGCAATTGCGTTGGGTATTGGCATATGGTACCTGTCATCTTCTATCAGTGGGGCTGCATTAACTTATACAAGCATGGATAATTTTATGACGGCTGTCGGGGCAACAGACGGAAATGTTGCCAATGTTAATGGCTGTTTTATGTGTGGGTATATATCAGAACTATTTGCTGTTATCGGTAATGCGGCCGAGCTTTTTTGGACAGCTATGCTTGATAACATCTGGATTTTAATGGCGTTGGGGTTTGGGCTTTTCTTGTTCATATATACCGCAAAATATTTATTTGATGCAGCCAAACAAACAACCAGCCTTGACGAGAAAGAAAAAAAGTTAGAATTCAAGGCCTGGTTTGATAAGGTCTGGCGCCAAGGTGCACGTGTATTAATTGTTGGTGCAATGATGGGAATGCTGGGTATGGGCGGAACAGCCGCATTAAAAACAGTTTCAAGTATAACTATTACACCGGTTCTTTTCGTTGGTGCAGAACTTTCAATGGCAGCAACTGGTGTTTCTGATGCTGCGACTTGTGGGGCGTTAAGCACTGTTGAAACAGACAATGACATATTAAATCCAATACTACAACCATTTATGTGCGTTATGGGAAATATAAACAGCGTTATGCTGGCAGGTGCAGCGGGTGGCTTCTCGCTGATGAACTATGCGTGGTTGGGGCTTGGTGGCGGATTGATGACATGGCTGGCAGGAATTACGCTGGTAATAATGTTTTTACTAATTGGTTTTGATTTAGTTTTTCAAGTTTTGTCCGTTGTTTTCAAATTAGTATTTTTAATAATATTCTTACCACTATTGCTTGCAGCGGCGGCTTTTGAACAAACGTGGAGTTTAGCCGCTGGCGTCGTAAAAAATGCTATTAACATGCTGGTAAAAAGCGCAATACAAATCGTTGGCATAACACTAAAAACATTAATTATATATGCAACTGTTTCTTTCGCCGCTGACGAGTATTTTCCAGGTCCTAATGACGGATACAGCGCAGTATTACCACCAATGATGGGGCAACAAGTAGAAAACCCTGATGCACAAACACTGTCTGTAATGAACGTATTTTCACAGTGCGAAAAAGTTGCCCTGACGGACGGTGAAATGAATGCGGATAAATTCAAATCTTGCTTTACCGCACGCAAAGCAGAAGTAGAAAGAAAATACCCTGGTGCTTTTGACTTTATGGCAGACGGGTGGAGCTTCTTGCTATTAATGATGGGGTTATTCTTTATGTACTTCTATGTCATCAAACCAAAAGTTGATGAAATTCTTGGCAAAGATAGCAAAGAACAATTTGACTTTGGTGGCTGGACCAAAGACCTTGGTAAAAAGATATGGAACGCACCACAACAATTATTTGAAAAGGTATCACAAGCATTAGGTAAAAAATAGTTATGAAATTATGTAAGTGGATTTTTTCTAAAATAATTATATGCATAACTGCATGCTTGTTAATCGTACCTGCATACAGTGCAACCAATTTACCAATGGCAGAAATTGGCGACCATGGTACATGGGCAACAGAATCAAACATACAACTGTTTCAAAATAACTTGCGAAACGATATAAGCACTTTTCAATCCGAAGCCCAGGCAAAACAACTTGTAAAAGACTATGTACCGATAGAAGCCAAAGTCGGTCTTGCATTTATGAACGCCCTGTCTTTGGTTGGTGATGTACTTGATAACTCGTTGGTACGCTTTGCGATAATATTTATGATTATTGCATACATATTCTGGGTAATGTTCGAAGCTTATAATATGATGACAAAAGGCTCCAGCGCAATGGAACTGGGCGAAAACTTAGTAAAGAAAGGCGCAATACTTGCAATATGGATAATTATACTTATCCAAGGACCTGCCGAAGTATTTATGTGGGTTATGGGACCAATAATTAGTGTTGGTTCTTATATATCTGATTTAATTCTTAATGCGGTTGCAAATTCTGCTGGTGCAGAAATACCAGATACATGCGCTGCGATTCGTGAATACGCAGCTGCACACACTTCTGCCAGAATGCTGATAGACGCAAATGCAGCAGCAGATATATTATGTGTACCAACAAGATTATCAGGTTTCTTCTCTACAGCAGTTGCAGCAGGTTGGCAATGGGTTATTGCTGGTATTGGAAACAGTGCATTTACAGTACTTGTCGGGGTAATATTTATAGGCATATTTGTTTATAACATATGGAAATATGCATTGATTGCATTGGGTGTAGTTATGGACTTATTCTTGGCTGTATTAATGTTACCGTTTACAGCAATTGCAGAAACAATCGCCAAGACATCTTATAAAGGCATTGCAGGCGATATATTTAACGGCTTCTTGGGTGTATTTAACACAGAATCTTTATCTAAACAAATTCAAAGATTTATAAACGCCGCAATCTATTTCGTATCATTGTCTATAGTAATTGCTTTATGCGCCGCATTATTATCTGGTACCGTCAGCACTAACCTAGCAGCCCAAGTACCAACGCTGGATAACACAGGCTTTATACCAACCTTATTAACAGGTTGCTTGGCTGCATACTTTGCAAATCGCGCCAGTGAAATTGCAAAGAATTTGGGTGGCAGCATAAATAGCAGTTTTGGAACAGAATTTGGCAATCAAGTAAAGAAAATCATAAATTCCACAACTGGATACGGCAAAAAAATTATAGATATATTTAAAAAATCTTAATGAGTTTAATCTATAAACTCTAAGAATTCACGTGCAACTTTTTTTATTCCTTTTGCACGAAAAGCAACCGTTAAAATATTTTCGTTTTCTTCAATTACAACACCGCGCCCCATTTCAGTGTGGTTAACCAACTTGCCTACTGCCGAAATATTTTCTTTTTTTCGCGCCACAGGCTTAGATTGATAAGATGTTGGCATTCGCATATTTGTATAAGCACGAGGCGCCCCACCCTGAAAATCTAAATAACGATTATCCATTTCTGTTATAAACCGACTGGGTGAGTTATATTGTCGCTGACCAAACACCATACGTGACATAGCGTTTGTAATGATTGCACGCCTGCGTGCACGTGTTATCGCAACATACGCTAATCTGCGCTCTTCTTCTATACCCCCTTCATTTACAGACTTTTCATTTGGGAAAATTCCTTCTTCCCACGCAGGCAGAAATACTGTATCAAACTCTAACCCCTTGGCCGCATGAATCGTCATTATACTTACTGTATCTGGAATGCTGCCCGCATCATCAGAATCATTATCATCGGCAATCATTAAGGCTGCATGCTCTAAGAATTCTGGCAAAGAATCATATTTTGCGATAACGTTTGTAATTAATTCTTTTATATTATCCAATCTATCTGATGCATCTACGTCTTTTGATTCACGCCACATTTTTATATAGCCCGATGCATCTAATAATTTTTGTACCGCATCTGTTGACTTCATATTTTCCCAATCAAAATCAAATGCAGATAAAAATTCGTCTGCAGCTGCACGTTGCTTTCCAGAAAGCGCCGCTTTCTTTAGCCCTTCCATAAGGTTAGACCCCGCCAAGCGCAATTTTGCAATTGCAGACGTACCAAAGCCACGTCTTGGCTTACCAATTACGCGCAGGAAAGACATATCATCAAACGGATATACCAGCAACCGCAAATAAGCAATTACGTCACGTATTTCCATTCTGTCATAGAACTTTTGCGCCCCTATTAATTTAAACGGAATTTTACGAGCCGTAAATTCTTCTTCAAACATACGCGACAAACTGCCTGCACGAATTAATATCGCATAATTAGAATAAGGTTCTTTTTCGTCTTTACGCATAATTGCATCCGCAATTATACGAACTTCGTCCCAATCAGACGGTAAAGTCAAAACATATACAGGTTCACCTGCACCATTATCTGGACACGGCTTTAATTCCTTTACATACCTGTTCTGATTATGAGCAATCAAAGAATTTGCTGCACCTAATATATTACCGGTACTTCTATAGTTAGTATCAATTATAATTTTCGCATTACCATAATACTTTTCAAAATTAAGTATGTGCTTTATTTCCGCACCGCGCCAAGAATAAATAGACTGGTCATCATCACCAACACATAATAAAAAACGATTTTTTCTCAGCTCAGGTTCTGGTGGCATAATAAATTTCAAGAAATCCATTTGAGCATTATTTACATCTTGGAATTCATCGACCATAACGTATCTAAACTGTTTTTGATATCTATCTAAAATATCAGGATAAGAATTAAATAGTTCCAAGACCTTTAGTATTATATCACCAAAATCAACCGCACCTAAACGCGACAATTCCGCATTATACGCATCAAGTATTCGGTGGCTTATTTCTGAAATATTCTTATCCGCCCCCAGTCCTTTATCTTTAATTGATGATATTCTTTCAACCCAATCAGACGGATTAAAATCTTTGACATCTAAATTCATCTTGGCAAAAACAGATTTTAATACAGCTTTTTGTTCGTCTTCGCCATATATAATAAAATCGCGTCTCAACCCAAGCGCTGCGGAATTTGCACGCAAAATACGCAAGCACATAGAATGAAACGTCCCACACCAAATATCACCCGCATACCAACCACCACCATCAAGTGCAAACGCCGCAAGTCTGTTTTTCATTTCGTTCGCGGCCTTGTTAGTAAAAGTTAACGCCAATACTTGCCAAGGTTGTGCAAGACCACGGTTTAAGATATAAGCAATTCTAGTCGTCAGAACGCGTGTTTTACCAGTACCTGCACCTGCCAATACCAACAAAGCCCCATTCGTCGTTTCGACTGCTTTTTTTTGTTCTTCGTTAAGATTTTCTAGCATTAAATTCACCAGTTCATTATAATACACAAAACTTAGTTATCAAAAACATATTTTACAAGGAAGGGATATGAAACGCGTAATCTGTTTTGATATTGAAACAACTGGGCTTGAGTATACTCGTGGTGACCGTTGTATTGAAATTGGCGCAGTTGAAATGATAGACGGGACAATAACAGATAACACTTTTCATGAATATATAAATCCAGACGGTAAAATAATTCCACCCGATTCGTATATGGTTCATAAGATTTCAAATGCATTCCTAGAAGACAAACCTAAAATGGCGGTTGTTGCACCAAAGTTTTTAGAATTCATTGGTGACAGCCCGATTGTTGCACACAATGGTTCAGACTTTGACTTTCCTTTTATGAATTACGAACTGGCACAACTTGGCTTGCCACAGATTCCACGTGAACAACAGCTGGACTCTATTGTTATTGCCAGAAATCGTGTTTTTGGACCAAAGAGTTATTCTTTGGACGCACTGGCAAAATGGTATGGAATATCACTGACTGCACGTGCAGATGCGCACGGCGCGTTAATTGACGCAGAAATTTTAGCCAAGGTTTATAAAGAACTTGAAAACACAGCACCTGCACCAGACGTCAGTGAAATAATTGCCCAGCAACACGAAGCGTTCTTAAAGCATCCAAAGATAGGCGCAAATTTTCCACATAGAACCTTTCCTGCACCAGCAGAAGAAATCGCAATACATAACGAATTTATGGAAAAATTATTGGCATAAATAAAAAAGTTCGCATTATGCGAACTTTTTTATTTGCTCCTACTCGTTTAATACGCATACACCATTCTTCATGGTATAATTTTCCTTACAAACACAAGAACCTGTTGTTTGATTTCTTGTTGAAGTTGTAGAATCACATTTTATAAGACATTGCGTTCCCCACGGTTCATAATTATCATTACATTTACAATACTCATTTACATATTTGCTTGCCTCTCCTTGATTTTCACTTTTTGATTTCTCCTCATACGTAGAATTATCTGGGCATAGCAACGACTGATAGAAGATATTTGAAATACTTTGTATACATTTATCTGGGTTGTTCTCTGGGCAACTACCGCCTTCTCCTGTATCCGCAGCAAATACTGCATATGCGCATGTTAACGCAACGTTTCGGCATGCACCACGCATAACATTATAAATACCACTTATGCTTGCACTGCTGGACCACGAATTAACCTGTGTAACCTGTTGGTTATAGCATGTTGCAATATCAACCATACAATTTGATGCATAGTCTGAAATAATTTGACGTTGCTGTGCTTGGATATTAACCATTGCACGCTGAACATAATTAACAACGATATCATTATACGGTTTATAATTACCGTTTGAATCATATGTATAGCTCTGACATTTATCTAAAACAGCACGACATAAACCTTCATCTGTCACTTCTTGCTTGGTACCAATCTTCTGCAGCAAATATTTTACATTGCAAGACCCATTATTACCATCACCATCACCACAAGTATCTGTATCCATGCTTACATTATAGGCATCCGATAAGAATGTGGAATTTATTTCAGCATTATTATAATTCTGCATAAAGTCTGTAATATCCGTGATATCTTGCCCTAATATAACTTCACCATTTTCATCAATATAACGCTTGGTTGGGTCCAGACATTTTGTATAATCACTGCCACAGACCATATCATCTGTCATACAAGTCTCTAGTGCAGCAATACATCCCTTGGCATCATATTGATTTTTGTTCTGCAATACCGCCAGACGCGCTTTTTGTAACATTAAATTTGCACTACGAACATTTGAAACCAATGTTTCATTCATCTTGGTCAGACCTTGTTCATATGCAATACAATCTTTATCAATTGCTAAATCATAATTACCTGTTATTAAATCTGTGTCTGCACCCGCCGCTTTACACTTAGTTAAAACAGCATTGCAACGCTGCTTTGCGGCGTTATATAAACTAGAACCACGCAAGTTAGAAAAACTTGTTGTTCCAGTATTCAAGAAATCTAAATTAAACAAATCTGCACTGTTAGACGAAAAGTCTAAATTCATATCCAAACCAATCGAAGTACTGGATGATGAATAAGAAGTACTGCTGGCTGGA
Organism: uncultured Alphaproteobacteria bacterium; assembly: GCA_944389135.1. Lineage (GTDB taxonomy): Bacteria > Pseudomonadota > Alphaproteobacteria > Rs-D84 > Rs-D84 > Enterousia. The sequence goes on from CALXLG010000002.1 coordinate 109,663, forward strand.
TCACGAATTAAATCTTCAATTTCTTCCAGCATATTACGTGTTTCTGTATTGTCCGTTGTGCCAGATAATGCTTCTTCTGCCTCTGTCGCATTCATAATAGCGCGAATTTCATCAGCAGATAGTCCAACATAACGAATACGTTGTGCAACCTCGTTTAACTGAGTATTTGCATCTTTTACCGCTTCTTCTACCTTGGCATAGTTAGATAAATTCGCAGAGCAAGAACAACGCTTTTGATTAGAATCAATTACAGAGCAGAACTGATCCATACATGTATTATACTGTTCTTGACAAGATTGATTTAATGACGTTGTCTGTTCCAACCTGCTTTGCGCTTCGGCAATTGTTTCTGCTGTTACAGTACTATCTGCAGATGTTGTTGCACGTGATTGAACCGCACGCGCTTCGCTGGCAATATTAGAACCTGTCTGAACATCAGTCCCTGCAATAGTTGCACGACCACCAACCTCTGCCGTTGAAGGACGAAGCGTTACACCCGCACGACGAACCGTTGGGTCATTATTTATACTTGCTGCACTTACACGCGCATTACGCCCAACAGTATTAACCGTTGCCTCTAAATTTTCACGTGCAGTGTTTGTTGTTGACACATTAACAGAACGTGAAACTGTCCCACCAGTTTTTACAGTCGTTCCCGTTCCGCGCGTTGTTGATTGCGCACCCGTTTCCCCTAAATTTATAACACGTGAACCACTGCGCACAACGGTATCTTGTGAAACTTCTGCTTCTGCAGTATCTGCCGTAGTATTGCGCGCTGCAACCGTACGTGCGGTCGTATCTGTTGTTGTACGCGATGCGGTATCTGTTGTGGTGCGTGATGCCACTGCATTACGCGACACGGCCCCAGTTGTACGTGAACTAACTGTCGTATCTTCTGATGAAGAACTGGATGGAATTACACGCGAAATAGTCGTACTGCCGTCAGCTAATGCAAACGGCGTAAAAAAAGCCATTAAGAAAAAACAAAGTGAAAGCTTTCTCATCTTTTCATTTATTATATCACAACATATTAAATCAGAAAAGACGATTTTTATAAAAACAACAAAAAAATAAAAGCGCCCATCGGGCGCCTTTATCTTTATTCGGCATCTTCTGGAACAACAGAAACTGTCTTTCTGTCACCCAAGCCTTTTTTGAACTTAACAATACCTGCAATCTTTGCAAAGATTGTATGATCTTTACCCATACCAACGTTTGCACCTGGATGTACAGATGTACCGCGTTGACGGATAATGATATTACCTGGAATTACACGACTGCCACCAGATTTTTTAACGCCTAATCTGCGTCCTGCAGAGTCGCGTCCGTTGGCGGTTGATGTACCTGCTTTCTTATGTGCCATAATTAAACTCCTTTAATTTCTGATTATTCTGATTTATACACCAGAAATTAACCTTTGATTTCCGTTATCTTCAAAACAGTAATATACTGACGATGACCGTGCGTACGACGATAATTCTGACGACGCTTTTTCTTGAAAACCAAAACTTTATCAGTACGTTTCTGTTCTAAAACCTCTGCAACAACCTTGGCACCTTCAACGAAAGGCGTACCAACTTTGTCACCAACCATTAATACTTGGTCAAATTCAACTTTACCTTCGGCATTCAGTTTTTCAACCTTTACAATATCCCCCGCCTGAACGCGATATTGCTTGCCACCGGTTTGAAAGATTGCAAAATTGCTCATTTTCTTTCTCTTTGCTAATGTTCTTGTTCTATTTTGTTCAAAAGTTTCTACAAAAATAACATTTTTTAACAAAAAGTCAAGCTTTTTGCACAATATTTTCTACAAAATAAAAAATTCTTACAAAAAACGAAACAAAAGAACCGCCCGTTTGGGCGGCCCTAATTACACAGTAGAGAATTAACCTTCGCTATCTTCGCTATCTTTTATACATTTACCAGATTCCAAGGTATACCCTGCCTCGCAACCCGTAAACACACAATCGCCCCAACTTGAACCATTCCATGTCTGTGTTCCAGCCGTAGCATGATTCAATGTCAAGGTATCTTTATGACAAGCCTGTGTTGCAGGGATACATTCATTACCCGTTTTTACATAATTGGTTTTGCAAGAAACCAATGTACACGGTCCCCATACACCGCCAGACAACGTCATTGTGGCAGATTCCGCGTTTTCTATCTGTGTTGTACAATCTGTAGCATTTGCAACACATTTTCCGTCTACTAGACTATAACCAGAATTACACGCTGTTAAGATACATGTTCCACTGCTGTCTTTGACACCGGTCTTACCGTTTTTATCAACAGCAACGATTTCATTAATGGTACATCTTGTTGTTCCGCTTTGTGAAGAGCTCCATGTACGGATATCTTCTACACCATTATCTCTTAAGCACTGTTCACGCATAGCTGCGGAATTACCTGTCTGTTCAGGCAATATGCTTGTTGGATTAGAATGTGCACCATTTAAGATTTCGTTTAATGTAACGATATTTCTACATGTATTCTTTTTATAATCCTGACTGTTCAAGCAAGTTGCGCTATCTGCGACGTCAATGACCGCCTTAAACTGTGCCGTAGAAGGATTACATATCATCGTTTCATAACAATGTGGAACGTTTGAAATTTGAGCACAGTATGTTCTGATACGTGAATCAGACCAATTTTCTTGACTTTCTTCTTGCGTTTCATAACAATCTAATATTTCACTTAAGCATTCATTAAAGTTCGTACCGGCTGCGATTGCATCACTAAGCGTTGTTTCTTCTTCTTCCATTGCAAACTCTAAACGTTTTTGCTGTAAAGCCTGTTGCGCTGCAACTTTCTGATATCCAATATTCTGCGCCTGTGTACGCAATTGTTCACCATAGGCATCACAGTCTGCATTCGCATCCAACGCATACTTTTGCATAATACTGCGACGCGCATCTGCAACTGGAACACGCAAACTGGCATAAGGATCACCTGACGCTGACGTATATCCAAAGCAAGTCGCAGAGTTAGATGCAGTATAACCTGTGTTCGGTTCAATAAAATCTAAATCATACGTACCTGAATTATCTACTTTAATATAAGAATTATAATTATATGGGCATTGTGTTTGACCATTACCACACTTGCGCCCGTCTGATGGTGGTGTTCCGCACGCCTCATATATACCATTAAAGCAAGAATCTAAGACACGGTTACAAACATTATTATGTGCATATTGAAATAATTCGTACCCCCATGTTTCCGCCAAAGAATCTTGTAATTCGCCATCAGTCCCAAAAGCGTCTGTACTGATACCCGTTATATTACTTACATTTCCTACTAAATTTTGCAAAGACTTCTCTACTTCCTTATCATTATTCGTTAAAATAGTTATAGTGTTTTCTTTTGCATCTGCCCACGCCTGCAAAGACGCTAAAATATCACTACTTCCGCCTTCTAAGCTGCTGACATCAAACCCGAAATTATTACCTTCTGTACTACAATAATCCGGCTTTGTACAAGGGGCTTTGCCATTGCCTTCTCCATCATAAATTCCGTGATCTTTACACCACTTTACAGCATCTTCAGAACTCTCACCAGATTTACTTACAGTTTCTTGCCAAGACACGCAGTTCATAACTTTTTCTGCGTCTGTTAATTGGAATGCAGAACTTACATCTTTACCTTTGGTTGCAATCAACAACGCAAGCTCGCCAGAAACCTTGATTAATTCTTCATTTGCTGTTTCCAATGCAGCCTCGGCTTCTGCAAACGCTTTTACACGACCAGCGCATGCGCAACGGCGTTGGGCCGCATTACGAGCTGTACAAATTTCGTCCATACAGGCATAATATGATTCCATACAGTTATTATACGCCTCGGCTGAAATTAAACCCGTCGTTGAATCAATTATATTTGAATAATTCCCTGTATAAAGCGCATTTGATAAATATGTATATGTATTGCTAGATTTACTGCCACGTATTGCACTGCCCTGTAAAGATACACGTGATGGTGTCGTACCAGATGTCGTGGTTGCACGAGAAATAACATTTCTATTATTATTTACGGCAACACGTGAAGCAGTATTTGTCGCATTTCTTGAAACAACACTACGAGAAGTAGTCCCTGTTGTTGCCGCCGTTCCACGAGAAACTGTTGTACTTGGACGCGCCGTTGCTGTTGTTGTAGTACCAGCAACTGTTCCCCTTGAAACCGTTGGTGTTGTTGCACCGCGCGATACAGTTGCACGTGATGTAACACTACGTGCAGGTGTAGCCGCACTTGGTGTTGTCGTAACAGTCGTTGCAGTCGTACCGCGAGATACTATATTAGTATTTGTTCTGGATGTTGCGGGACGTGATGATGAACGCGTACTGCTGGTTCCAGCACGTGTTGCCTGTGGCGTTGCGACCGCATTCTGCGCGATAGGGGCAATTGGATCTGCAAACACTGCCCTTATTGATAAAAACGTAGAACAAACGAAAAACGCACCCGCCAGTAAAAACACTGTGCCCATCGCATCTTTACAGAAATCTGCTACATTACGACTTTTCATAAATACTCTCCTGTGTTCCGGAAAAGCCCGGAAAACCCGCTGTTTGATAACATAGTCATATAAATACTATGCATCTAGTTTGTTTAATTATAACATTTTTGCCACGTTCTGTAAATACGGAATTTTTTATTATTTCTTATTATTCTCTATTAGTGTATAATGTTCTCGCTATGAAAAAAATATTTTTGATTTTAACCGCGATACTTTCTTCCGAAACGGCGTTTGCAAATAACCCGATGTTTGCAAAAGACACTCAAAATTCTATCACCCTATATGCCGGACAAGGTACAGGCAGCGGTTCTTTATTCAAGTTGGTCGACCCTTTTATGTGGGACTTTGAACCAATGACTATGCTTATGCTACAATATAGCCAACCTTCAGAATTATTTCGCCTGCCGTCCAGAATAAATCTAAGCTATGTTCAAAACTTTGGATATAATCATGACAAAGGTCTATCTTTTATGGCAATTGGCATTTCTTGGGATGTTGCTATTATAAACTGGAACGGGTTTTATCTGGGCGTTGGCATCGGTCCTTATATGCGCGATTCACGTGATAGATATGTGGAAAGCCGTCTTGTATTTGGTGAAAAGTTTTTCATCGGAAAAAACATAACGGACCATTGGCGCGCAGAATTTTTTACACTTCATTTTTCAAACGGCGATTTTACAGAAATAAATCGTGGTTTTAATTATACAGGCCTTGCTATAAATTATAGTTTTTAAACAAAAATTAAAAAAACCGCCCATACCAAGGGCGGTTTTATTTTTCCCGTATTTATTTGTTTCTTGGGAATTTAACTGCTGCTTGTGCGGCCGCCAAACGTGCGATTGGCACACGGAATGGACTGCATGATACAGAGTTAAAGCCAACCTTGTGGAAGAACGTGATAGATTCTGGATCACCACCATGTTCACCACATACACCAAGATGTATATTTTGACCCTTTGTCTTACGTGCTTTTTCAACCGCGTCTTTAATCAAGATACCAACACCTTCTTGATCAACAGATGCAAATGGGTCTGCAACATACACACCACGTGCACGGTATTCATCCAAGATTTTACCAGTATCGTCACGTGACATACCCAAAGTTGTCTGAGTCAAATCGTTTGTTCCGAATTCAAAGAATTCACAGCTTTGTGCGATTTCATCTGCTAATACTGCAGCACGTGGCAATTCAATCATTGAACCAACTGTATATTCAACGCTGTCACCCGTTTCTGCAAACAAGGAATTTGCAGTTGCGTCAATAACCGCTTTAACGATATCAACTTCTTTCTTTGAACCTACCAATGGAACTTCAATTTCTGGGAATACGCGCACACCTGCGTTCTTGCATTCCAGCGCAGCTGACAAGATTGCACGTGTTTGCATTTCACAAATTTCAGGATATGTAATTGCTAATCTGCAACCACGATGTCCTAACATTGGATTCTGTTCACGCAGTGCTTCTGAACGAGCCTTTACGAATTCAACAGATTTACCAATATGCTGTGCCAAGTCTTTGATATCTTCTTCTGTATGTGGCAAGAATTCATGAAGCGGTGGGTCAATCAAACGAATTGTAACTGGCAGACCGTCCATAATCTTGAACAATTCTACGAAGTCAGCTTTCTGATAAGGCAACAATTTCGCCAATGCAGCACGTCTGCCGTCTACATCATCTGCTAAAATCATTTCTCTCATATCCTGAATACGACTTGGGTCAAAGAACATATGTTCTGTACGAGCCAAACCAATACCTTCGGCACCAAAATCACGCGCTTGTTTTGCGTCTTTTGGTGTTTCAGCATTTGCTTTAACTGTCAAATCTTTGATTTCATCAACCCATTTCATCAATGTACCAAAGTTACCTGTTAATTCTACAGATACAGTTGGAACTTGACCTTCGATAATCTGACCTTTTGCTCCGTCAATAGAAACCCAATCGCCTTCTTTGATTACTGCACCACCAGTTGTCTTCATGGTCTTTGATTCATAATCAATCTTGATATCAGGTGAACCAGATACGCAAGGCGTTCCCATACCACGTGCAACAACAGCCGCATGAGAAGTCATACCACCACGTGCTGTAATAACACCCTGAGCTGCATTCATACCCGCAATATCTTCTGGAGATGTTTCAACACGGATAAGCATTACTTTCTTGCCTTCTTTAGCCCACTTTTCTGCGTCTTCTGCATTAAATACAGCCTGACCAACCGCAGCACCTGGGGATGCTGGTAAACCAGTCGCGATAACTTTCTTTTCTGCCTTTGGATCCAACATAGGATGCAACAAGTGGTCTAATTGGTCTGCACCAACGCGAAGAATTGCTTCTTCTTTTGTCAGCAAGCCTTCTTCTACCATTTCAACAGCCATACGAACAGCCGCTGCTGCAGTACGTTTACCGTTACGGCACTGCAACATCCACAATTTACCATGTTCAATTGTGAATTCCATATCCTGCATGTCTTTGTAGTGCTTTTCCAGCTTTTCACGAACATCACACAATTCTTTATAAACTTCTGGCATTGCTTCTTCCAAAGACAAACGACCAGAATCATCTTTGCTCATAGGCTGTGGTGTGCGAATACCTGCAACAACGTCTTCACCCTGTGCATTAATCAAGTATTCACCATAGTATTTATTTTCACCAGTTGCAGGGTCACGGCTGAAGCAAACACCAGTTGCAGAATCATCACCAGAATTACCGAATACCATCGCCTGAACGTTTACTGCAGTACCCCAATCACCTGGAATATTATTCAATTTACGATAAGTTATTGCTTTCTTAGACATCCAGCTGCCAAATACCGCGCCGATACCTAACTTCAACTGTTCCCAAGGATCTTGTGGGAATACTTTGCCAATCTTAACACCGATTTCTTTGAACTTTTCTACCAATTCTTTCAAGTCATCAGCCGTTAATTCTGTATCTACTTTATATCCCTTGTCTTCCTTCATACGTTCCAAAGTATGTTCAAACAAATCAATGTCTGCACCCAATACAACGTCAGAGAACATCATAATAAAGCGACGATAAGAATCGTATGCAAAGCGTTCATTACCAGAATGTTTTGCCAAAGCTTTAACAGTTTCATCGTTCAAGCCCAAATTCAAAACTGTATCCATCATACCTGGCATAGAAACGCGTGCACCAGAACGAACAGAAACCAACAATGGGTTTTCCATATCTGCAAATTTTTTGCCCATAATTTTTTCAATATGCGCAACACCTGCACGAACCTGATCCATTAAATCTTCTGGATAAGTTTGATTATTATCATAATAATACGTACAAACTTCTGTAGTTACTGTAAAACCAGCAGGAACAGGCAAGCCAACTAAATTCATTTCAGCTAAGTTTGCACCTTTACCACCAAGCAGATTTCTCATATCTGCTTTACCTTCAGCGTTACCGTTGCCGAAAGTATATACCCATTTATTACTCATGGTTTCTCCTTTGAATTAAAAATGCGTAGAAATTCTGCGGTAAAACAATAAAAAATGCAAGAAAAAATCATAAAAACAAATAAAATTTTAACTTTACAGATAATATTTATCGTTTATACTTTTTTCACTATGACAGAGTTAAAAAATCCAGACTTTATAAAAAAATTAAATGAACATTTATTAAGTGGTGGCGTTATTGCTTTTCCAACAGATACTGTCTGGGGACTTGGCGCGCTGCCGACACGTGCGGGGGCAGACGCTATTTTTGAACTAAAGCAACGTCCAAAAGAAAAACACTTGATAATAATGTCTGATAGCTTTGAACATATAAAGCAATATATGAAAGATTATCCTGAAAAAGCTTTTGAACTGGCGCAAAAATATTGGCCAGGGGCTTTGACTATTGGTGTTCCGGTTAAAGACACAGATTCTATGTCTTTTGGGGGTGTGCGCGTTCCGAAATACAGACCCTTTCAAGAACTTTGTTCTGTAATTGACGGGCATTGTTTGGCTACAACTTCGGCAAATATATCTGGACAACCACCACTACAATCAGCAGAAGAAATACAAAAGCAATTTCCTGATATAATTGTGATTGATAATGCTTTTGAAAAAATGGGTGGCGCACCAAGCACTGTCGCGATTCTAACAGATAATGAAGTAAAAATCGTACGTGCGGGCGCAGTTGAAATTAAATAGGCTTGCTTATAAAAGGACTACCTTGTATAGCAAATCGCCAAGGTAATTCTGCGTCTTTTCCAGCATAATCTATACCTATTCTTTTACCTGCGACAATTTCAGGCTCAAAATCACGCACCTCTATCCACATTGTTTTACTATTACACAAATCTATTTTATTATCAGAACGAGTAATCCCCAGAAATTTGGTTAATTTACCTGGTCCTTCACAACCTTTAGATTCCAACGCACGAATTAAAACAGCCGTCGCCACACCCTCTTTACCCAGCACTATATTCAACATATTATACATACCATAACAAAGATAAACATAAGTATGCCCACCAGATAAAAACATCGCGTCATTTCGTGCGGTGCATTTTCCACCAAATGCATGACAGCCCTTTTCGTCTTGTGTATATAATTCTAATTCACAAATTCGCGCACGAAAAACGGAATCATCTTGCAACCTGCAGCATAAGTAAGCACCAACAAGTCGCTTTGCGGCATCTATCGGATTTTGTAAAAAGAAACTGCGCCCCATAATCATAAATAAAAGAATATAACACAGACAAATAAAGGCAATAAAAAAACGCCCCAACGGGCGATTTACTTTTATTACTTTTGACGAGAAAACTTTTCCTTTAATCTGGAATGAATTTCAAATAATTTTCTAGAAACAGAAGAAACGCAGTTATTTTCATCATAATACTCGCCAGCAAAGGCATCCAAAGCAAAATGTATTGCTTCTTCACATAACATATGCTTTTCTTTTGCCTCGCCACTTTTGCTTAAACGATATTCACCAGCAAAAGCATCTAATGTTATATTATTTTCAGAAATTTGATTTTGTAGCTTTTCTTTCATATTTACAAACCCTTATTTATTATAACTACAAATTAATACTAAAAAACCAAATTGTCAACAATAATATTTATCGTGTTCTATATAAACACGTCTCACGGAATAATATCCAATAATCTTCGCCACCTAACTTTTTAGGGCAATTATTATTCGTGCACCTACGACGACGATTTGGATTAGAAACACACATACATACAGGTTTGCGTCCATTTAATAATTCTATACATTCTTTGTATTTATCTATTGCTATTTCATAATTTTCTGTTGCAAAAACTTTACAGCGAAAATGACCTGCACAAATAACCTTTTCCATCAAGACAGAAAAACCATTTGTTTCTTTAAACAAATAAACATTACCCTTTTTATTTTCATAAGAACCAATTTTTTGTAACATAAAAACACCTTCTTATAAAACTTAGCATAGCACCAGAGAAAAAAAGCGCAATAAAAAAAACGCCACAAGGGCGGTTTTAGTCGTTTTGTTTTATAAAAAGATTTTATTTTTAATCTTCTTTTTTATCACTACTTCCACAAACATATAAATCACGTAGTTTCTGATAAGTATTCACTTTTGCAAATTCTTGTGGTGTTAAAATAGCAGTAATAAGATGGGGAACAATCTCACCATTAAAACGAAAGTTTATTATATTACCAACTTGAATCTCTGATTTAATATATCTTAATTCTTTACGCCCTGGGTCAAAGGCATGTAAATTACCGTTTTCATCATATACTGCAATAATTTGATGTCCGCTTATGATACGTTCTTTTTTACCGCTTTTGCGGTCTTGCTCTGCACCCTTTAAGTTTTCTTCACG
>CALXLG010000003.1 GCA_944389135.1 uncultured Alphaproteobacteria bacterium
TCATCCAGCAACCCAGTCAGATTTATTACATCTTCATATGTTTCTGTTCGAAGTCTGTCTATAATTGCGAGCCACAGATTTCCGCAGATTTCTGGGCTTTTTTCTTTGTCTTCAGATTTCTAACTTGTTATCATTTTCCTCTTTAAATGATTCTTGTTGACCGTATAGTCATTCAAAAAACATACATTTTCACACCACAAACCGATTTGAAATATTTACTTTTTAGTCTTTATCTTAGTTCTAATTTCAGGCACCATTGCGTCTTACTTGATTTCATTAAACATTAAAAACCGCCCAAATGGGCGATTTTTTAGTTTTTGTCCTTTACCTTAAACTGCATATCGTATAGTAGTTTATATGCGCCACACTCTATATTGATTAACTCATCGTGTGTGCCAACCTCTACGATTTCTCCTTGATTTATAACAACTATTTTTGATGCGTGTCGTATTGTAGATAATCGATGAGCTACAACGAATACGGTTTTGTCATGCATTAGATTTTCAATCGCTTTTTGTACAACAGCCTCGGATTTGTTGTCTAATGCGGAAGTGGCTTCATCTAATATGAGAATTGGTGCATCTTTTAAGAATGCTCTTGCTATTGCTATACGTTGTTTTTGGCCGCCTGATAATAAAATTCCCCTTTCGCCAATTTGGGTATCTAAACCATCTTTTTGTCCTTTAATGAAATCACTCAAATATGCCATTTTAACAGCATTATCGACTTGTTCTGGGGTTGCGTTAGCGTTTCCTAACATTATGTTTTCGCGAATTGTGCCAGCAAATAGGAAATTGTCTTGAAACACAACACTTATATTATTCCTCAGTGATTTTAATGTATAATCACGGATGTCTATTCCATCAATAAATATATTTCCACTGGATACATCATAGAACCTTGGCAACAAACTGATAAAGGTACTTTTTCCTCCACCAGAGTTTCCAACTATTGCGATTGTTTCTCCACGATTTATAGTCAGATTTATAGATCTTAACACTGGTACATTCGGTTTGTACTCAAAAGAAACATTGTTAAATTCTATTTTTTGTGGTGTCTTTGTTAAAGGCTTTGCATCTTTTTTTCTTGAATCTGTGGAACTGAATCCATTATATTAAAAACCCGTTCAATTGCTAGAAACGACATTAAAATAGCATTATAGTTGGAACCTATGCTTTTCATTGGCGTATAAAGCATAATAAGTGCTGTTAAAAAAGACACAAAACTGCCACTTGTAATGGTTCCATTTAATATTAAAACAGAACCTAGCCATATTGCTAAACCTATGCCAAAAGATAATATTATATGCATTACGGGAGTCAACCAGCGCGTTCTTTTTAACATCTTAATTTTTAGATTAAAAACACCATCTAAAACCTTTTGAAATTTACTTCTTTGATAATCTGATAAGTTATAAGATATGATTGTTTTATTTCCTGCATAAGTTTCGTTGTATGCTGTTAATAAAGAAGAATCTGCGGCTATGGATTTATCCATTACAGATTTCACTTTCTTTTTTACAGTAGTCATAGGCATTAAGGCCAATAGTAAAATAATTATACAGACAATTGCTAATTGCCAAGAATTATAAAACAGTACAAAGCTTAAAGAAAGAGCTGTGAAAAACTTTTGAACAAAGTTTTTAAGGTTTGTTAATAGTCCAGCGCACGCCAAATCAGCATTATTGTTAAACATAAAGATAATGTCGCCGGAATTTTTCTTGTTAAAAAATTCCGTTTCAAACCCGAGCATTTTCTTATACAAATCCATTTTTAATCGATTTGTTATATTAGCTCCAACCCATGTATTAAGGTAATTTGATAAGTATGTTAAGCCACCTTGGATTGAAGTGAAAATCACTATAATTACAGGAATATACCATGATGCTTGTAAAGATTTCTCAACCATTACCATATCCATATATGGCTTTAAGGAAAGTGCAATCAGTGCATCCATAGAACCTATTGGTATGGCCAATAATAGTGAAATCAGCCCCCTAAACCAGAATGGTTTTATGTATGGCCACATTCTTTTATAGTTTTTTACAAATGCATTATTATAAATGATCTGTTTGTATTTATGGTTCAACATAATATTCTTCTAGTTTGTCTTGAGTGAAAAGATTATTTTTTATCCAACGAGCAATTTTTCTTTTGGTTTTTAGGCCATAATCATTGCTTATTTTGATTGAATGAACAGCCATTCCAAGTTTTCTATTACCTCCAGGATGTTTATATGGATTAGAAGTATAAAATCTTAGGTCAAGTTTGTCATTTGACATAACCTCTGATGGGATTTTTGCTGTATATATACCTTTTTCAACAAGTGTTATTGTCTTTATCTTTTTTTCATTTGCATACACATCTATTATCCGTTCACCCTCTACTTCTGGGTATATTCCGAATGCCTCAAATTTCAGCTCCATATCTTTGTTAGCACCATTCTTGATATACAATTTTGTGGTTGTGTTTTTCCCAACGGTACATCTGAATTTTTTTTCTTGTCCGCCCCATCCGTTATCAGTTGAAACAAATTCAGCACTATTTCCTGATTTGGAAAAGTCAATTTCTGTTCCTAAGATGTATGGTCTATATTCGCCAAAATTCATGTTTTCTGGCCAAGTTATACTTTTTGTGTAAAAGTAAAGCCATCCAATCAATCCTAGTAGTGTAACCAAGACAAGTATCATAAGAATTTTTAAGAATTTTATCATAGTTATCCCTATTTGCTGCATTTTATTAGTTTAATTTTTTCTTTATATTTTTTCTTTTTATTCAAATATTTAATGTGCAGTCTTCCCTTAAAGCAATGCGACAATAAGCGATACATGTGATATTTGATTTTTACTAATATTTTATGTTTTATTTTCTTTGGTGTGGGTTTATTTATTGGAGTTGTTCTCTCTGTATTGTTTGCCGTAATTTTACGAAGCAAAATTTCATAGAACGGCGATTTTCTTGCGTATTTCCACCAATCAGATGCATAGGAATGATGTAAAGAATTCCAAGGTTTTACACTTGATGTATAATGTACTAGAGATGGCTTTTGCTTGATGTCATCATAAAGCTCTATTAACTCCTCCGGTAAGGAAAGACGATATTTTGGCCATGTAAATTTTACATGATATTGAAAATTCCATGTTGCAGGCAATATGAAACAGTCATTATGAAATGCGGAATTTAACACATTTTGGTCATGAAAGTATTTATGGTTTTGCTTTGCCAGCAATAATAATTTATTTTCTATTTTGTTCTTTTTCCATTTATCAACGTTTATGATTATTACGCCAGAATTGAAATATCTGCTTACATCATCTACGTCCAAATATTCTTTCAAGTATTTTTGCAGACCTTTTTCTAATAATACTGTATCTAAATTATATGCGATTGTTGTATCTAATACTGCAGCAACGCTTTTGTCCTGGATGTCGGTATTGTATAATAATGCAATATCGGTATTCACAATAATATCACAATCCAAATACAGAATCTTATTATATGATGTAAATAATTTCGCTACTAACAATCTAAAATATGCAGCAGTAGTAATATGGTTGATGTTCATTAAAGAACTCAATTTGTACTCTTGCATAAATGATGTCATGTGAACAAATCTTATAGATATATTTGTGTATCCGTTTATGATATCCAACATCATGCGTTGTTGATATTCATACAAATCTTGATGTAATATAACAATGTCATAATTATTTTTTCTGTTAGCATTATCAACAATAGATTGTATTGCAACAGATAAGTATTCAACATAATTTTTATCTACAGCAAAAACAACCGGAATATTGTTGTCTTTATATGCAGGGGATAATTCGTGTATATTTAACTGTGTTGCAATTTTGAATCTGTGATAATTGCAATTTAATATATCTTCATATAATTTTTTATCTTTATTTTCTAATTCTTTTGCGATAGGGGCAAGTTTTTTCATAAAACTAGATAATTCATCCAACATTTTTCGCTTGGAAATAATATCGCTTTCATAAAATGCACTAAGTAGCCAGTCTGTTTTATGTAAAGTGTATAACAAAAATTCATATAATAATTCTTGAGAAACATTATGTTTCATTAACCAGTTATAAATCAATTCATTAACTGGTATCTGGTCAAACATGTGATTGGACTTTTTCTCAAAAATATTTGCTACAAATGAATTTGGTCTTCTTACATAGCACATTAGTTCTTGCTTTAGAAAATATATATTTTCTGCTTTTGATGTCCAGAACCAGAAGAAGCCAACATCCTCAAAATGTAATTTTTCAGGAAATTTGATTTTATGTTTATCTAGGAAAGACTTTCTAAAAATTTTATTCCAACAATTAACATCAATCTTTCTAATCATATCAGGTTGCATAGACTGTAATTTATCATATTTTAACTTAAAGTATGAATTGTCTTCTGCTTCTCTGAAACTATAAGCCTCATATTTAACATACGGTTGAAAACATGTAACATCTACATTTGTTTCTTCCATTGTTTTATACAATATTTCGCAGCAATTTAATTCATAAAAGTCATCGCTATCTAAAAATTGAATGTATTTGCCACGCGCTATTTCCAACCCTTTATTTCTAGCCGTTCCTTGACCGCTATTTGGTTGTTTAATAATAATAATTCTTTTGTCTTTGGCTGCATATTGTTCCAAAATTTCTAAACTGCCATCTGTTGAGCCATCATCAATGCAAATTATTTCGATGTCTTTTAATGTTTGTTTTATTAAGGAATCCAAGCAAGTTTTTAGATATTTTGCCACATTATATACAGGCACAATAATACTTGTTTTTATTTCTTTTGGAACATCCAAATATTCTTTTATCGCCGCGCTTTTGTTTTTTTCTAATATTATATCAAAAAACGGACTTTTTTCGGCATGTTTCCACCATAATTTACCTAGGTCGGTATGCCATCTATGCCATGCTTTTACATGTGATGTAAAGTGAATAATAAAGGGTTTTTCTGCCGATTTTAAGTATTCCTGTAAGAAGCTGTTTTCTACATATTTTTGTGGATGAGAGTCAGCAAATTCGGGCAACAACCAATGCCATTGAAAATTCCACCTTTGATCAAGGTACAAAACATCATCTTCTAATACTGAATTTAGAATACACTGGTCCCAACAGACAGGGTTGAAGTCTTTTAATCTTTCCATACACCGATCTGTCAAATTTAATTGAATCATTTTATCGATATCACACACTAAAACACCTGAATTAAAGTAGTTGCATGGATGTTTTATTTTTACTTGTTCTATACAATATTTATACCAAAAATTTGATTGAAAATATGTACAAGCATCTTTAACTACGCCTAGGGTTTTGCCTTTCAAATCTGTGTTATATAGTTTTGCGATATCTGTATTTATCAAAATATCACAATCTAAGTATAAAACCTTTGGGTAGTTGTGAAATATTTTAGGAATAAATAATCTATAATAATTGGCTATGGTAGCATGATTGCTTACAAAAAAATCATTTTCATTTAAGAGTTTTGTGGTATTCATATCCAAAAATCTAATAGATATATTAGATTTGCTGTATGTGTCTTTTATAGTTTGTTGAACCTCTGCACTTAAATTACGACATAAAATCCATATGTCATAATTACTTTTAGATGACGTGTTTTTTACCAATGAATCAATACAAACCGATAAATACGGCATGTAGTTATTATCAACAGAAAATATTACTGGTATATTATTTTTCTTTGCGAAAGGTTCTACAATCATAATAAGCTCTCTTTATTTTTTGTTTGTTCTTCGTATTCCTCTGGACTTTGTATTGACCAATTTATCTTTTTCTTAATTATTTTTGCTGGGTTGCCGGCAATTAAAACATTGCTTTTTTGATATGCTTTGTTTATAAGGCTTTTTGCTCCAATAACACTATTGTCGCTAATTGTTGAGTTTTTTAGAACACATACCCCAAAACCCACCCAAACATGATTTCCTATTACAATGGTGCCATTACGGGAATTTAATATTTTTCCTTTAATATCATCTATTATGGTGTGTCCATCAGATGTAAAGAATGCGATTTTTGATGAAAAGAAGCAATCGTCCCCAATGATAATAGATTGTTTTTTATGCTTGTTTGCAAGTATAAATTCTCCGCTTGATATGATGAACTTATTTCCAATCTTTACTTGTGATTCAGATGCTAGCATTCTAAGATAAAGTCCATTAACGAACCCTTTTTCCCCAATAGAAATATTGTTATTACTACCAATTTCAAATATGCAATTTCTAAAATTGGTAGTTTTATGAATCCTAACTACACTATTAGTCCCAAACCATTTGATGGTTAAGCCATCTATTTTATTGACTTCTATTTCTGTGTTATCTGAATCTACAAGTATGAGTTTATTCATCTGCCAATTCCTCTATACAAAATATTTTTTGCGATAACTTGTGGTCCATTTAATAGATTTCTACAATCTACTATTGACTTAGTGCGCATAAGTTTTGCCACTTTATCCAAATCTAGAGTTTTGAACTCTGGCCATTCTGTTAGAATTGCTAGCACATCCGCACCATTAAGAGCTGAGTACATATCTGGTGCATATTCAATTTTATTTCCTAAAATGTTTTTTGCCACATCCATGGCTTTGGGGTCAAAGGCTTTAATTTTTGCATTATGTCTTAATAATTCTGCTACAATATCCATCGCTGGACTTTCTCTGCAATCATCAGTTCCCTCTTTGAAAGCCAATCCAAGAACAGCAATTTTAGGGTCTTTTATGTCTTTTACTGTTTCTAAAATACGGTTAGCCATCTGCTTTTTTCTGGCGATATTTCCATTTATTGCGGAGTTGATAAGTGTCATATCTACACCATTTTGACGAGCCATATAAGACATAGCCATTGTGTCTTTTGGGAAACAAGAACCGCCGTATCCTGGGCCTGGGTTCAAAAAGCGATTGCCAATTCTAGAATCTAATCCCATACCTTTTGCAACTTCTGTGATGTCTGCGCCACTCTTTTCGCAGAAATTGGCCATTTCGTTAATGTAATGAATTTTAATTGCCAAGAACGCATTTGAGGCATATTTGATTGTTTCGGCAGATCTGCGTTTTACAAAAAGCATTTCTGTTTTACCTTTGAAAGGCTTGTATAGGTCTGCAATTAAATTTGCTGCTCGTTCTGTATTAGCACCAACAACAATTCTATCTGGATTGAAAAAGTCATGAACAGCATAACCCTCTCTCAAAAACTCTGGCAATGAAACAACATCAAATTGTGCATTTGGATTTTTCTTTTTTATCAGCTGTTCTACAACATCGCCTGTTCCAACGGGGACAGTAGATTTTGTTGCGATTACGGTATAATCTGTTAAATGTTCTGCTAACTCTGTGGCAGCTGCATGAATGTATTTCATATCTGCTTCATGGGTCACGGGGTGCGGTGGAGTGCCAACTGCAATAATAACTAAATCTGCATTTGAAACACCTTCTTTCATAGATGTGGTAAATTTTATGCGACCAGCCTTAACATTTTTATTAAATAATTCTTCTAAACCATCTTCATATAATGTTACTTTGCCTGCTTTTAATGCATCTATTTTTGATTGCTCTCTATCTATACAAACAACATCGTTGCCTAGTTCTGCCATCCCAACACCCGTTGGCAAACCAACATATCCGGTGCCAATAATTCCAATTTTCATGTTTTTAATCCTTTTTGAATAAATATATTTGTGTTTTGAAATATTCTATTGTTTTGTCTAATCCATCAGACAAAACGACTTTTGGCTCCCATCCTAATTTGGTTTTTGCTAGTGTTATATCTGGTTTCCGTTGTGTTGGGTCATCAGATGGCAGTTCTTTATAAACCACACGACCGCCAATTTTTGCAACAACCATCTCTGCTAATTCTTTTATTGTAAACTCCCCTGGATTTCCAAGGTTTACAGGACCAGTAAATCCTGTTTCGGAGTTCATCATACGAACAATCCCCTCAATTAAGTCATCAACATAACAAAATGACCGAGTTTGATGGCCATCACCATATATTGTTATGTCTTGTCCTGATAATGCTTGGCATATAAAATTACTTACAACTCTGCCATCATTAGGGTCCATATTTGGTCCGTATGTATTAAAAATACGAATAACCTTAATATCTACGCCGCAATGTCTGTGATAGTCAAAGAAAAGACTTTCAGCACATCTTTTCCCCTCGTCATAGCAAGCTCTGATTCCTATTGGGTTCACATTTCCTCTGTATGTTTCAACTTGTGGATGGACAAGTGGTTCGCCATACACTTCTGATGTTGAAAATTGTAAAACTCTGGCATTATGTTTCTTTGCTAATTCTAGGACGTTGATTGCTCCGAATACGCAAGTTTTTGTTGTATCAATACTGTGTTTGCCTTGATAAGCAGGTGGAGATGCAGGACATGCAAGATTATAGATATAGTCTAATTTTTCTGTTATATCTATTGGGTCACATATATCGTGTTTTATAAATGTAAAATTTGGGTTGTCTAATAATTTTTCTACATTAGACAATCTTCCTGTATAATTATTGTCCAAACAAATAACACGATTGCCATCTGCTATTAAACGTGCGCATAAATTTGAACCCAAGAAACCGGTTCCGCCAGTGACAAGTATAGTACTCATTTTGATTCCTTTTTATTAAAATTCAGCAGTCCACGCGTAATAAAGCAAAATAATTGCCACCAGATGGATTGGTTGAAATATTTTCTTAATGGGGAATAAAGCAATCTAAACTGCGTTGAAAAAGAATGTGTTTTATAACAGATAACACGATAACAATTCTTGTATGTATCGTATAATTTATCTGAATATTGTGGAAATTGCTTTAACTGGGATAGTATAAGTTTTATCGCTTCTAATAACTTATGCGTATCTTTTGGTATGTTAAAAGAAGAAAAGTCAGCCAATAAATCTTTGTTAAATAATGAGATGTTCAAGTATTTTTCTATCGCTTGATACTGAGCTAACGCGGCTTTGTATTTCTGTAATTTTGGCAGACGATTTGATATGTTTGTGTCATAGTATTTATAATCGCACAAAACTTCATGCAACATTGCAAAATCTGTTAAACCTATCAAATCACAATATAAAGCATAATCTTCAGCCGGTATAAAATCTGTTTTATATCTGATATTATGTTTGCTCAAAACGGACTTTCTAAGCATTACGCTTGAATTACATAAAATGCATCCAGCAAAAACTAAATGCTCTTCTAAAGTTTGAGAATTGAACTTTTTGTCATTAAATAGTTTTTTATTGTTAATAGTTGCCCATGTTCCTAAACAGCCAACATTTGGATTGTTGTCTAAAAAACTAACTTGTTTTAGCAGTCTGTCTTTGTGCATAGTATCATCCGAATCCAGCAATGCTAAATATTCGCCTTTTGCCATATCAATAAGACGATTTCTAGATTCTGCTGCACCAAGGTTTTTATCGTTTCTAACATAGACCATTCTAGGGTCTTTGTATGATTCAATTATTTGTTTTATGTATGGCTTAGAACAATCATCACAAAACAACCATTCAAAGGAATCAAATTTTTGGGTCAAAACAGAGTTAATACACTCTTTAAGATATTCTGGTTTGGTATTATAAACAGGGGTTATAATGGAAACCTTGATTTTACTCATTATTGCCCCTCTCGCTTATACCTTGTGAAAGTAGGCAGAGGAATAAACCAAAACAACCAGCTTTTTGTAATAACAGCCGTTTTAGTTTCATAAACACGAAAGCGAGCAAAAGGAATAATATCAAATAGCCAAATGCTCCCGTTTCTATTATTTCTTTATCATGCATTCTCTTATTCATAATTTGTTCCTTAAAATTTTATGTGCGTTGCCTTTGCTGTACCCCTATGTTTTTCGGCAAAAATAAGAGGTGCGATAGTGTTTACAAAGGTAGTTCTCTTATAAAAATAAAAGGAAGCAGAAAAGTTACAAATCAATGCACTTTATTCATCAAAGGGGCATTTTGCTGCCTCTGGGTTATGGAAATTTGGACATTATTTACTTGGAATTCCTTTGACGTTACTCAGCGGTGCCACAACATACTTTGCAGGTGGCGAGATAAAAATAATAAGCATCGCAATCCTTATTTTATCTTCATTGATTACTTTTTTAAACCCATCCGACAAGCAATCTACACATTTCAGCTCAGGTCAAGAATATGATGTTTTATATTGTAAAGCTAGACAGTTTTCTAAATTGGCCTGTAACGAAGACTCTAAAATACCATTATCAGAACTAAAAGCACAGTTAGAAGATTTATACAAGAAAAAGTACGAGCTAGATGCCCAGTCATTAAAAATCCCATATATAGGATATAAAATTGCTCAACACGGAATCCAAAAAGGCGAAGCATCATATGATGAAAATCCAGAATAAAGGCACGCAATGGCACAAATTTCCGAAAAACGACTAGAATACTTATTAAGAAGTTATGCTGAAAAAATCGGCATAACAGAAAAACAACGCGAAATTGCAGAAACTAAATATAAGGAAATAGGCAATTGGCTACACTCTGGTCCATTCTTTAAGGATTATGAGCCCATTGTATACGCACATGGTTCTTTTGCACTAGGGACTATTGTTCGTCCAACATCGGGCGAGGAATTTGATTTAGATTTGATTGTTCAATTAACTAAAGGAGATATTTTACACTCCTCTAAAGAAATTAAAACTGCTGTCAACGAACGACTCAAAGAAGAACATGTCAATAATCCATGTTTAGCGGCAGATAAGACTTCATATCCTATGTGCTATACATTAAGTTTCAAAAAACACTTCAATATGGATGTAGTGCCTGCTACCTATGAGAATCTAGACAGAATAAATCACTTAAAAGTAACTAACCCCCAAGCAGCCCCATTCCTTGACTCAGCAATAAAAGTTGTGGATAGAAAAGACCAGTGGATACCGTCCAACCCTAAAGGTTTCATAAAGTGGTTTGACCAACTGTCCAAGCAATCCTATCATACTAGTGATACAAGTCTTGTTGAGACAATAAAAACATTACCAGCCAATCTAACACACACACCTTTGCAATGCATGGTTCAAATATTAAAAAAACATGCCAATGTTATGTTTGCATCAGATAAACTTAAGCAGTACAAACCGCCTTCCATAGCAATAACAACTCTTGCAGCATTATCATATAAGAAAGAATATTCTCTATACGGCGCTTTATTCAATTTCAGAACAAACGCTCTCAATATACTTGGTGAGCATTTAGAATTAGAAAACCCGGCAAATCCTGGAGAATGGTTTTCCCAAAATTGGGAACACGATGAAGTAAAAAAGAAATTTTTACTAAAATGGTTAGATTCTGTTGATTTATTTATTCGTAACATGCTAAATATGAGCGAAGACACAACCATTGAAAATCTAGAAGAATTCTTCACCAAAGAAACAATTATAGAAGAAGAGCCTGTACAAACCAGCCCAACTATAACAGAATATCAAAAATGCTTGCAAACATACGCATTGCCCCAAAGCGTTCCTTACGCCGAAATTCCAAAATCTCCTAAGAATATAAAATATAGCGTTGTTATAAAACCCAAAATAAAAGTTAATGAACTTTGGCGTGATTTTGATAGTTTTGATATTTTTCCGCTTCCAAAAAAGAAACAACTTCGATTTGAGGCCCATACAGACTGCCCTCCTCCATATACACTAAGATGGCAAGTGGTTAATACAGGTGACGAGGCCAGACAAGCCGATTGCCTTAGAGGAAACATATTCGATTGCGAAGTCGACAAATGTGGAAAACGGTTAACCACAAGGCAGGAAAAAACCTTATACACTGGCATCCATTGGGTACAATGTTACATTTTTGACAAAGATGGAGTGATTGTTGCCGAAAGTAAAAAATGCTATGTACCAATTAAGTAACTATTCGTTGGTACAATAATTAATATTCCTAAGTAACTTACGATTTTAATAATAAAAACAAGGAGAACAATTATGGCAGACGTTAAAAAGAATCTAAAAAATTGTAAAAAATCTCCAAGAGAGAACTGTGTGCAAGAACGTACCGATGCTTATATTAACGATTTGTTGAGTTGTAATGATACTGATGAATATCATTCTGATGCCTACTGGATAAGAGCCGAAAAGGCAGCAAAAGAATTAGAAAAAAGTTTAAAAAAAGAATTTGCAAAGAGTGATAAAAAAATAAATATCTAATAAAAACCAGCGCAGTGCGCTGGCTTTATATCTCGACACTATCAGCGAATACAACGTACAAAAAAGCAATTGGTGGACATACAAAGCACCAAAATATAAACCATCCCTTACGAATAAATACCGCCCGACGAGGTTCTATTTTTCTCATTTTCACCCTATTTCTTTACAATATCTATCAATTCCTGATATGTTTTTACTCGGTCGTATTTCACATCTTCGTTTGGAGATATACACAAGAAATGCTTGTGCGCACACATAATCTTTTCCTCCTCGATTTTACGCAACGATGCATCTAACAGACCGCTACCCTTAGTTTCTGCAACGAAATACACGTGTTTCACCGCTCCCTGTTTGAATGCAATTGCCCAGTCTGGATTATACTTGCCCAGAGGGGTTGAAATATAAAAGCCACTAGGCAACTTGGCATAAACACATACGTCTTCTTGTCTTTCCAATTCTGTCGCCATTTCACGTTCAACATTTGAATCCGCAATCAGGCAATCATAAATATGGTGTTTTGGGGTATCTATTGACTTGGCCTGCGGACCGAATAGGTCTGCTTTTGTAATGATTTCATCTTCAAATCTGTCTTCTATGGTGTGGTACCGAATTTGTTCCACAACAGATGTTACTTTTTCATCGTTAATGATACGAGCCACCTTGCTCATAAAATCAACAGGATTCGTCTTAAATTGTGCAAATTTATCATCACTGATGCCGGTTAATATATCGGCAACACATTTACGGGTCAAAGCAGTATCCGCAGCAATTTTGCCTATTAAATCATATTTTTGATTGATTTCAGATTCTTTTATATCTTCGCGTATTGTGGATACATCTACCATATCAAGATTCTCTTTGTGGACCTTGGATATTCCGCCACTTGTAATTTGAACGACAGGCACAGAAACATTTAGTTTATGATTAATTGCCTTTATAGAATTTTTGACCAATTCAACTGCATCAAAATCAACCACATATGCCGACTTTTGATTTATCAGATGCCACAGTTCCTGAAATTCTTTCTTGTCAAATTTAGCTCTATCCAAGTTCAGTTTTCTCTTCAATCTGCCTGCATTACCGACATCAATTGGCTTGTAGATACCATCAATGATTGTTTTCAGGTCGTCTGCATCATATCCCGCAGGCATCTCAAGAGCATCATTATTCAACGCATTATGATATGTTTCAGTCAAATTGCCCTTTGCATCAATATAGTTGTGCTGAATCAAGAAGTAATTAATTTCCAGCGCTTCATCATGAGTTATTTTTTGTATATTTCCACCATCGCGTTTTACAAACATACCATCAAACAGTTGCTCTGTGATAATACGAGGTCTATCTTTTAACACATCTGCGTACTCTTTTTGCAATCCAGCAACAAACTTTTCGTATGTTTCAGATGCGATAACAGTCAAGATATTTATGTCATGTACCATGTTGACGCCCAATTTTTCGGCATCCATACGTTCAAAATCCTGGTTCAAGCACAAGCGCATGCCGCGACCAATTTCCTGACGACGTGTAACATCGTTTGAACTTTGTTTTAATGTGCAAATTTGAAATACATTTTGGTTGTCCCAGCCCTCTCGCAGTGCAGAATGCGAAAAGATAAATCTAACTGGTTCATCAAGTGATAACAGTTTTTTATTATCCTTGATAATTAAGTCATAGGCCTGAACCGCCGCTTCATCGCCCGCAGATGATTCACCGCGTTTCATTTTACTGTCCACCAGGTTGCCCTTTTTATCCTTTGCAAAATAGCCACTATGCGCTTTTTTCGCATCTGTAGCACGCAAGAATTCCGCATACTGAGGATTCAGATTTAACTCGCCCAGTCGTTTGTCACGCAATTTAGTATATTCTTCTTCGAACATTTTTGCGTATACACCATCTGTACCAGTATCGGTACGGTATTTGACTACTTCGTCAATAAAGAACAACGACAATACCTTTATCCCCTGGTCAAACAGCTTTTCTTCCCGTTGCAAATGGCTTTTTATCGTTTCTCTGATTTGGCTGCGACGTATTTGCATTTCATTAACATCACCTGTTGCCTTTTGATTATGCAATTCATTGCCGTTTTCAAATCTGATATAGTCTGACGGCATAATTGATTTATCTGTTTCTTCAATTGCGTTTATTTCTGCAATTGTCCATCCATCGGCATATTCATCCAGCCCACCTGACAAGTCATATAAGTTTGTCCCCTCAGACACATTAAATTCCCGTCTGGAAACGCCGTTTACAGTTTTATAATCAATCTCTATTTTTGCAGTTGGGTTTTTGTCCTTGAACAAATTAAAACCTATTAAACGAACATAACTGGTTGATGCGGTATTGCCGATAATTGAAACGCCTTTGACCTCTATCTTTTTTACCAATTTTTTATTATAAGCATCCATTGCATCCAGGCGATATACCATATTGTATTTATCGCGATGTGTCGCAGAATAGCGCAATATGAACAAGGGATTAAATTTCTTTAATTCGCTGGTTACAACTGCACCACCCATTGATTGTGGTTCGTCCATAATAATGATTGGACGCGTGGCGGCGATAACATCACGTGGAACACGACCACCAAAACTTTCGGCTGGGCGACTGATACGCAATGCATCGGCTGTTCGTGCGAATGCCTGAGTGTTGATAATCATGCACTGCATATCTGAATCGCGGGCATATGAATCCAGTTCAGACAAATTGGATGAATTGTAAATAAAGGAATTAATAACCTTGCCGTAATCTTTTACAAAGTGTTCTTGGGTATTGCGGAATGTACCGGCAATTCCTTCGCGAATTGCAACTGATGGAACAACGACAATAAATTTAGTCCAACCATAACGCTTGTTCAGTTCGTACATTGTTTTGATATATGTGTACGTTTTTCCGGTACCTGTTTCCATTTCAACCGACAAATTTATACATCCAAAGTCATCTTTTATGATATCAGTGTCTGGTTTCAGATGGTTCGATATCTGCACGTGCTGGATATTAGCATTTATTTGTTGTTCATCAATTACGAAACTGGCATTTGCAAACGCATCGGACGTTTCAAACAAATGACGGTCGCGCCCCGTATCCATAATATATGAAAACGATTCCAGTTTTGGTTGACCCGAAAACACATCGCAGACTGCAGCACAAGCATCTGTTTGAAATTGCTGTTGTTTAAATTGAATACTTTTTCCCACTTTCTGTTCCTTTGTCTGGCCCGTGATAAATTTAGAACACATATACTTCGGTTTTTGGCGAAATAGTTTTAAATATTTCGGTCAGATTGATTTTATCCTTTGGTTCTGCAAATGAACTGTCGCGGAACACAACGGTATCTGGTTTTTGGTTAGCAATTTCATGTATAAAGTTTTCCGGCAAGTTGTCTGCAAAACATGCAACTAAATCGCCATTATTGACCCGATAATACGTAATATTATTTAATACAGCGGTTTCAATTGGCATATCCAGTTTTAATCCACGGTCAACCATAACCCCAAACAACAGGTCCATTTCTGTGCGTCCCTGTTTAATATTATCAACACTGTCCAGTAACGATGCCTTGGTTGTTTCAGCCGGCGTGTAATAAACATCTTTCATATTAGTTGAATCAATACGCAATACACGGAATCCGGTATCAATTTGTTTGTCTGGATTTTCGGTGGCAATTTTATCGCCCGCACGACGAATGCGTTCCATACCAATTTCGCTGATATCATGATATCCGGCCTTGAACGCTTCGGATTTTTCATCGGTAGCCTCGGGCAACTGCACCATAATAAATTTACGTTGACCGCCATCCTCGGCATTTAACTGCATAACCGCATGCGCCGTTGTTGCTGAACCAGAGAAAAAGTCTAGAACTATAGACTTCTTATCATCATAAGTAAGTGCATCTACAAAAAAACGTATCAACCCCGAAGGTTTTGGATAATCCATAATATTTATACCACCAAACAGACTTTTAATCTCTGAACTAGCATCTGTATTCGTCGGTATTTTTTCATTTAATTTTTTTGATAATAAAGATATTGGCGGTTTAATTCCAGGGTCTTGTTTGTTTAAATTTATTGTAGGTCTTAAAGTTTTTGTACTCCTAATAAAAATCTTTGCACCATTTTTTATATCTTTCAAAAGAGTCTCTTGACTACGAACAAAACGCCCAACCAACCGCAAATCTGAGTCAGGCACTCCTTTTGATACAGCCACATCATTCAACAACTCTATTTCTAAAACGCCATTTCCATATTTGCCCTTGGGCAATAAACCGTTATATTTTCCACGTTCTATTTCAACTGCATCGGCCGGCAAAACACGTTCTTGAATAGGATTGCCAATATTTATAAGTTCATTATCTCTTAAATTATCAACATACCCACCCTTCAAGCATAAACCTATTGATGTCTTTTTATAAGCCAAAATATACTCTGTAACATTTGCTATTTCTTTTGATAAAAAAGATGGCTGAGTTTTTTTCTGCCATGTAAACATACAGATAAAATTACTTTCACCAAACACTTCATCACAGATTTTGCGCAAATTTGTAACTTCATTATCATCGATACTGATAAAAATCGCGCCATCGTCTGTTAATAAATCACGAGCGATTTTCAGGCGTGGGTACATCATGCTGCACCAATTTGAATGAAAATGACCGCCATCACGTTTGTTGGCGACCAATCTATTACCGTCGATATCACAAACCTGGGTCTTTTCCATATATTCTTTGCATGTTTCCGCAAAATCATCGCAATATACAAAATCATTACCAGTATTATATGGTGGGTCAATGTATATCATTTTAACCTTTTTATGATATGAATTGCGCAATAATTTCAACGCATCCAAATTGTCACCAACAATGTACAAATTTTTGGTATTTTCCCAATCTTTTGATGCGCCTGTATCCAAACGCAATGTTTTTCGAATCAAACGATTAGATTCAGCAATCGCGTCATTCTTACCAACCCAAGTAAAGGAATATTGTTCGCGTTCCGGTTCGATAATATCGGCCGTCCATTCGGTTTTCAAACGTTCAAAATCAATTCGCCCGTTTACGACCGCCGCTGGGCACAGTTCCGCTACTCGTTCAACAATTGGTGACAGTGGATTTTGTTCCAACTTCAATTTATCAACCATTTATATCTCCTTTAATTTCTGTTCCAATTCACGAACACGGTCGCGAAATTCTAATCTGCGATTCAGTTGCGGCTCGCGGTCAATCTTGGCCCGTAAATCTGTAATTTGTTTTTCAATTTTTTTACGTTCGACGTCACGTGCAACCGCTTCAGACAAACTTATATCAAAATTTGGTTGGATTCGTCCACCAGATATTTGTGAAATTAATTTATTGTATATCATATCAACGGACATTCCATCCATGTCTAGCACAACATCCGATGCCCATTCTGTTGTCCAACGTTGTCCCAATGTTATGTCGCCAGTTGCGCTCTGGGTCTTGTATGCGATGCTAGCACAGCGAGCGTTATTACACTCAAAGATAAATAATACATAGCCCGCAGCAATTGCACGGTCCAGTGCATCAAACAAACGGTTGTTGATTTTATCGTGTTTTAGCATTACATGAATTACCAGAATTTCATTAAACTGCACCCCGGCGGATATATTCAGAGTTTCTGGAGCTATTTTATTCGTGATAATCATTTTATCCACGTCATTAACTAATGCCTTTTTCAGTGCACCAGACACTGCATTATGTGCGTAAAAACGTTCCTTGGATAAAACACGGTTAACAACTGTGCGTTTGTCTAGTATCATTATTTCACCACTATAAAACTGATTAGTTCGAAATCATCCAAACCACGGATAGAATTGGTTAACAAACCACTGCCACCGGTACCAAATATACTGTCTATATCTGATTCATCCTTGGTCTGAATTATGCTCTGTATGGATTTGCTTAACAAATCCGAATAATGCGCCATATCAAATCCATCACGTGTTTCGTTGTTAAATACCCTGCACAACTCTTTGTACGGTGTATTTTGCCCCTTGCACAGGCGGCGCATAAAATCCAACATTTTCTTGGGACTTAAATGGTCACAGACAACATCCCCATTTTCGGATAAATACACCATATAAAATGGATGCAAACGGTTTTGCTTGTCAATTTTTTCGCCATTATTCACATTTCTAAGAATAAATATGGTACCGGCGGGCATATCATCTGTGGCAGGAACTATTGTGTGTAAGCCGTGTGCCACATGTTCCAATTCTGGATGTATTTTCAGATATTCTACAACCTCTAGCCTAAATTCATTTAATCCTAAATCCATTATATTAACACCAGTTCCCACATCTTCGATATCAGGGTTTTCGGTTTGTATTTTCTTTAACTGTTCGCGTCGATATGCCAAATCATCATCAGATGTTTTAAGTGGATTCGCACCAGTACCAACTACCGAACCGCCAATCATACGATTCTGAACGCGATTGGTTAGGTTGATATATTCATCCAAGTCGCCTTCAGGCCAAAAATTTACCATCTGGATACAGTCGTTTTTACTGCCAATACGGTCAATACGCCCAAAACGCTGAACAATACGAACCGGATTCCAATGGATGTCAAAGTTCACCATAAAATCACAATCTTGTAGGTTTTGTCCTTCACTTATACAATCGGTACCAATCAAGATATCAATGTCATCCTGAGGGGCACAATTTAATTTATCACGCCCCTTGGACACTGGCGAAAACAACGTCATAATCATATTAAAATCCAGTTTTATTTTATTATTGACTTTCAGTGTTGTTTTGCTTGTGCCGGCATCGCCTGTTATGACCGCCGTATTTAGTCCAAATTCATCATGAACATACTCTGATAAATGCTTGTACAGATATTCAGCTGTATCCGCCCATTCTGTAAATATCAGAATCTTTTTATTTCCTGGATTAATAGGGTTGTTTATTTTGTCGCTTATCAGGTTCTTTAATTCTTGTAATTTATTATCGTTTTCTGGGGTAATCTTTGCAAACGATTGTAATATAGAATCCAGGATGTCGCGGTCCGAATACAATTCCGCCAACCATGACTTATAATCCATATCATTCAGGTCAATTTTGTATTTGCCACTGTTTAATCCGAATTCTGCCAATTGTTCATCATCCATATCATCAATGACCAAACTGCCACTGTGCTTGGTCATAAAATTTTCAACAACTGCTATTGCGGAATTTATTTTGTTCTGGATTGCCGTTGCCGTCAAATTGAACGCATACCATGAACTTTCCAAACGTTTTAACAAGTTGGTTCCCATCAACTTAACCGTACCCATTTCACGCCCAATCAATGAAATACCGCGTCCTTCACGTTTACCATACAACTGTTCATATTTTTCACGAACGGATGGATGAATATGTTTTGATGGATTGTACACCGCCATGTTCAATTTCCACAACTTATCGGCCAGCATTTTATAGTCCAACCCAAATTCAGGGTCCAGCGTAATAGCAGGACTTTTGTTAATTGGCGGTTTTCTAGTTGGGAACTTACCAATTTCGTCCATGTTATAACTTTTTTCAATATGCTTTCTGGAACGTGCAATTGTTACAGAATCCAACACGGTAAAAAAATCTTGGTCCAGCGCACTAAGCAATGCCTCGGTCGTACGCTGTTCAAACGGCTTGTTACTCCACTCATTGAATGCGCGTTGGGCGTTGTTAAAGATAGTGGTCAGATTTTTCTGAGTGTCCAACTTATCATTAATCGTGTCCTCAACTCCTTCATATGCCAATTCTAACTGGTGTTTTAAATCAACAAAACGATTGTTTACGGGTGTTGCCGACAGCATTAAAACCTTGGTTCGTACACATGGTTTAATAACTTTTTCCATTAATTGATTATAACGGTTCAGGTGCTCTACACCGTCTTCGTCAACATTTGTTTGACCGCCATTGCGGAAATTATGTGATTCATCCAATACCAACAAGTCATAGTTTCCCCAATTGATTCTAGACAAGTCTGTCTCGCCAGTTCTTCCAGATTCACGCGTCAGGTCCGTATGGTATAAAATATCATAATTAAAACGGTCCTCCGCAACAGGATTATTGCTATAATTGCCCTTGAACGTGCCCCAGTTATCTTGTAATTTCTTCGGGCATAATACCAACACACGCATATTGCGTTCCTGATAATATTTCATTACCGCCAGCGCAGTAAATGTTTTACCTAAACCAACGCTATCTGCCAGAATACATCCGTTATATTTTTCCAGTTTATGTATAATATCAATGGCTGCATCTTTCTGGAACGAATATAACATATTCCAAATTTTACTGTTTTTAAACCCAGTTGCATCCTTTGGCATATAATCAGACGATATATCCGCTAAGAATTCTCTGAATATATTATACAAAGTCACCATATAAATGAATTCCGGAGAATTTTCTTTGTATACAGTTTCGATACTTTCCAAAACTTTGCTTTTTACATCTTCTAACAATTCTGGATTGTTCCAAATCTCATCGAATTTACGTAAATATTGACGAGCAGCGTCCGTACCAATACGATTGATAAAAGTCCCTATCGTATTTCCTTTTTCTGTTCCTAGGTCAGTAGTTGTAAAACCATTTATTCCAGTGTATGTATATCTGTCGTCTATGTTGATATATGATTGCATTGGCCCGCTGGTCTTATTAGATTTAAATTGAACCTTAGCTCGAATCCAATCCGCACATTCCTTGGATATTGCTTTTTGAGTCAGCTTATTACGTAAACGCAACTCGAACTCTGTCCCGTATAAGCTTTGTTCACGTTCTTGACGTGGAATATAAAATTCGCGCTGTTCTTTTTGGTTCTTTTGATTCAAGAATGTGGGTGATGTAAATATGAAACGCAATTCAGCCACGTCATTTAACTGCTTCTTTAGGTTCTCATAGGCATACATAGAAAAGCAAGCCGCAGCAATTGACAGTTTAGAATGTTTTTTTACCTGCTCTTTTAAATCATCTATCAACCGGCTAGTATAATTATCAAATAATTTTACATCACTGTTATTGAATAACGCCATTTTATCTGTCCTTGTTTTTTGTATCTTAGTTAAATAATTCCTAAAAATCTATACTTATTTAAGATTATCTAACGTTATTAAAGGACCATAGGATAAATGATATCAAGCCAAGACTTTTAGCCAGTTACCTAATACAATTCCCCTAAAGTTGAAACGGTCACTACTTCAGAAAATAGTCGGAACCAAACGAAATCCGAAATAAGTGTGTGGTTGGAATGTAAATTGACACTGACGTCCATTTGAGCAAATTTAATTGAATCGTAATTTTACATCCAATATAATATCATCTGCATAGCGTTCTGGAATGCCGACCTTGGTGACAAGTGCTAGCATATCATCAGGGCTGATATTTTGCCCCCTGTTGTTCACAAATGTTGAGTGTTCCCAAGTGCCAACCGTTTGTGTTAAGTCAAATTCTTGTGCTCCATTCCACAAATTGTTTTCCAACTTTTTTAATCCCATTCTGTTTAACATCGTGTTACATAAGTTCATATAAAAAATATACACATTATTAAACCTGCTCATAAATAAACCGCTCTGCATTACTTTTTTGAATTTTGTTTAGCAAATCTACCAACTCGTCCGGAGAAGAATAAGCGCACCCTGTTATAGAACTTTTATAAATATCACTTATCTCTACTGGGATACCTCTCATCATTACAAGCAAAAGCTCGTTTTTAATTTTATCGACCAATTGATTTGCAAAAAGCATCAGCGTTAATTTTGATGAAATAGGTAGCATTATTTGTGCATCTGGCAATTCAAAACCAGCATGTTCTCCTTTGTATTCAGAAGGATGTTTTTTACTGCCTAATACAGCAGGACTGTCCGAAATAACAAAATGTCTGCTCTCAGGAGCCTTAATTAATAACCACTCCATTGAAGCAATAGCATTTCGAACGATGTCATTATGCTCCATGTGGTGCAATACATTGTAAGCCATTACTCTTGACACATTATCGTCTATATTTATATCTTTGGTATATATCGTTTTTACCTTTTCGCCTTTCGCATTAAAATGGTCAAAAAGTGGTACATTATCCGATAACAAAACCCTTCTGACAAAATTAACTGATTTCCTTGTTCTATAAAATTGACACAAAATGAAATCTTCTAAAATTTGAAAATCTTCATCAGAGAACCAAGATATCGATTCTGTTGTGACAATTTTATCAATTATAGGTGCTACTTTTCCTTCTAAATTAGAAAACATTTCTTCTAATGAAATATCTCCATTAATTGTTTTTAAATCATAAAAATGTTTTTCTTGTGCTACGTTAGTAATATTCGTTTGATAAGTTGCGTTCTTTTGCAAATCAGTTACA
This sequence comes from uncultured Alphaproteobacteria bacterium, assembly GCA_944389135.1. Taxonomy (GTDB): domain Bacteria; phylum Pseudomonadota; class Alphaproteobacteria; order Rs-D84; family Rs-D84; genus Enterousia. The sequence continues at coordinate 22,542 of CALXLG010000003.1, forward strand.
CTAATTGTTTGGCAATCAGCACAGAAATGTTTTAAAAGGCATCTTGGCACATAATGCTGTCTTTTTGCTATAGACACTTATAAACTCCTATTTCAAGCATAATAACTAACTGTACATTATATGTCCTAAACTGTACCTGTTTTTTTAAGGTACTCAATCGATTGCACATAAAAAATCATCACTATAATTCCTGCACACAAGGTGCGTAACATTTGAGTTTTATATCCGACATCCTCCAATAATCCGTGTGCAATCAAATTACGAAAGTTTGTATCTCTATCAGTCAAATATGCTTTAAAGAAATAAGCAAACGTTTCATCTAACACGCCCTCTTTGACACAATCTTCAATCAGGCTTTCAATGGTCACAATGTTTTCTTCGCTCCCATCCTGGTTGGTTTTTGTGGTTGCTGCCCTAAGAAATAACAAATTGCGCAAACAATCTTCAAACGGTAATATTAGCAACTGTGCTGCCAACATCATATCGTCTCTGAGGAAAGCTTCCATTCCTCTTGCCATCATAACAATGTGCGTATACGGTACAAACGGACTATCTTTGACTAGGTTAATAATATCGACCAAAGAGTAAAAATGTTCAGAATTTATAATATTAATTGCCTCTTCTACAAGTGCCATAGCTATAGCATTCTGAATCAACATATAATCCAGCATTTGTTTTTTTAACGCTTCTTCTTCCGTGTTATAAGTTTTTATCACATTCCCCATTGCATTAAGCGACACCACGGATGCAATACGATATAAGAGCGGCACATGTTTGGTCGCATGTTCCTTAAGTCTTTCTGGATTACTAGGAACAATCACATGTTCAATAATAAGCATTGTCAGATTATATATGGCATGCGGTAATATCTTTCCTTTTACCACAGTTGCGATATCCATGTATTCCGGTGGAATCTCTTGTTCAAAGGTAGATTTTATCATGACAGCCGCTTTATGCAATACTTCCTTCTTGCGAACTAAACTGTTGACTTCTGCCTGACATCCAGGAATTCTCATATAACATTTAATAGCATCCGTTAAAAATGAGGCTTTATTAAATCCGTCTGTGCAATCTTCAGCCTGCAATACATATGTTTGTGCAGACTTTTTTTTACATTCATTAATACAGCTTTCTGATTTTTTTTGTTGTCTTAAGATTTGCACTTCGATTTCATAAAAGCGTCTTGCCCAATGATAATCATGTCTTTCTAACGCTATATTAAGTATTTCATCGTTTTTTTGTTTTGCGTCTTGTAAAACCTGCTGATTGCTGCTATCCCATTGAATTGAAACAATTTTGTTCAACAGATGATACCAAAAGGAAAAGCAAGCATCGTCATCTTTATCAAATTTTAACTGCAGCAATTTTGGCAACTCAACAAACCACCTTTTTTGCTCTTTTGAGCCTTTTAATTTCAAAGACAAATTATTCAATCTTGATATTATGTCTTTGGCTATATGCAACTTCCCGTTCTGCAAAGACACACCTAGTGTTTCATAATAACCATTAATAGCAGTCGTTGCACATTTAAACAGCTCGCCCTTAGGCAGTCTTCTGACCCATAACACATCTGCTATTCTTGATTTAACAACAGGATTAACGATATTATCAAGATTTGCAAACAGCATATTGGCCAGTTCTTCTGTAATATCTTCAACTGCAAAGCTTCTGCTATTTTGATATCGATAAAGTGGGCCATACGGTGCAGAATCAACATCGGTTAACATTAGCGTCATGATATCATGGACAAGACGTATGACCGCTATTTCCTGGGCATTCAGTCCCTCTGATATTTTGGATAGTTCAAAGTACCACATATCTGTTTGGCAGTTACACACAGAGTCAAATATGTTACTTGATAAAATGCTTTTTAAGTCATTTTCTGTAAATTCGATTCCCATTGTCTGTCCAAATATATTTTATTCTTTTTATAAATACGCAATCGGGATAACATCAACTTCGCTTGTTAACGGCAGGTGTGTCGTTGCGGCACATATAACCGCACCATGTCCCCTAGAAAGCTTTAAAACGTTTTCAATAACATCAAAGTTTTTAATATCGCCCTTGTCTGGGGTGCTTTTCTTTTTGATTTCAATTGGGTGCAATTTACCATTTTCTTCAATTATAACGTCGATTTCACGTTTGTCTTTGTCGCGATAATAATAAATATTTGGCTGTTTACCGTTGTACCAATAACTTTTAATTATTTCGGATACAACATAGGTTTCAAAAATACTGCCAGACATTGCCCCGTTCATCAATGCTTCAGAACTTGTCCAGCCCACCAAAAATGCCACCAGACCTGTGTCCATAAAGTAAACTTTGGGCGATTTAATCATACGGTTTGTAATGTTGTTGTAATATGGGTGCAACAACACAACCAAACCAGACTGTTCTAGAATTGATAGCCAGGACTTTATTGTTGGTGCTGAAACCCCCACATCACGAGAAATCTCGTTATAGTTTAATTCTTGACCTGTACGTGCCGCCAAAACCCGCATAAATGTTAAAAATGCCATGGCGTCACCTACCGCAGCCAGACTTTTTACATCACGTTCTATGTACGTTTGCAAATACGAATCATAGAAGGCAGGCCACATATCATCGCTAGCATCAAACATTTTTGGATATGAACCGCGCCAAATTTCTTTGTAGATTTCGTTAATTCCTATTGAATGTGTGGTTGTAGCCTTGGTTTCAATATATTCTTTTGTTGGTAAGAATGGTGACGCAATAGGGGTGCCACGCTTTTCATCCTGAGAAAAGCCATTAAGACGCAATATACCAACACGCCCCGCCAGACTTTCCGTTACATTTTGCATCAACCGAAACTGCTGAGAGCCAGTTAGCCAAAATTGACCAGGACGTTTATCTTGGTCTACGGCAGCCTTAATATAAGGGAACAATTGTGGAGCATATTGTACCTCATCAATCAAAACGGGTGCGGGGAAGCGCTCCAAAAACAGTTGTGGGTCATTTTGTGCCAAATTACGGTTTGATAATACGTCCAAAGAAACGTATGTTCGTGGTGTTTTTTCACAATTTTGTAGCACGGTAGTTTTACCAACCTGACGCGGTCCCGTCACCATGACAACAGAAAAAAAATCGCTGTTTTTAATTATGCTTTGTTCTAAAGTTCTTTTTATGTACACCATATTACCCTCCCGACCAAATTAAAGTTCAATTTTATTTTAGTCGAAGTTATAAAAAAGTCAAGCGTTATTTTGACTAAATAAAAATCACGTTTTGTTTTGGTCAGAATTTCTCTTTTTTATGCGAAAAGCGACGATTTTTAATCAAAATTATTTTGTTGCATCCACAAACTCTAACATCTTATCTGCGGCACGTTGGATAGAATCACGCACTGGGTCCATTGTTAAACGAGCATACACTCGGGTTGCTGCACTAGTTTTATCGCCCAGTGCCTTGCCTACGATATGTAAACTGGCACCTGTTATCGCTTGATAACTGGCAAAAGTTCTGCGCAAATCGTGTATTCGGAAATTTTCTATGCCCGCCCGTTTTAAAAGTGCATACCACGGACGATGAAAATCTTCTACATGACCGCTTTTACTGCCAGCACGGCTTGAAAACACCCAGTCATCAGTTGCGTATTGCCGCATGTCACTTAATATTGCTTGTACCTGTTCTATTAACGGTATACGTTGTGGGTCGCCATTCTTTGAGTCTGGGAATAATACAAAACCTAACTTCAAATCAACGTTAGACCAGCGCATAGACAACATATTCTGACGTCTTTGACCTATGAATAAGGACAACAGTATATAATTCTTGAACTGCTCATTCTGTTCTTCATTTAGCGCTGTCCAAAAACGTTTCAATTCATCTGGTTGTAAAAACCTTTCACGAGATTGTTCTTTGAACATCTTTATGCCCTGTGCTGGATTTTCATAGCGTTTAGGATATCCCCAATCAAACGCCTTGTTATACATGTGCTTTACCAGTCCCAAAGAACGATTGGCAGTATATAAACTGACTTGCTTTCTTATGTTTTCGTGAAGTTGTTCTAGGTCCTTGCGAGTTATGCTTATCATTTTGCGATTATGCAATGGCGCCAGATAATTGCGAAACATAGACTCGTCTTTAACCTGTGACTTAGGTCGCTTATATACCTGTGAATATTGTGGGAAATATACATCGTCAAAGAACTGCTTTAAAGAAATATCTTTCAGAGCGTCACGACGTTCTTCGGATGGGTCGACACCTTTATCTGCCGTTGCCTTTAATTCACGCGCTTTTACACGAGCTTCTACAAGCTTCGTAACACCTACCCTGCCAATTTTTATACGCTTTGGCGTACCTTGGAACTTCATATAGGCATAATAAGTTTTGGCGCCACCATAGGTCACAATAACACAAAGTCCCGCCTGCCCGTCATCATAGTATGTAACAGGTTTCTTATCAGTTGGCACAGGCAACGACGCCAACACTTTTTCGGTGAAATTAAAGCGATTATTTGTCTTTATCAGCATCATAAGATTCCTTACTTATATCCTCCCACAAATTTCCATACTTTTGCAAAAACGACAAAAACTTAGACGAAAATTCATACACAACATCTATATCTACCTTATATGGCGTGTTTTTGTTCTCCTCGGGAACAAATGAGCCCCCAAAAGCCCCTGCCCACCCTGCATTATTAAAATACGGTGCAGCATATTGGTTGTACGATGGGAAAAGATGATTATAGACATCTCCAAGATATGGTCCTCCTTGCTGGCTAGAAATATTTTTATTATTCAAAACAGTTGTATTAAAGCGTTGAACAAAGAACCCCTTTTGATATAAAACCTGCTTTATTTCAGCAGAACCAGATATAACCTCTCCTTCTTTTATGCACCTTGATAAAAATACAATTTCTGCCCAACTAAGGGTTTCTAACATATCAGCATATCGATTGAACGTTTCAGCCTTACCTTGTTCTTTATCAGCATGGCCAATACCAGTAATAAGCCTTGCCAACAAAATAAGATTGCTCTTTGCAGCACCTTCATGAACAGACCTAGAAAAACGCGCCATCATACTAAAAAACTGGTCTTGATGAAGTTGTTCTATGTCGCCTTGCCGAACATTTTTTAACACAACCTCTCTTGCCATATTAATGTTTTTTTGGCGCTATGCATCGTATGCATTTTGTATACCACTACCAATTACTGGCACTGCTCCTAGAACACTATCAATTATTCGCGGTAAAGCCGCGTTATCTTTTTCCATTTTTCACCTCAAATCCGTATGTCAAAGACCGTAGTCCGTGTGTCTGTTTTTGCTACCTATTTGCTACCAACGGCGTTTTTTGCTACCAATTTCCATTAATCTTCATCAAGTGTAACATAGCCTATAACCCGCAGAAAATCAAAGAATATTTAATTAAATTAAAATCCGTTAAACAAAATAAAAACGGACTGTTAATCCGTATGTCACTGGTTCGAGTCCAACTGCCCGAGCCACAGATTTCCGCAGATTTCTGCGGATTTTTTATTGTCTGTCTTCTACCCCGTTTTTATGCAAAATTGGATGAAAATGGCTCTAAATTGCCCTAGTTGTAGAACAAAAACACATATTTGACACACAGTAATATATACCATTACTGCTGAAATTAAATATGAGATCTGTGTGATTTCATATTTGGAACCAGTAGCTTAAATTCTTTATTTTTATGTAAAAACTTTTTCTAGTAACTTAACCCAAATCGCCAGTATATAGAATGTTCTTCTTTTTCCATCCCGTCACGCGTTTGTAAATATTCTGGGGATTCTATACCATATGCGTACATCAGCGACCAATTAAAATATTCGCCATTATAATATAAACCGCCCCCCAAGCCTGCCATGGAACCTTTATTAGAATTATACGGATCTGGGGTTATTTTATGTGCATTTTCAACATACCCATAATCACCAAATATTCCTATTTGGGTTTTAGACAGGGCACGTTCCAAAGACCAATCGCCACCAAATTTCATAAAACGCGAGTCTTTTATAGCATTCGGTATCAAACTGTCTAATGATGTACGCAATTCATTACGAACATAAAACCCATTGTCACCACTTATCACATTTTCACGGAATCCTCGAACCGTCCATTCGCCGCCAATACTGAACTGATCATTACCATATAAATTCTGAAAACTGTATTGACCATCTGCCGTTAAAACCCAGTTAAACGGAATCCCTAAGTTAAATTGTAAATTTGAATATATGTATAATTTCAACATATCATACTGCAAATGCGGTTCTGTATCATAAATATCAGCAATATCTTTTTTCGCCCAAAACCAATCCAAACCACGTTGATATGACGGTTTTATTATAATCAATCCCATTGGGTGATAAATTGTATTATTCCAGTATATATTAACGCTGCTGGAACGTCTGGAACCAGTTATACTGCGCATGTCGCGAATCCAGTTTTCTGTGCTGCGTGTCTGTAATGCCACCCCCAGATTAGTTCTATATGACGCGCTGCGATACAAAACGCGTTCTAAAGATAAACTTTGCGTCATTGTATCGCCATGTGTCTGGAATGTTGTATAAATACCATCAACCGTGGTGCGGTAATCAGAATATGCCAAACTGGCATTTAATGTCCAATAGCCATAAGGAATTGATAAAGCCCCATAAAATGATTGATTGTGGTGATGTTCCCCAGCAAAGTCTGTGTCATGGGTATATTTCAGATAAATATTGTCATCCAGCGCAAGCAGGTTATCTTGATTCAAGCTGACATTAAAATTATTTTCGCCGACATTCGCATTACCGCTATTATCAATTCCCGCACCAATAAATGTTGTGCGATGACTTTTATGGTTGTTCAAAATAATCACATCGGTATATCCAGCGGCATCTAGTCTGCTTGTTGGTCTTATATCTATGGTGGCATTATTTGACTGCAAACGATTTAACTGGTCTATTGCCTGTTCAAAATCTTTGATATTAAAAATACGCCCAACTGTTCCGGGCGCGGCAAACAATGTCTTGGATTTTTGACGAAAACGCGCCCATCCGGATTGCGGCTCATACGGCAGGCCATCATAAAGGTCTATCATTTTTACACTGTCCACAATGCCTTCTTCTATAATAAATATGATATCACAGTCGGTTTTAGTCAGTTTTGAATTCTTTTGATCAAAATATACGCGCGCCAACGTGTATTTGCGATCAATATACAACGCTGTCAATTCTTTCTGAATATTTTCCATATTGACGCGATTGACACAACGTCCAAGATATGAATCTGTAATTTCAGCAATACGACTATCAGAAAAGCGTTCGTTACCATAAACCAGAATATTCGTAAATTTTGGACAATCTTCCTCCGCATTTGAGGCAGTCGTAGCAGATTTTTGTGCTTTTTCGGAAGCCTCATGCGCAGTGCGAATGCGTTGAGCTTCCTCTACTTGTAAACGATTTTGTTCATTTTGCAGGGCTTGCTGTTGCTGTTGTTGTATCACTAATTGCTGTTGTGCAATTTGATCAGGAGTCAACGCCAGCACAGGGGTCATAAACACACAAATTGATAAACAAAGCACTAATTTTTTCATATCATTACCCGTTTTTGGTTCGTTCTCTGTTAAAGTTCCACTGTTTCCCAGTCGCATATGGCGATGCGGCGGCAATGTTTTCAATTTCCTGAGCGCGGATTTGCGCCTCCATCAACTGCTGCTACCTGGTGCTGTCACAGCCACCACACCCGTGCTTACCCCAAAGACGCGTTCACTGCAAATTAAATAATAAAGTATAATCCCATTTGTCTTTTTATATACCAATGTTGGTAAGCCGATTTTTCTTAAATCTTCAAGTAGTTCTTTTTTCATAGCTATTATTTTCTTATCTATATACATTTATAGTGTTTATTAGGCATGCTTTTTTATTGTATATTTGACTACATCATATCCATTTTCTCTATAAAAACTTACAGCATATTTTGCTTTTTGCTCTTCAGATAAATATATCCCTGGTTTGTAAATACTCGCTGTTTCTAGCTCGTTTTCATATGGGTGATATAATATCAAATTCAATTCATCTATTATTGATTCATCATCGTTCGTTTCTCGTATCTTTAGACCATCTTTTTTAAGAAACGCTAATGTATCTTTATAATTTTTATTTGTTATATTTATATCATTTAGTATTAACCGAGTGTCTGTCGGGAATTGGAAGAGTATAGCCTTGTTATTTCGAAAAACGACATTTATACTCATATTATTGTACCATATAGAAACATCTATATATTCATCATGCGTATCATCAAATATAAATTTAGTCGTTCTATCGCTATCAGCATCTATTGTTAATAGCCTATCAACATCTTGCATTGACATTTCCAATTGCAAAATATCATTTTGAGGCAATATCTTTATTTCTGTAGCATTTATAATTTTGTATTTTAAAGTGCGCATATCATTTAACATAGAATATCCTTATTTCTTAAATTCTGGTAATGTTTTCATATAATCTATAGATTGTTGCAATCCTTCATTATACTTCGTTCCCGTATTTTTCTTAACATCCCATATATCCATTGCTGCAGCATCTCTATACTTACCCTGATCTATCAAAGTTTTTTGTTGCTCTCTATATGCCTTAGATGCAGGAGAGCTTCCATGACTTCCTGTATTTCGATGATCTGCTTTTTCTAAATAAACTGCTGGACCTTTTGATTCAGGTATTCCACTAACAGATTTTGCTGGCATATGATGCGCTTCTCCACCAAATCCAACTACAGCATAGGGCTACAATCCGCTGCTTATACATAAAATTATGTTAAATTATATTGTTGCTTAAAACGTAGCTAATTGTACTTGTCCTGGGTAATTTTCAGAAGGTGGTTTACGAAAGAAATACCAAGAAGCCGCAATAACAGCTAAACCTATACCAACCGAAACCAACATCATTGTATTATTATTTTTGTCACTCGATACAGATTTTGCACCACCAGATTTATAACACCAAACCGTATCACCTTGAAATGTTCCACAATCAGACCAAGAACTTGGCGCACTATTACATGGGCTAATTCCTCCACCTGAGACATTACGACACCAATCAGCAGAGGCGTTAAAAGTGAACAATATACAAAAACAAGTTATAAAAACTGACAACAATTTCGTCATTTTCCTTTCCTTATGTTTTTGTTAATTATATACATAGCAACTATTTACTTCTGTTGCAAGTGTTTTAACTGTTAATGTAAGAAATCTAAAACCTTTGCATCATAGAAAATTCTATACCCCATTTATCAAATTCACGTTGCCATATATTTGAATCACGGCGCATATAACTAAATGTGAAAGTTGGAACAAAATTCCATACCTCCAATTTACTATTTGAAATTGATACTGCATACCTCTGTGTTAAACTGCTTTCTGCAATTTGTTCAAACTTTCCGTCTTTTACAACCCAGCGCATATCATCATAATCCTGCAAATACGCAGATACATCAAAATATACATTGAACTGTGCCGGCAAATCTATCCCAAAACCTATTCCTAAACTTGGTCGCCAATTTGAATACACTCTATCCTTTGTGACCTCTCTTGCAACCCCAAGGCGCAACATTACATATTTTGAGGAATCAAACGAATGTATAAAGCGACTTGTAGCGTCATACGTTTGACCATCTAAAATCAATCCAAAATCATCGTATGTATTATCACTAACAAGAAGCGACAGTTGCCCAGATGTCTTACGTGTAAAATCATAGTTTATATTTAAACGCCCACCCGCAGACCAATTATAAGGGTTCCAACCATACCACCGCCTGCTTGCCGTTGCAGCAAACCATATATCACCGTTTTCCCATACATACCTTGGTCCTGAACTTACAAATAATAACAAGTCATCAAAATCGTGCTTATTATAGATGTTTGCATAAATATTCGCATCCGATTTCCAACGCCACTGTTCTGACAATCGAAACTCGTAATCACCACCTAAAACGAAGTTAAAACCAACTGCTTTTTCTGGCTCAGGTAATTGTCTACATAATGGTCCAAAAATCGTATCGACACATTCTTCCCCACCAACAGAAGTGTTAATATTATTATCTGGTGCCATGCCTAAGTTTAAATACACATTCCAGTTTTTGTTCTGACGAATTACGTATCTCATATAATTCATCACATTTTTTATATCGTCTGGTAAGTCTTTACCTGCCATGGCACGACGTAACTGATAATCCGCCTGACGCCATTGTTTTGTATTCATATAGCAAATTGCTAATTCAAATCGAACTCTTGCTAAATCTGGATATTTATCAAGAATCTTGCGATATATCTTTATTGCCGTTTCATAATCTTTGTTCGCAGCAGCAACACGCCCACGTAAGAAATTTTGCTCAATATTTAATGCAACATTATTCGCTTCAGGCAACTGCTTTAATATCTCATCTGCATCTTTAATATTTCCAGTATCTATCAAAGCACCCGTTATTTTTAGGGCATCAACCATAGAAACAGTAACTTCATGTTGTTTTTCGGAACCAACATTCTCTGCCCAGCATACTTCTGGCAATAAATAGACAATAATTGCAAGTATAGCTTTTCTCACTATATTACACCAATTTTTATTAAAGATATTCTAAGTATATGTTAATTTTTATTACATAAATATCAATTGTATTTTTACCAATAACATACAATCTTTTACAGAATGTATAGACTAGTTCTAGGCCAATTGCACATCACAATATCGTAGTAAAAAATGATTGTTGAGTCTTTTTTCAATTACTTTGCCCCAAAAGCAATGTCCAGTTTTATATCAGTTTCATGCTCTTGAAACTGAAGCAAACCATTTGCCTCTGTTGGTATACCATTTTCTGGGTTCGGAGCGTAATAATTCACATTCATATTTGCACCAGACATAATAATATTCCCGTTTGCATCTGGTTGAATTCCAAACTTTACTAAATCTTCCTTATTTTTATAGTTACTAAACACAATTGTACCAGTAGCATTATCTTGCACATTTATATCGTACCAATTCCCAAACGTGGCTCCAAGACTACTAATACCGCTTGCACTATCAAAACGAAGAGTTGCCTTGCCATCTAAACCAACTGTAGCAGAATTCGAACTGGCTTGTCCAACCGCTCTTCCTGTAAAATTTACATTAGTAGCAATTTTTGAAGTATCAACTCTATTTGCAGCACCAACATCTATAAAAGGAATATTTTCACTTATAATATTTTGTTCGCCTGTGATGTTTATTTTATCTATTTTATACGTTCCAAAATTAGAATACGACAATCCCAATTCTTTTCCTAGAGAATCATATTCTTTTATATCTTCAATGTTTATTTCGTCTACATATCTTAAACCAGAAACCCTACGAGACGGTCTTCCTCCAGTATCTTCTTTAGGCACATAGTCTGTTTTATCGCCACGATTGTCATTTGGTGAACGTTCCGAACTATCACCTCTTCCATCACTAGGCACATAATTTGTACTATTTCCTCGACCATCTGTCGGATTGCGCCCCCCAGTGTCACCCCGATCATCTTCTGGTGTATGAGGCACTTCACCACGATCATCGCTTGGTGTACGATTTGCTGAATCGCCTCGATCATCAGTTGGAATATGTGGACTACAACCTCGCCCAGTATCTACACAAGTTGGAGAATATCCTCTGTCTCCGCCACCACAGGCACTCAACAACATAACGATTATCAAGCAAGTTATTTTTTTCACTTCTCTCTCCCAACTTATTTGTGAGTTCCTATCTCTTTGCTTTAAGTATACCACAAAAACACAGTATAAACAAGCCCATTAAACAAGAAACGGCTAATCTGAAAACAATCTACAAATAACTTAGACTGTTATGATTAGCCGTCTTTTCTAACTATATTACGATATTAGCGAACTTTTTCTTGCGCCTTTCTCAGCTGTTCTATTTTTAACAACCAAACCGCTCCTGTTCCACCAACACCGCCGGCACCACCTTGACCATTGATGCCTCTACCAGGTGAAGTCGGGTTAACCCCATTTTGCCCCCCTTATTTTTGCTTTTTGTGACTATGAAAACCGTATCAAAAAGATTACATTCATAAATAAATCCCACAAGTTTTTTATTTTTAACAGTCAAACTTTATTCACTTGAAAAAATGCTTTTTACAGTTATAATTATTACTTGTCAAAACCGCAAAAAATAAGACTTTTTTCCTGTTTTCAAAGGAGAAATAGAATGAAAAAAATTATCTTACTAATTACTTGTAATCTCTTAGCTGCATGTAGTTTGTGGAATGAAGATATAAGTAAATATTCTTCAAACTCCGGTTCCAATCGTGACCCATATGATCCAAGCGTAGAAGTCCCATATAAAAACATTGCTCACGAGAGCAATAAAAAGGTTACAAATATGGTATCTACAACATATGACCAATTAAACAGATTTATCGCTCATAGAATGGGGGGATATTCAGCTTTTCCTATAAATGATTATCAAGAAATTGCTAATTTGGCTATTTGGTTAACCTCTGAGGAAAGAACAGCAGCCGAAATTAAAGACAAATTTTATGAAAATGCGGTTTTATTACATAATGCGATGTATGTTGTTAACAAAAGCTTAGCACGCTGTGTAAAATTTACCTCCTCAACTTCTGGTGCTGAAGCAGGCAATTGCTTTGTTAATTGGAAAGAAGAAAATGCCGATAAATTTCAAAAAGCAGCTCAAGAAATTCGTGAAAATGCGGATTTAATCAATCTTCAAGAAGCGAGTTTTTCAACAAATAATTCTGTAATTTTACAATTTTTGTTAAATGATACTTCCCCAAACGGGGCAGACGGTGAAATAACAACCATAAAAGTAAATGATACTCTATACGAACGTATTGGTGATAGCAATACATTTCAAAACGAAGATTCAATTTTAACTTATAACTCTGTTGGCAAAGAATTAGGACTCTCTTATTCCGACTTTGGAACATACTATATTTCAGATAAAGATACTAACAAAATTTTAATTGCTAGTACCCCATTTGCTGGTGGTTATAATTCCCGGGAAGTATCAAACATTGTCCAAAACATGAACTTTTCTGGGCAAGCAGTTGGTGTAGTAACAAACAACAATAATAACACAGAAAGCATCGATATATCTGGCAATGCCACGTTAACTTTTGACCAGGAAACTGGCATAAGTACGTTAGATGCAAATTTTACTAATTGGTATGATATAGTTGTTCAAAACGATTCCACAGGCACAATTAAGTTTAGTAATTATAAAAACAATGCGAATAACTACGACATGCAGGTTTCCGGTAGCCCAGTTGAAGGGACAATAACTGCAAATGGGGCAGATTTAAGTGTTAAATATTACAGTCAAATACCAACAACTGGAATACCAACAGAAGCCTCTGGTCTGGTTCAATACAATGACCCTAACAGCATAAAATTGGATATGGCTTTCGGGGCAAACTAATCAATACCTTGCCCCGTAATTGCTATTTGTCATCGCAAACTGTATCGTAAACAATATTATTTGAATCTATTTGTTTTATCGTTTCTGGTGTATCATTGTCATAATCTGCATAGACAGGTCTATATAACAAGCAATAATCACTTACGCTTATATTTCTTGTGCAACCTGTCACGCACAGCAGGATCAGTATCAAGGCTATTCCTAGCACGATTACCGCTTTCCATGTTCGCCAAAATCTTATTAGTTTGATGTGTTTTTTCATCTATCTCTTTCCTTTTTTTATTCCAAAAAAATAAGCCAATGCAATTGCACCAGCTATAATGTAGCCCCAAAATTGTTTTATGTATTTTAGCATCTTAACCCCTCGATTATTTCTTTATCTGTGTACGGCTGTTTTCCATTTTCATGTTTTATGATGGATTTTACTAATGCAAGCAACACTTTTTCATCTACTAGATTCAATTTTGATGTTGCATTAAAACCTGTCTGCTGACATATGCTGCGAATGTATGCATTCGTATCATTTTCACATGGGGGAGCCCATCGTTTAACTATTCCTGCAACTGTATTTATCCCATATTTTGCATTATATACTTTTATTATTCTTGCCAATGCACGTATCCCATACTTTGGTTCTGTAAAAACACAAAATTCCCCGTCACTTGGAGGCACAGCTAATCCAACCCAACTTGTCGCATTATAATGTATATTGCCTGGGTTGTTGCTTCTTATTCCTCTTGATTCATGTTTCATTTTTTCCTCGTTTTCTACTAAATATGTTGATTATGTTTTCGCCAAATACTGCTGCAACAAATATCCCCACTAATTCAATATCGTAGTTTAAAAAGGCTAAAACTACTGCAGTAATACCAAACAAAGCACAAGCATATCTTCTTGCATAGGCAAATCAGAATTACCAAGCGCACTGATAAAAACTGTCAAAAACGGAATTGTGTCTTATAAAGATGTTGCTATTTTTCAAAAACCGAGCAATCTAATCAAAATGCTTAAACTAGACAGACCAATTTATTCAGATTTATGCCGTGTCGGAATATCAGGCATTTTATTTGCGGATAACACCGCAAAGCAAAAACCGAGCTATATAGCTTAATATTAGACAAACTCTAAACAACAAACGAAAAACCGCAGATTTCTGCGGATTTTTTATCGTCTGGCGGCTGCCTTATTTTTATGCAAAATTGGATGAAAGTCGCTCTCGACACCCAGCACAAAATACAAAAAACTTCCTGCCATATTGACAGGAAGTTGACAGCTTTTGATTTTCAATCGCAGGTTTAGCTTTAGAACAATTTGAATTTATAATTTGTTCCAGCTCTGAAACTTACATTAGAATCAGACAAACCTGCCGCAGCGTTAACAGACCATCTGTCCGTCAAGCCCAACGCAGCCCCAAAGGCAACCGCCGATTGAGAGTTATAATAACCATACCCCCCACCAACAGATAATTCGCCCTTGTCAACGTCAGAGACCGCAACCGCCGACATAGCAGCCGTACTGGCAATACCAGCTGATAGTTCTTTTTCCAACGTATTTACGCGGTTATCCGTATAAGCATTTGCTGCCCTTAACGTCAATTCACTTTGGGCATCTGTATACGCTTTCGCCGCCCCCAAGGTCAGTTCGTCACCAGCAATACGGCCTGCTGTTTCTTGGGCAATTGCCGCCGTATTTGTTGCGATTTTACCGTCCAACACTGCTTCTGCTGCTGTCGCGCGCTCTGCTTCTGCGGTTATCGCATCAGTATTTGCGGTAATTCTGTCACCCAAGGCTTCTTCCGCAGCTGTCGCCCGGTCTGTTTCAGTTGCAATCGCATCAGATATCGCCCCTCCTTCTGCCAAAGAGTCATTTATTGCAGAATTAGCACCGTTTTCAATTGTTTCTAAAATTGGCGCATCATATGTGCCCTTGGCAGCATTATACAAGGCTTCTTCCGCTGCTTGTTGATTTGCCGCATTCTGCTGATTTGCCTGCGCCTGTGCCAACAAGTCCTCTGCTTCACCGACGGTTGCAAAATTATCGTTCAGACCTTGAATTATATCGCTGTCAGCATTAAATATATCTTGCGCAGCATCAAAGTTTGTCTGTTCCGTTACCCAGTTTGCAGCGGTCGTTGATACGTTTGATTCAAAAATCGCTTTGTCAGAATCATATTCGGCTTTCAAGTTTGTGAATAAAGTTTCCAATTCGGACCCGGCATCTGGCGTTTGAACTGCCCCGTCCATATTTAACAACTGTGAACCATCAGGTGACAATTTATATTGTGTACCCGTACTTAAAGCGGCCGTATACATACCACCGTCCAAACTGGTAACATCTTCGCCATTAATTTGTGCGCTGCCGTTCGTTGTTGTAACAACTATACCGCCGGCAGATGCAGACAAAGTCTGTTCTGTTACCATATTTTGTGCTGTTTCACCTAATGTAACAGTGTCGCCGTTACCATTCTTGTAAGAATAGTTGTTTCTGTCAATTGTTGCCCCAGCAACGATTTCTTGGGTTGTGGTTACATCGCCTGTTGCCGTGGACGTACCGGTAAAATCACTTTGTTCTGGTATACCAGTAGAAAAATCTGCCGTACCGCCGTCTTTATCGGTATAGGTAAATTTTGTCATATCAGGATTCGTTCCATATGCAACGTCAGAAACGGTGGAACCGTCAGACGCCTCATACGAATATGTTGTATCAGCCAAAGGATCAGATACGTTAGCAATGGTTTCACCATCTTCTTTTGTATAATTACCTGCAAAAGTAACATCCGTTGCAGCGTTTGCCGCGCAAGAAATACTTATTGCAAATAACGATGTTAAAAAAACATGTTTTTTCATAAGTTTTCCTTTTTGTTAGTACTTCACATACGTTTAAACACTAAACGTTCACAGGAAATATGTCACAAACCAACGATTGTGTCCCTACTAGCAAAATCAGAAAAAACAAACATGCAACAAGACCCCTACAAACTTCTGTATCAATTGAAAAACAGGCGTTTTTTTATTCTTGGGTGCAAATAAATAAATTTAGAAAAAAAGTAGTTGATTTAATCGTTCTATTAAATTGACCAATTGTACAACAACTTAACGAGGGAGTTTTTTATGGCTATCATAGGTTATATCCGCGTCAGTTCTTGCAAGCAGACGCACGAACATCAAAAATATGAAATAGAGCAATTCGCTAAACTTCATAACATAAAAATAGATACTTGGGTGCAAGAAACCATTTCTTCCAGAAAGCCTCTTAACAAAAGACAACTGGGGAATCTGTTGGACGAATTATACCCCGGCGATATCTTGATTGCTTGCGAAATATCCCGGCTGGGTCGTTCTCTGCTGGAAGTAATGAAAATTCTGGAACAGTGCCTTAATAAAAATTGCCAAGTGTGGACGATAAAAGAAAACTATCGGTTGGGAAACGATATCCAATCCAAAGTCATGGCGTTCGCTTTCGGCCTGTCTGCCGAAATAGAACGCAACCTTATCAGTCAACGAACCAAGGCTTCGTTGGACAGCATCAAAGCTTCTGGTAAAAAACTGGGGCGACCGTTTGCGGCACAATCAAAAAAATTAAAGTTGTCCAAAAACACAAAAAAAATCAAACTCTTGTTGAATAACGGTGTATCTAAAAACCAGATTGCAAAACTTATGGGGGTACAAAATATAACTTTACGCAGATTCTTGCAACGTTTGGATTTATAAAAAAACGCCCCAGTGGGGCGGATGACATGAATTATTGTTTTTCTGTTTTATTTATTAGACATTTTTTCAACCAGCATGATTATCAACCATACTAATGCCGCAATACCAACCAAACTGTATACTATACTGCTGGCAAGCGTCGCAGGCCCAAATATAAACGCAACTAGGTCAAAACCAAATATACCTATCAGTCCCCAGTTCAAAGCACCGATAAAGGTCAACGGTTTTAAAACATAGTCTGTCAGCCCTCTCATCTTTTTCTCCTTTTCAAGGGTTGTTAAAAGTGTCACTAAGACAATATAATTATAAACTTTTTTTCAACGACCGTTCAATCACAATACTGGACTTAGGAAAAGGTACCTATCCCGCAGCTTCCTGCGGTTTTATCTTGGTGGGGACACAGGGACTCGAACCCTGGACCCAATGATTAAAAGTCATTTGCTCTACCAACTGAGCTATGTCCCCAAAACGGAACCAGAAAGAAGAACTTTTCAGTTCTTTTTCTGTGGTTCGGGGGCAATTTTGACATAAAAAAATATAAATTGCAAGAAAAAATACTATTTTTTTGTTTTTTATTTTATATTTTCCCCGCCTCCTCTGATGAATCAACATTTTCTGCACCCAAAGATATATCAGAACTGGTATCTTGCCACTCTATAACTCGTGATATTATATTCTTTACATGCTTCGCAACAATATGTTTATCACGATGAAGGTTATGCTCGGTAATTAAATGTAAAATTTCGCGACTTAATGACGACAATATCTGAGATTGTTCACTGGTTAAAACATTACCACGGCTTGCACGGTATAATATTTCATCTATTTCATATCTATATGCACGAAGATTATTCATTTCTGCTCGTGTTATCTTTAATCGCTGTGCTATTTTCTTCAAGGACCAATCTTGCAATTTATTAAAACTTTCTAAGTGTACGTTTACTTTCAAACCCAGCGAATGACGCAAGAAAACCACTATGTTCAAAATCAAAGAATTTACTTTATCTGTAATATTAGTCGCCAAAGTTCTGTTAACTTGTTTTGAAATTCTGTAATTCGTATAATCATATAGTAAAAAAACAAGCGGTATAGAAAGCAAAGAAGCCGCTATATTATCTATCAAACCACTGACATTGGGGTCTTTTACCTTGTCCAAAGATATCAAGAATAAAGTAATTCCACCAATTACAGATAATAAGTAAGGAATAGTCCTTAATAAAAGATTCTTTAACATGGTATTCATAATTCAGATTTTATAAAAAAATACCCCGCAAAGGACACAAGAACCCTTTCCTGCACTTACAGATGAAAAACTTGAAAAAACATACAAAAAACACTATAATTTATAAGATAAGGATAAACCAAAGGGTACTTTTGTGGCAGATTTTGAAAAATTTATACATGATTTAGCATTTCAATTAAATCTATCACTGATGGACGATGCACAACGTGCCAGATTAGCTGATTATAAAAAAAAGAACAATGCCACAAAAGATCAAAACTCTTGGAATCCGGAAGCTGCGCTTCCAGATCCAACAAATCCTGAGTATGACATAAGCACGCCTGACGATTGGCAAAAGCTATATGAAAGCTTTCAAAACGTTTTATATTCTCTTAACTCCGAAAGAAAAGGGGCAACAAGATATCATGAAGATGTTGAAAAATTCCTAGATAAATTTTACGGGGTCGGAAAATGTATAGCCCCCTTCGAAGTGTCTTCAGATATAACAAGTATATTAACTCCTGCCCACGCAACAGCTTTTGCAGCATATTTGAACACGATACGAGCACACCTAGAAGCAAACGATATTCCTTCTGCATCTACAGATAAATTAATAAAAAAATTAAATGATGGTTCATTTAAAACGGACAAAAAAGCACTGGATATATTAAGAGCAGTTTGTGCACGAATAATATATGATAGTACCGCACTTCCTCCACCACCGATTACGCTTGCAGACATTACCACATTATATGAAAAAAGCGGTCAAGGAAGACCAGCGACAACTGTTGAAATATCTAACTTTCAAGCAAACTATACCGAACTTGTAAAGGGTATTATAACAAAATCAGAAGTTTTTAATGCTTTTTCTACTAAAGATGACGCAAGATTGATAAGCTATTCTATTGATCAGGCTTTACGTCAATCTAATTATACAAGTCCAGATAGTAAGAATTTCCTGCCTCCATTGTATAAAGATAGAAAACGTTTTTTTGATAGAGCTAAAAAGAAAATAAACGATTGGGAAAAAGACTATTTTGGCAGATGGCGTTCAAGACATGAAAGACATATTTATTCTACGAATGCATCATATATTGTATCTGGAATAATAGATAACAAAATACGCCCAACAGATGGTTTAGGGAAAATATTAGAAAATACAGACAAAATTAAATCCAAACTGGCGCCCAAAGCTAAAACCGAATTTGATTATTTTGTAAAAGTATTAAACAAATTATCTAAAACAAAAGCATTTGCAGAAGCCACTAAAGACGGCGATCAGATGAGATATCTTGTTCAAGAAATCATAAAAGATGCCGTTCATAACGATAAAATAAATGAGGCAAAAACTGTACTTGAAACATTGGCAATGGTTAGATATGGCGCCACCACATCTTCTGTAAGAGATAAATTAAAAGAAGCAACCAAGGACTTTGCTATATTCGGCGATAAAAGTTTATCTTTTAACCAAAAAAGCGAAGGAATAC
The DNA here is from genome assembly GCA_944389135.1 of uncultured Alphaproteobacteria bacterium. GTDB lineage: Bacteria > Pseudomonadota > Alphaproteobacteria > Rs-D84 > Rs-D84 > Enterousia. Next base: position 42,394 of record CALXLG010000003.1, read on the forward strand.
AAGTTGTTACAAGTGCATTTGATAAACTTATAAAATCCGCAGGCATTTTGGCTTTTGAAACTGCTAATTTTATAAAGAACAAATTAGTAAGACAAAAAGGCGTAAAATTTAAGAACGGCACAAAAAGAATTAAAGAATCTATGGGTTCTATTGAATACGCAGACCCAGCAAAACGAACACAGATGGAAGAACTTTTTGCTTTCTGGGATTTTGTAAATAGTTCTATATCCAAAGACTATAAAATATTCAGACGGCATTCCAAAGTCCAAAAATCTATGACAGAAATACCTACGGGGGGAACAGCAAGACCAATAGATGATATGTTTACACAATTTTATACTACAAACTCTATTGGAAGGTGATCAATTTACGAACGCTTGATTTTTTTGACGATTTATGCTATAATTATTAACACAATCTAATCACCCTGTCGGGTGATTTTTTTTATTTCCACTTTTAATATAACAAAAGGATTTTTTATGGCACGAATACTTCAAATTCGTCGCGGTTCAACCGCACAAAACAATAATTTTACAGGACTGGCAGGCGAAATCACATTTGATACAGAAGAAAAAACTTTGCGTGTACATGACGGCGAAACGCTGGGTGGTTTTACACTTGCGCGTGCTGACAAAGAATCTTCTGGAACTAGCGAAAACTTTGACATTAATTCCGTACCTGACGAATTCTGGCAAAGTCTGTTTGATAAGTTTGCCCCAACACCACTGAATCTATTAGAAAGCAGATTAGCAAACGTTTCTACTAATTCTTCTTTGGAGTATATTTTTAATACAGATAAAACCGCCAAAATAGTTCAAGTTTTCTTAGTATGCCAAACACCAGAAGCTGGATATAGTATCGGCGATGAAGTCGCAGCCTTTGGAATTGCAAACAGAACAAACCCACAGCCAATTACTTTCTATGATGAAAATGGCCTGCACGTTAGATTAATGATAAACCAAGAAAACTTTTGGGTCAGTCATAAAACAACTGGTGCCAGCACAAATATAACAAATGAAAATTGGAAAATTTTATTCAGAGTTTACTGTTGAAACACACAAAATCATTTGCTATGCTGACCGCATATAAAAAGGGGTTAAAATGTACATACTTGCTTTGAACTGTGGGTCTTCATCTTTGAAATACCAAGTATTTGATGCAGACTCTAAAAAAGCCATAGTCGGTGGAAATGTTGAAAAAATCGGTCTGCCAGATTCTTTCGTTACTCAGAAGTATCCAGACGGCACAAAACAACGCAAAGAAACAGAAATGAAAAATCACAACGAAGCGCTGAACGTTGTGCTGTTTATGTTACGTGAAGCATCCATTGACATGAACGAAATTGGTGGTGTTGGTCATCGCGTTGTTATGGGCGGTGATAAATTCGCATCTTCTGTTGAAATCACAGACGAAGTAATTAAAACAATTGATGAGCTTTCTTCTATTGCACCTTTGCATAATCCTGCTGCATTATTGGGTATTGTTACCGCAAAGCAATTATTACCAAACGCAAAGCAAGTTGCTGTTTTTGATACAGCTTTTCATCAAACCATGCCAGATTATGCTTATCGTTATGCAGTACCAAGCGCATGGTACACAGAACTGGGCGTTCGTAAATACGGCTTCCACGGGACATCTCACTTATATGTATCAAAGCGTGCAGCAAAAATGTTGGGCAAACCAGCATCAGAATGCAATTTAATTACACTGCATATAGGTTCTGGTGCATCTGCAACTGCAATCAGAAATGGTGTTTCTGTAGATACTTCTTTGGGTATGACACCGCTTGCAGGTTTAACAATGGGTACAAGACCAGGTGATTTGGACCCAGGTGTTGTTCTGTATGTAATGCAACGTTTGAACTTAACACCAGACCAGATGCAAAAGCATTTGAATAAAGATTCTGGTTTACTTGGTTTAACAGAGTGCTTTGTTGACCGCCGTGATGTAGAAGAAAACAAAGATACTAACGACAAGTGCCGCTTGGCCATTGATATGGAAGCACACAATGTAAAGAAATATATTGGTGCATTTATGGCAGAACTGGGACATGTTGACGCATTAGTCTTTACAGCAGGCGTCGGTGAAAACGATGATTATCTGCGTGAAAAATTCTGCAGTGGTTTGGAAGAACTGGGCATAAAGCTGGATAAAGAAAAAAATGCCGCAGCTCTTGCCCGTAAAGGTGTTGACGAAGCAGAAATCAGCACACCAGACAGTCGCGTAAAAATCTTTATGATTGCAACAAATGAAGAGTTAGTAATCGTAGAAGATACACTTGCAATTATGAACGGAACATATAATCCAAATCACTTGGAAATGGATTATTCGTTTGCAAAATAAAAAACGCCCGTTTGGGCGTTTTTTTTATTTCAACAAATCACCCGATTTTATATATTCAGGGCTGTCTTTTGGTAATTTTTTGCGAGCAAGTTTTGCATACTTGCGCGCGTTTTCTTCGTCCCCACGCAAGTGATAATATTCTGCACGCGCCCAATCTGACAGACCGCCGTCTTCATATGCGCGCGCTAATACCCAATATGTAAGCGGGGCCGGTTGTACTAACAAAGAACGCTTGCAAAGCTCAATCGCGCGCGCGTTATCCCCTGGCTTGTTTCTTTCTGTCAAAACCAACGCCAGCGCAGTTTCTATCTGGGGCGCAGATTCTTGTAAAGATAAACTTTTTTCATACGCTTCAACACTATCGTCATAATGCCCCAACTGATAATCAATATCGCCCAACAGCTCGTAAAAATAAGGATTATCAGGATTTCTGGAAATCAAAGTCTGCGTACCAACGCGCGCACCAGATAAATTCCCCGCCTGCATTCTGGCAATCGCCCGCGCATATAGCGCAGCATCTGAAGTATCTGAATTCGGATATAAAGTATAAACTCTGTCTGCGTTATCTAGGTACCCAATTAATTTTGCTTGGACCAGCGCAAAATCTTTTTCCTGCTTTGCCGTTGGCGCATTCTTGGCTACATAATCAGAATCTATCTTCTGAATTTGTGATTTTACATTATTCAGTCGTTCTGATGTTAACGGGTGATTTATTCTGTTTGGGTTAACTTTTGATTCTAATACTGATGTCATATCTCCCATCTGAGTTAACACATCAATAAACCCTTCTGGTTCAAGCCCTGCTTTGACCAGTAAATTTAACCCCATATCATCTGCAATTCTTTCTTCATCACGTGTAAACGCCAACATAGATTGTTGTGCGACCCCACCAGAGCCAGCCAAAACCCCTGCCCCCAGCGATGGATTTCCACCAGCAACCATTAAACCGACCCCCAAGGCTTGTATCAGCATTGCCCGCTTTAACTCTGCATCCATTCGTGCAGACATTTGCGCCATATGCCCACCAACTGTATGCCCTAATTCATGCGCAATTACCGCCTGCAATGCCGACGGAGACTTTATCTGCGTCAGCAGCCCCGTATAAACATAGACATCTTCGCCCCCCATTACAAAAGCGTTAAAATCATCGCTGTTTATAATATGAACTTTTAATCTGCCGTCTGGGATATCTGCTGCACGCCCCAGCGGTTCAACCAACTCCGTCAACATTTTTTCCGTTTCGGTATCATTAATCAGCGACGCAGCCTGCGCAGAAAAAGCACACACAAAGCTAAACAAAATCGCCACTATCTTACGCACCAATTTCAACCCCACGGTCAAAAATATAAATTAAATCACGCGTCCAATCATCAGGAACTTTTATATCCCGCGCACTGCGCGCCGCTAACTTAAATAAGTCATGATGCATTCTGTAATCTACAAAATGATAATTTATCCAACCACTTTGACGCGTTCCCAGTAATTCACCAGTACCACGCATCATCAAATCTTGTTCCGCAATCTTAAAACCATCATCTGTTTCTGTCAGAACGTCCAAGCGTTTCAACCCATCTTCACTGATATTTCTGCCATATACCAATATGCAATAAGACTGCAAATTTCCACGTCCAACACGTCCACGCAACTGGTGCAGTGCCGCCAAGCCAAACCTTTCTGCATTTTCTATAACGATAATAGACGCAGACGGGACATCAATTCCAACCTCTATCACCGTTGTTGCAATTAATATACGCATATCTGAATTATCGTCTGCAAAGCGCGCCATAACCGCATCACGTTGCTTTTTATCCATTTGCCCATGAACCAGACCAGCTGTTGGAAAATACTTTTTTAATTCTTCATATCTTGATTCAACAGCGGTCATATCAGACTGTTCAGATTCTTCAACCAAAGGGCATACCCAGAAAACTTTTGCACCAGATTCTATCTGCAGGCGCAGTCTTGCCACTAACTCATCTATTCTAGCAATAGATAATTTTGTGGTCTTTATTGGCAACCTGCCAGCGGGCTTTTCATTTATAATTGATACGTCCATATCACCGTATATAGTCATAGATAACGTGCGTGGTATAGGCGTAGCGGACAGTGCTAATAAATCTGGATTATTGCCTTTACCACGCAAAGCCTCGCGCTGAGAAACACCAAAGCGATGCTGTTCGTCCACAATAACCAGCCCTAAATCTTTATATTCCACATCTTCTGAAAATAGCGCGTGCGTTCCGACAACTACCTTGGTTCGCCCAGAACGAAGTGATATTAGTTTTTCTTTACGCCCTGCCCCCTTGTCGCGCCCAGTCAAGACATCACAGACTATGCCAATTTTATCGCACATAGGTTTTATCTTTGCATAGTGCTGTTGCGCCAATGTATCTGTTGGTGCCAAAAGCGCCGTCTGGGCACCTGTTTCCGCCATTTTAACCGCCGCGGCCAAGGCAACTATTGTTTTTCCACTGCCGACATCACCTTGGACAAGACGCATCATAGGTATACTTTGCGACATATCTGAAAAAATCTCGTCCAGCGTTCGCATCTGCGCCCCAGTCATAGAAAACGGCAATGTCGCATAGAACTTATCCAACAGGTCATATTTTTTTGCACGCACGACACGGCGATTTCTTTCGTCTTTCCTGTTTCGGCGACTGATAACAATCGCAGATTGATGTGCCAATAATTCCCAATATGCTAACTTAGCAACATATACAGAATTCGGATTCAGGTCGTCCGCACTTTCTGGAAAATGAACGTGTTGCAATGCATCAAAGAACTCTAGTACCTGTGGTTCCGTTTCACTTGAGATTTTATCCGGCAAGACAGCAAAAATCTGGTCGCGCACATTTGCAAAAGTCTTTTGCGTCAGCCCTTCACCAGACGGATATATTGCCTGAACAGCGGGTATCTTTTCCGCATTCTGCATTTCTTCAATGAAGTCTGGGTGATTTATTATTGCACGACTGGTTCGTTCTAACTTGCCACTGACCATACGCCACTGACCGACCGGCAATTTTTTCAACCAATAGTCTAAAAAATTTACATTAAAGAACTGTATTAAAACATTATTCCCCATTTTATCCGCACACACAATCTGTGTTGGGGTACGTCTGCCACGAAAGAAACCGCCTTTTTTATGTGATTTCACCAACAGCGGTATTGTAATTATATCACCTGGCAATGCCGATTGAACATTTTCAGTTATGCCACGGGCACGCACATATGCGGGAATATGCAACATAAAGTCCAATACCCTGCGTCCCCCCAGAACATCTTGGAATCGCGTTGCCAGAACGGGACCAACGCCCTTGATAAATTGCAGGTCTGTATTTAGAAAATCAAACAGTTCTTTCTTCATATATATAAAAGTAGTCAAAATAAGCAAATTTCGCAATAAAATAAAAACAATGGAAATCTGGATAAATATATTATATAATTAGTACTGCAATAATGTGTTGTTATTGCGGGGAATCAAAACCCCAACAGAGTATCTTATTACAGATAAAAAATCTCCAACTACAGGTTGGAGGGCGGTGAATATATTGAATAAACCCGCTATACTGTGTTATAGTTTTGATCCTCCAACCACCTGATTTTCCGGTGGTTTTTATTTAATAAAAGCAAAGGGGATAAAACTGCCTGAAAAGTTCGGTTTGAATTTATATTCATATATCTTATAATACATTTGATATATGACTTTGGTTGGAGGGCGGTGAATATATTGAATAAACCCGCTATACTCTGTTATAGTTTTGATCCTCCAACCACCTGATTTTCCGGTGGTTTTTGTTTAATAAAAACTGTGGGGGAAAAAGATGAGCCTGTTCAAAATAGAAAAATATGAACAAGACACTGTAAAAGTAAGACAACGTAAAAAAATTCTGCAAGAACTTATCGCATCTTATGAATTTGAACCTGATATTACATTAACAGATATCCAACAACACCTGCAAATTGTTCAGAAAGAAATTAAAAACCTGATACGAAAAGAAAAATCTAAGCGATAACCATAAAAAGCGTCCCCTGTTATCAGGCGACGCTTTTTATTCCTTTCACGGTAACTGATTAAAGCTTAACGAACATGCCAATTTGATGAACCTGGCAATATGTGCGTAACTGCTTCTAAAATATTCATACGTCTTGCTTTGTCGTTTGATACTGGCTTTATCTTTGAAAAATCAACGTTTATAGGTTTTGGTGATGGACCAAAAATATATTCTACATACCCACAGGTACGTGGCAAAAGTTCGTCTTCTAATATTAAATCTAATGTGACTTTTTCACATAAACCCTGTTGGTCTGCAATTCTGTTTTTATATACCCGACATTTTTTTGTTTCACAATCAAACTTCTCGCAGCATAAATCAAAAAACGCCGGCTTGCCAATCTCAAAGTCCATTTTTATTAAGCAACACAATCCGCATTGCTTGCATACTGAATCCCACTGTTGCGGGTTCATATTTTTTAATTCGTCCGCACGTTGTTGTTGCTGCGGTGTCAAAACTATTTTATGTGCCATTTTACTTTATTCCAAAACTTTCTTTTGTAATTCAATTAACTTCGCACAACCTGTGGATGCCATATTCATTAATTGCAATAATTGCTCTTGTGAAAATGGATGCTGTTCACCTGTTGCTTGTACTTCTATGAATTTGCCTGATTCCGATACGACAAAATTAGAATCCAATTCTGCAGCACAATCTTCTTCATAATCTAAATCAAGTATCAATTCCCCGTCCCAAAGCCCTGCTGAAATCGCGGCAACATGTTCTTGTATCGGGTTTTCACGAATGCGTCCCTTCTCCAGCAACCAGCGCACTGCCAGTGCCATTGCAACAAAACCACCCGTTATTGATGCGCATCTGGTACCACCGTCTGCCTGGATAACGTCACAATCAATTGTTATCGTATGACGCCCCAGCTTTTCCATATCAACAACACTGCGCATCGCACGCCCTATTAAGCGTGAGATTTCCGCACTGCGATGATCTTTCATCAATGTTTCGCGCGTTTTTCGCGTACCAACAGCACGTGGCAACATTGAATATTCTGCGGTTACCCAACCACCCGTCTTGTTCTGCAGTCTTTTCCATAACGGCTGATTCAAATCAACAGACGCAGTACAAAGAACCTGCGTTCCCCCCATTTTTATCAGGCAAGAGCCTTCGGCCCATTTATTAACACCCGTTTCCATTGATACAGGACGAACTTGGTCAAACTTTCTTAAAGACGGTCGCATCATATATAAAACCCTTAATTTTATAAAAACGTTTTGTCAGTATATCTTATGAATAATAAATTGCAATTTTTTTTACGTTTGATTTTTTATATATATGTTGCTATCCTGCCAAGCTGAAAAAGGATTTTTATGTCAGCAAAGACAAAACGCCTGTTCAAAAAACTGGTTAGTTATTCTGGGATATTTTTCTTCGTTCTGGCCGCAGGAATGCTGTGGTGGCAGTTACGTGAATACAGCTTTTATGATATTATCCACGCAATTCTAAGTATACCTTGGGTTAATCTGATTGCAGCATGTTGCGCGTGCTTTGTGGGGTATCTGGCTCTTTCTTTATATGATTACCTTGCATTACGTTATGTTGGTGGACGCGTTTCTTGGTGGAAATGGATGCTGGCAGGAATGCTGGGGTTTGCAATCAGTAATAACGCCGGTCATGCCGTAGTCAGCGGGGGTGCAATCAGATACAGACTTTATACCAGATGGCGCATAAGCGGTGGCGATATCGTAAAAATGCTAACTTTTTCTGGTTTTACCTTCTTTCTGGGATGCTCTGCTATTTTAATTCTGGGATATTTTTTGGTGCCCAGTGCCCTATTGGATAAGTCTGTCGGGGCCAGCGTTGGTATAAATACTTTATTTATAGCCTGCACCGCAGCGGTGTTGGCTTATTTTGCAGCAACCTTGTTCTTTAACAAGAAAAGCATAAAAATCGGCAATCTGAAGTTTCAAATACCAACAACTAAAATGGCGCTATTCCAAATGTTGTTAGGGGCCGCTGATAGTGTGCTGGCGGGACTGGTTTTATATTTCTGCTTATTACCGTTTGTGCAAATTCCGTTTGGCACATATATAGGCCTGTTTGTAGTTGCCCAGACAACCGGTGTTTTCAGTCAAGTACCGGGTGGTATCGGTGTTTTTGAAAGCATTTTCTTGCTGGCATTACCGGAAAGCGTTGATAAGGCAGATATATTTGGGGCCCTGTTGGCATACAGAATTATATATTACGTACTGCCGCTGATTGGTGCTGGTGGTTTATTCTTTATATATGAAAACTGGTTGCGCGCCAGAATGAAAAGGTGGCTGGCCGAAGCAAAAGAAAAAATTCCGCAAATACCAGAAAAAATAAAGAATATCAAAAACATAAAAAACATCAAAAAACGAAAAAAATAAATACCTTGCGTTAAGATAGTTTCCCGTGCTATGCTGTAGGCTATCGTATGACATGGGGTTAATATAAGTGTTTATGTTATCACTATTTTCAATAATTCGCTTTGCGCTGTTTATCATCGTTGCGCATTCCCTTGGCATGGGCTTGGACGCCCCACGGGGACGGGTTATTTCCTTTGCATACGCGCAGAAAACAAAAGGATTACTAAATGTCAAAGAAGATTTATGTGGACGCAGTCCACCCGGAAGAAACAAGGGTGGTGGTGGTAGATACCGCTACGAACCGCGTTTCTGATTTTGACGTTGAAACAACGACAAAACCCCAGATAAAAGGGAACATTTATCTGGCAAAGGTAATTCGCGTTGAACCTTCCTTGCAGGCGGCGTTCGTAGATTATGGTACTGGGAAAAACGGTTTCTTGCCGTTCTCGGAAATTCATCCAGATTATTATCAAGTAACACCAGAACAGAAAAAGAAACTGTTAGAACTGGCGCACGCGAATATCGTTGATGACGACGAAGACCCAGATGATGAAAATGACGAAGTCGCAGAATATGACGACCAAAGTGCTGGGGAAGACAACAAAGAATTCACAAAACGTGCACACGAATTCAAAATTCAAGATGTAATTAAACCAAAGCAAATATTGCTGGTTCAGGGCGTCAAAGAAGAACGCGGTCAGAAAGGCGCATCTATGACAACTTACTTGTCATTGGCGGGTCGTTTTGCCGTTTTGATGCCAAATTCACGCAAACGTAATAGCTATGGTATTTCTAAGAAAATTTCTGACAAAGCAGAACGTGGCAGATTACGTGAAATTCTGCACGAATTGAAAATACCAAAAGGTATGACAGTTGTATTACGTACAGCCGCAATGAACGCGGCAGCAGCAGATATTGCCAAAGACTATGATTACCTTGTAAACTTATGGAACGAAATTCGCAAGACAACGCTGGAATCTGTGGCACCAGTTACGATACACACAGAAGACTCGTTATTACGCCGTGTTGTTCGTGATTTCTTAGCCGATAAAGAAGATGTCTTGGTAATTCAAGGCGAAGAAGCGTTTGACGCAGCCAAGCAATATTTTCAACAGATGTACGGGCGCGCACCACGCAAACAACTGATACAATACAAAGACCCTGCTGTTCCATTAATGGTAAAGGCCGGTGTTGAAAAACAACTGGAGGGTTTGCATGGTCCTTATGTTCAATTGCCATCAGGTGGTTCATTGGTAATTAACCAGACAGAAGCAATGGTAACAATTGACGTAAACTCGTCACGTGCAATTAAAGAAAAAGATATTGAACAAACAGCATTGAACACTAACTTAGAAGCAGCGGAAGAAATTGCATTGCAACTTCGTCTGCGTGATTTAGCGGGTATAATTGCAATTGACTTCATTGATATGGAAGAAGAAAAAAATAACCGCAAGTTAGAAATGAAAATGCGCGAAGTTATGAAACGTGACCGGGCACGCACTCAGGTTGCAAAAATAAATAACTTTGGTGTTTTGATGCTATCACGTCAACGCTTGCGCAGCAGCTTTATGGAATCTTCATACGTTCAGTGCCCACACTGTATGGGTGCTGGCGTTGTCCCAAGCATACAGACAGCGGCAATTATTCTGTTCCGTCACTTGCAAGAAAAACTGCTTGCGAAAAGTGCACAGAAAATCATAATGACAGTTCCAACAGACGTTGCGATTTACTTACTGAATCACAAGCGCGCAGAACTGGCAGCAATGGAATCTGAATTTGAAACAGAAATTGTAATTGTTGGTGATGACAGCTTGATGAATATAGACCAATATTCAATTCAACGCGTTGCACCAGAACAGAATAAGACTGAAGATTTGTTGGGTGCATATGAACCTTCTACAGATGTGAAGAAGAAAAATGCACAACACGTAGAAGCCCGCAAAACGACAATGAACGCACCGCGTCGTCGTCGTAAAAATGACAACAAAAAGAAATCCAGCCTGTGGCACAAATTGGTTGGTTAATAAAAAATCCCGCAACTGCGGGATTTTTATTTATTTTTATCTGACATTCATTTTACCGTTTTTTATACGCATCATCATAATTGCCGAATCCTTTTTATTTTTTAACTTTTTATCCCCAAGTGATTGATTTTCTATCAAAAACTCGTCACAATCTGTTGGCGCACCTTGTAAAGTTTTTAGTTTATTATTTCTACAATCGTATTTTTTTGCTTTCTTTGGACCGCCAACTAAACTTTCCAATTTATTGATTGAACAATCAAATTCTTCTACTTCTGTTGGGGAACCTTCTAAACTTTCTATATTAGTATGGCTACACTTATATCTTTTTGCCTTCTTAGGACCACCAACTAAACTTTCTAATTGATTGACCGAACAATCAAATTCTTCTACTTCTGTTGGGGAACCTTCTAAACTTTCTAAAAAATTCCAACTACAATCATATATTTTTGCTTTATTTGGTCCGCCTTTCAAGCTTTCCAAATTATTGAAGAAACAATCAAAATTTTCTACTTCTTTTGGTGCACCTTCTAAACTTTCTAAAGTATTCCAACCGCAATCATATATTTTTGCCTTATTTGGTCCACCAACTAAACTTTCCAACCAGTTATCATTACAATAAAATTCTTCTACAACTTCAGGTGCGCCATTTAATGTTTCTAAAACATTCCGACTACAATTATATCTTTTTGCTTTATTTGGGCCACCTTTCAAACTTTCCAATTTATTGTTAGAACAATCAAAAGTACCAGAAACTTCTTTTGGGGCCCCCTTTAAAGATTTCAAGTTATTATTACTACAATTAAAATTACCTAAACAAACAACTTTCGATAAATCTGGTAATTTTTTTAAGCCTAAATTAGATATATCTATATTTCCTTTTATTACAAAGGTTTCGTGTGTGTCTAATTCTCTTAAATCATACCACTTATAATCTTGAAAAAACATATACTGATTTTCTCTTATTGCTTTGTTACTTGTACCCCAACGAACAAGCTTTGAAAATAAATTAATACATTTACCTTGAAAATTTTTATCAGATGACATATTAAAAACCTTTTTATTTATATGTTAATCACATAATAGACAAAAACATGTTAATGTCAATAAAAAATCGCCTTGCGGCGACTTTCTTTATTTTTATCTGACATTCATTTTACCGTTTTTTATCCAAGTCTTCACAACAAAACTTTCTATTTCATCAAGGAACGATATATCTACACAAAACTCGTCACAATCTTTTGGGGCACCTTGTAAAGTTTTTAGTTCATTATTTCTACAATCGTATTTTTTTGCTTTCTCAGGACCGCCAACTAAACTTTTCAATACGTTATTTTCGCAATTAAATTCTATTACTTTTTTTGGGGCACCTTGTAAAGTTTTTAGTTTATTATTGTAGCAATCGTATATTGCTGCTGTCTTAGGTCCGCAAACTAAACTTTCCAATACGTTATTTTTACAATTAAAGTTTATTACTTCTTGGGGGGCACCTTGTAAAGTTTTTAGTTTATTATTGCAGCAATTGTATAATTCTGCTTTCTTTGGTCCACCAATTAAACTTTCCAATTTATTAGAAGCACAATAAAATTCTTTCACTTCTTTGGGGGCACCTTGTAAAGTTTTTAGTTTATTATCGCAGCAATTGTATAATCCTGCTTTCTTTGGTCCGTCAATTAAACTTGTCAATTTATTATTACTACAATCAAATTTTTCTACATCTTCTGGGGCACCCTGCAAAGTTTCTAAATAATTATAACTACAATCATATATTTTTGCTGTCTTAGGTCCGCCAATCAAACTTTCAGCTCTATTGAAAGAACAATTAAAAGTACCTAATACCTTTTTTGGCGCACCTTTTAAATTTAGCAGTTGATTATAACTGCAATCAAAGTCCCCCAAACAAACAACATTTGATAAATTTGGTAATTCTTGTAAACTTAAATTAGATATATTTATATCTACTTTTATTACAAAGGTTCCATATAATACATCTAATTCCCTTAAATCATACCACTTATAATCTTGAAAAAACATATACTGATTTTCTCTTATTGCTTTGTTACTTGTACCCCAACGAACAAGCTTTGAAAATAAATTAATACATTTACCTTGAAAATTTTTATCAGATGACATATTAAAAACCTTTTTATTTATATGTTATATCACATAATAGACAAAAATGCATTAATGTCAATAAAAAAATCGCCTTGCGGCGACTTTCTTTATTCTGGGGCGGATGACCGGATTACTTCGTCACCTTGTAAAATTGTGCTATGCACAAGCGGCGTACTCTCGTCCGCCTTTTTACTGCGGTTCGAACGGCTTCTTCGCCGGTTCTCATCCTATCCTTTCGCAGAATAAAAAAAATCGCCTTGCGGCGACTTTCTTTATTCTGGGGCGGATGACCGGGACACCTGCGCCCAGCAATTTTATTGCCGGGCTTCGTATTGTTCGCTTATCGCACCTAACGGTGCTGCTCACCACTCGTTCGCGTTCGACTTCCCTTCGGTCGTCTTACTGACTCGTATGCGAACCTCGGTTCGAACCCGACCCGTCCAAAGTTATAAAAAATACCGGCATAACGCCGGCATTTTTTATAACTGGGGCGGATGACCGGATTACTTCGTCACCTTGTAAAATTGTGCTATGCACAAGCGGCGTACTCTCGTCCGCCTTTTTACTGCGGTTCGAACGGCTTCTTCGCCGGTTCTCATCCTATCCTTTCGCAGAATAAAAAAAATCGCCTTGCGGCGACTTTCTTTATTCTGGGGCGGATGACCGGGACACCTGCGCCCAGCAATTTTATTGCCGGGCTTCGTATTGTTCGCTTATCGCACCTAACGGTGCTGCTCACCACTCGTTCGCGTTCGACTTCCCTTCGGTCGTCTTACTGACTCGTATGCGAACCTCGGTTCGAACCCGACCCGTCCAAAGTTATAAAAAATACCGGCATAACGCCGGCATTTTTTATAACTGGGGCGGATGACCGGATTCGAACCGGCGACATTTGGTACCACAAACCAACGCTCTAACCAGCTGAGCTACATCCGCCATACTCAATTCTTCTTGGTGGAGCTGATCAGACTCGAACTGACGACCCCTTGCATGCCATGCAAGTGCTCTACCAACTGAGCTACAACCCCCTTGCGTTGCATTATTCTATATTTCTTCTTGCCAAATGTCAAATCAATTTGCTAATCTTTTTACACATAAGGAGATTTACCATGGATTATCAATCTTTAAAGGCTGAAGTAGAACAAAAAACCTTGCAAACAATTGACGTTCTGAAAAATGAATATGCCGGTCTGCGTACTGGTCGTGCTTCTATTCATCTGCTGGATGGTGTTAAAGTTCCAGTTTATGGCGCCGATATGCCAATTAATCAAGTTGCAACTGTCGCAACACCAGATAACCAAACCCTGACTGTTACTGTTTGGGATATTAATAATGCAGGCGCCGTTGAAAAAGCTATTCGTGATTCAGGGCTGGGCTTAAACCCAATGACTGCGGGCGGTGTAATTCGCTTAAATATGCCTCCGCTTACAGAAGAACGCCGTAAAGAATTGGTAAAAGTTTCTGGAAAGTATGCAGAAGAAGCTAAAATTTCTATGCGTAACATACGCCAAGACGCGATGAGCAAAATTAAACGCGCCGTAACTGATAAAGAAATTTCCGAAGATGACCAGCGTAAATTTGAAGACGATTTACAAAAAGTCTTTGATAAACGCGGGGTTGAAGTTGACGCACTCGCAAAACAAAAAGAAGCAGACATTATGTCCGTGTAACTTTATAAAAATCGGGAAAAAAATGTTTAAACTATTTAAAAAGAAAGCAGAAAATAAAGCTTGCGATGCCGCAAAAATTCCACAGCATATTGCTTTTATATGTGACGGTAATCGTCGCTGGGCAGAAGCACGTGGTCTGCCACCGCTTATGGGACACAAGGCTGGAATTTCTAACTTTGAAAATCTGGTTGATTGGTTCATTGCTCGTGGCGTTTCAACCATTACTTTCTTTATATTTTCTACTGAAAACTGGAACAGATCAAAAGAAGAAATTGATTTCTTGATGGACTTGTTCTATACGGAACTAAACAAAAATATGAAGCATGCGCTTGAAAAAAATCTGCGCTATCGTGTAATTGGTTCACGTGATAGATTGCCAAAAAAATTAGCAAAACTATGCGATAAGCTGGAAGAGTCTTCTGCAGAAAATACAGCGGGCACTGTTGTATTTGCTTTGAATTATGGCGGGCAAGACGAAATAGTTAATGCTGTAAATGATGCAATTGCTGCTGGAAAACCGGTTGATAAAGAAACTTTTGAAACATTCTTAGATACTGGCGACTTGTTACCAATAGATTTAATGGTTCGCACAAGTAACGAATACAGAATTTCTAACTTCTTGTTGTGGAAGTTGGCTTATGCTGAATTATTGTTCTTGCCAGAACATTGGCCAGATTTGGTAAAAAGTGAAAAACTGTGGCAATATACACTGGATGAGTTTGCAAAACGCAACAGAAGATTTGGTGGCGGTAAAAAAGCAAATTATTCTGGTCGTAAAAAATAAGGTGAAATACTATGTCAGACACAAAAAAAAGAATCATTGTTGGCGCATTAATGGCAGCTGTTGCCGTTTTGGCGGGTGTTGGGGAATACTTTGGTATACCTGCCGTTAGATATCTTGGGATATTCGTTGTTTTGATGATGATTGTGGAAATGCTTTTATGCATTATTCGCACACCAAAAGAAACTTTGAAAAAGAATTGGTTGTCTTTTGGCGGATTTTTTGTCTGGCTGTTTGTTATGTTGGCAGCGGTAAATTATGTTGGTACACGCCCATGGATTATGCTGTTGTTGCTATTAATCATAAGCTGCGCTGATATTGGTGCTTGGTTCTTTGGACGCTGGCTGGGTGGCGATAAAATGTGGGAAAGACTATCCGAACACAAAACTTGGTCTGGTCAAATTGCGGGTATAATATGCGGGACATTTGGTTCTGTAATGTATGGATTGCTGGGCGCAGATATGTTCATGCCACAATTAATGTGGATTGGTATAAGCATCGCGTTATTAAGCCAATATGGTGATTTAACTGCCAGCTGGATTAAACGCAAAATGGGCTTAAAAGATTTTGGGCGTATTTTACCAGGTCATGGTGGAATGCTGGATAGATTTGACGGTTGGATTTATGCCCTGCCTTTAATTTGGCTAATAATGCTATAAAAAATTTTGAAAGGAACGGAAGGTCATGCAAATAATTTTAACCATAATTGCATTGTTAATAGTATTAGGTGTTGTCGTTTTTGTACACGAATTGGGACATTTTTTAGCGGCACGTTGGGCGGGCGTAACCGTAAATACTTTTTCTATTGGTTTCGGACCAGCTATAATAAAATGGCACGATAAGAAAGGTACTTTATGGAAATTGGCATGCTTGCCTTTGGGTGGTTATGTTTCAATTTACGGTCAAGAAGATATGTTCGACCGAAAAAAATATAATGAACTGCCTGCAGAAAAGAAAAAAGGTCATTACTTATCCGCACCTGCATGGAAACAATTTATTATCATTGCTGCCGGTGTGTTTATGAATTTCGTTCTGGCATGGGCAATTTACTCAGCAATATTTATGGCAAAACCAAAGAATGTACAACTACCAGTTGTCGGACAAGTAATTCAGGAAAGCGTCGCTTTTGATGCAGGTGTAAAACCGGGTGATGTAATTATTCGCATTGACGATGAAAAAATTACAAACTGGGGCGAACTTATCATTGCAAAAGAACTGGCATCAAATAGGGTTGCAAATGTTTCAATCGTTCGCGGTGAAAAGCTGGTGCAAGTTCAATTATCCCCTGCTGAAAAATGGGGACTGATTGCAGACGGTAGCAAAACAGAACTTCGTCAACTCGGTTTTTTTGGTGCGTTGCATGCAGGTGCCAGAGAAACTTATTATCAATCAAAAACCTTGCTGGTTGTATTAAAGCAAATTGTTACAGGTGAACGTTCATCTAAACAGTTAGGTTCTTTCATAACAATTGCAGAAGTTTCTGGTAAAGCAATGGCAATGGGATTCTTTGCCTTACTATCAATAATTGCATTGCTATCAGTTAATTTAGGTGTTATAAACTTACTGCCCTTGCCTGTTCTTGATGGTGGATATTTGTTGATTTTGATAATAGAAGCCGTTACCAGAAGAAAGCTGGGTGGAAAAAGTATGGAAATAGCAATAATTGCTGGTTGGATTTTCATATTGGCTTTATTTGCACTGACAATGTGGAACGATTTGGCACGAGTATTCGGATTAAATTAAAATGGTAAAAAAGCATAGTTTATATTTATTAGCAGGTTCTATTGCGGTTGCACCTTATGCAAATGCTGCAACCGTTTCAAGAATTGACGTCAGTGGGAACAAACGTATGGATGCAGAATCTATACGAATTTTATCTGATGTAAAAGTTGGTGAAAATGTCGGTACAGAACGTGCAAATCAAATTGCTAAAAAATTGCAAGAAAGCGGATACTTTTCAAAAATTAGCGTTCGTATGTCGGGCAATGTATTAAAGATAGATATTCAAGAAGCGCCAACTGTAAACATGGTAACGATTGAAGGAAATGATGAAATATCTACTGATGATTTGAAAAAAGAATTACGCTTGAAAGAACGTACATCTTATGATGAATCTGTAATTGGTGCTGATGTACAAAGAATGTTAACGCTTTATCAAAGAAAAGGCTTCTTTGGTACAAAAATAGAACCTAAAAAAATAGAGCTGGAAGACAATAGAGTCAACGTAGTTTATGAAATTACAGAAGGTCATCCGACTTATATAACCGATATTGATTTTGAGGGTAATAAAAAGTTTAGTGATAAAACACTGCGTGGGGAAATCTTATCACGCGAGCATGCGTGGTGGCGTTTTATGACGCAATTTGATGTTTTTGACGAAGATAGAATTAAATACGATGAACAAATGTTGCGTCAGTTCTATATGCGCAACGGATACGTTGATATCCAAGTTAAAGATGTTACAGGCGTTTTTACACCAGACCGTCAATATTATTCTGTAAAATTTACAGTTGATGAAGGTGAAAAATATAAATTTGGTGATTTAAAAATAAACAACCCCTTCCCTGACGTGCCAGATGAAGCCCTGTATGACGTTATTGTTATGTCAAAGGGTGACGTATACAATATTGATGAAGTTGATGAAACTATATCGGCTTTACGTGGTGCGGTTGCAGATTATGGTTATGCGTTTATAAACGTTGAACCAATTCCAACCAAAGATGATAAAAATAAAACAATTGGTCTGGAATTCAAAATTCAGAAAACAAATCGCGTTTACTTAAATACAATAAACATATTGGGTAATGTCAGAACTTTTGACAGTGTAATTGAACAATTAATACCTATGCGGGCGGGCGACCCATTCTCGTTACAGACAATTGAAGAAGGTCGTCAGAATTTAATGCGTACCCGCTATTTCAAAGATGTACAGATGGTACCAAGTCGCGTTGCAGATGCAAATATGATGAACTTGGACATAAAAGTTGAAGAACAACCAACTGGCGAACTTTCTGGTGGTTTTGGTTGGTCAAACATAAATGGTTTTATGGTTGATGCCGGTATTACAGAAAGCAACTTTATGGGACGCGGTCAAATTGTACAATTGCGTGGTTCAATTGCGCAATATCAAAAGCAGGCTTTGTTCAGCTTTACAGAACCATACTTATTTGGACGCCGGTTGTCTGGTGGGGTTGATGTATCGTATACAATGTATGATTACTCTTCTTTGGGTGGTTTTGGTTATGACCGTGATTCTTTAACTGTATCTGGCAGAATGGGCTGGAAATTAACAGACCATTGGTCACAAAATGTCAGATTGTCCGCATCATTTGACCAGAATTATGATATTCAATCAGAAACGGGTTGGCGTGACGCAAATCTTTATACATTAGGTACATACCTAAGATATTATAATTTGGACACTAATTTTGAACAAAATACACACACTGGTGTTGTTGGGAACCTGGGCATTGCTTATACCGGGTTTGGCGGAACAGAAACTTATATGCGATATAGCGGTGATATTATTGGTATGGTTAAATTCTGGGATGACCGTTGGCAATTACGCTCTTCATTAGAATTTGGAATTCTGCAATCAATCGGTGGCGACTATATTTCACGTGTATATAGATACTTCCTGGGTGGTGAATCACTTCGTGGTTTTGATATTGCAGGTGTTGGTTCCAGAAACTGGGCGTACACAACTTATTCACTTGGTGGGCTGTGGAAAGTTAATGGTTCAACGCAGTTAAATTTTCCTATATTCATACCTGATGAATATCAGATAAAGGGCTTTGTATTCTTTGATTATGGTATCCTAGGTAAACCACCAAAAGAAGAATATTATTACGCAGGCAAGCCTAACTATATTGACGATGATTTACGTACATCTGTTGGTGTTGGTATTTACTGGAACACACCAATGGGACCAATGAACTTCAGTTGGGGCTGGCCTTTACGAATGACAAAATATGATAGGGAACAAAGATTCTTGTTATCATTCGAAACCCAATTCTAAAATTGCGGACACGTCCGCAATTTTTGCTTTTACACTTGACGCGTTTATTGTATTTTTCTTATAATTTAATTAATCTAAGGGGGAAAAGATGAAAAAGGTAATTCTTGGCATATTCGTTGCATTGGTATTAGCCGGCTGTGGTCAGATTTACGACCGTGAACCAGTTGGTGTCGGTTATGACAATAATGAATTAAAATTAAGCCCTTGCGCCTGCATAATGGTATTTCAGGCTTAACTAAATTTATCGTAGGGGGGTATTAGTTGGAATATCCAAGCGATTTTGAAACGCCGGCATTCCCAGCGGGAAAGCGTATTGCTATATCCCGCTTTATGACTATTGGTGTGTCCGTTTTATTCTTGCTGATATTATTTATGTGCGGAATTATATTCTGGACATCACGTTCCCAAAGTATTGACCCGTTTATCGTATCAATTGATAATTTAACAGGGAACTGGACAGTTATAAGTAACTCGCACAACAATGCCCCAATTGAATACTCTGCGTTGCGTTCTTTGCAAGAAGCAGTTGTTGGTAAATTTACTTCAAATTGGCTAACAATATCCGCAGACGAAGCAACAAATGAAAAAATATGGAAAACATGCGATAGAGAAACATCTTGCACTGGGGAAAAAGCCCCCGCTTATGGAAATAATGAATGTGCTTTGTTTTGTGCAGCTGGGGAAAAGGTTTTCTCTAAATTTGTATATGACATAGTACCAGATTATCAAAATCGTGTGGCTGCTGGGGAAAGCTGGACAGTTGATAAAGCAACAATTATGATAGAACCAGCAAGTACAATTTCTGAAAACGGCGGAACATGGAGAATACGCGCCAGCATACAATCTAGTGTATCAGGCGAAATTGATATTATCGCATTTGCAAAAATAACTCGTAATACGCGAACTTATCCGCAAACACTGGGGTATTATGTAGAAGACTTTAACGCATATAAGATAAACTAATGAAAAAACTTATTATGTTTTTTTCTGGGCTTTGTGTTTTAATCCTGACATTCGGGATGCTGTACGTGTCAGGTGCTATATTTGATGCAGGGAAAAACTTAACCGTACAGCCGTATTTCTTTCAACCAAATTATTTATCAGAAAACCGAACGGGAACACCGCAAACACCCCAAGATATGGGCGACACTAAGTTTATGGAATTGTTGGTAAAGAAATACATAACCGAATATTTTTATGCAATTCCAGATGTTGAAAATATTGCCCGTAGAACAACCGAAAGCAGTACTTTGTACCAACTATCTTATCCTGCTGCATTTAAGTATTGGTCTGATACAGAAGCACAAGTAATTCAAAAACTGGCGGAAGAAAAGGCATTACGAACAGTAAAAATTATAGACGAAATATACAAACCAACAGGAAGTGATTATTGGATAATTAACTATGAACTTACGACATGGGAAAAAACAAACGATTTTAATATACAACCAATAAAAACTAGGGGAACATTGTACTTAAAAATTATATATGAACCTGGTATGATTGATACGGTTGAGTCTGAACAAATCTATGACTACTTAAAAAGTGGCGGCGACCCAGCACCAATCTTTAAGTTTAGAGTTACAGAAGTTGTAGAAGGATAATAAATGAAAAAAAGTGTTGCTAAAATTTTATTTGTTTTATTTGCCACAAATGCAATACCTGCAATTGCAGCAACTGACGAATTTGATTTTAGTAATATCGCCATTACAGAAAGTGGTGATGCAAATTTAACTACTGGTTCTGTAGTTTTGAATCCAGATACATTTCCTGCAAACGTCAGTAATTTTGATATTGCAGGCATAATGCTGGGGATGTCTTTTGAAGATGTTGAAATACAGTTTTTCAAATCAAAAGGTTTATATTCCCCACGGGAAAAAGACAGTATCATTTATACGATACAAAAAGATTGGAAATATAACTTAGATTATGAATGCAGACAGCAAGGTATTGTTGCACCCGCAGAATTAGAACAATGTATAAACACGCTGGCAAAAAATCGTGGCTTGTTATATGCATCAGAAGTTCATCTGGTACGCGAAAACACCGGTGAAACAATTACTGTTTATTTTACCAGTAATGCAACAGATAATTTGGTATGGAAAGTCGTTTACAATAACGATGTAAATGAATTAGAAGGTGCACATGAAAAGTTTGAAAATCAACGTCAGAAAAAAATATTAGTTTTTTGGCAAAATGTTTTGGATAAATATGGTGCACCAAATTCTGGGGCGGATAAATGGATATCTTCTGGCAATGCCTATGACCCAATGATGACAGCATATTATGGTTCATTAGAACTGGTTGATATGGGGCGAAATGCGTCTGACGTTGCTAAAAACATTCAACAAGCGCGTGAAAACTTTTGGTCGAAACCATACGCATTTTAAATTATAAAAGTTTATACATTTCTCTTTACAATTAAGATTAAGAATTCTAGAATACGAATGGATTTCAATAGGGATTGAAGTTCGGGACTTAGAAACTCCCTGAATTTATGTCCGATGCGAAAGCATCGTTATCTTTGAAATGATGCTCTCGCATCGTTAAACCCGCACAAATGGTCGGGAAGCCGTTGGTTATACAACAGGGCTTATCCGAAGACCAATCGGGGTCATCTGACATAAATGACGTTTCTAACTTCCCGACCGCCAAATTTATGGGCGGTTCTTCTTTACCTTTGTTTTCTGAAAATAACCCTAAGTGGTGGATGCGTACGTCATATAACGAAAGCGTATGGAATTGGGAAAAAGTATTCTGATTGTTTGAACATCCACCACCAAAAAACATAAGGTGAAAAAATGCCAAAAGTATCTATAATTGTTCCTTGTTATAACGTATCACCATATCTGGAAAGATGCCTTGACAGCCTTATCCAACAAAATTTAAAAGATATAGAAATAATTTGCATTGATGATAAATCAACGGATAACACTTTAAAAATTTTGCATAAATATGCAAAAATAGATTCAAGAATAAAACTTATAGAATTTGAAAAGAACACAGGTGTTGCAATTGCTAGAAATTCAGGTCTTAGAATTGCAAAAGGTGAATATATCGGTTTTGTTGACCCAGATGATTATGTTGATTTAGATTTTTATGAAAAGTTATATAATGTTGCGAAATCTAGTAAGGCTGACTTTATAAAAGGTAATGTAATTTCTGTAAACAATAATACCAAAGACATTTCTATAGACAAAAAAATGGAAAATATAGAAAAGCATATCTCTAATTTTTCTAGCGCATTTTGGTCTGCTATATATAGAAAAGATTTTTTAGAAAAAAATAAAATTCTTTTTCCCCCGGATATAATAACATCTCAAGACGCTGTTTTTTTAGCCCAAGTCGGATTAAAGGCAAAAAAAATTAAACTGGTTTACGATACTTATTATCACTATTTCTATCAAAGACCCGGTTCTTTAGATTCTCAATTCTTGCCTCATGAAAAAGCGGAATCTAAATATAAAGCATTCTGTATAAACATAAACCTAATAGAAAATTCAAAACTATCCGAAGACGATATGAAATTATTTATAGATACTCATGTCTTATCACATGTTATATATGAAATCTATAAAGACTTTGAATTAGACAGCGACAGAAAAAAGTTTTTTGATTTATTAGTAAATTTAAATAAAAAATATAATTTAAAGAGATTCTTAACATTACGTTTAGGTAAAAGAAAGTTCAAAAACGTTTTGTATAATGATTATACTAATTTTAGTTTAGCAAAAAAATCTAGAATTTATTTATTTGATTTTATACCAATAATTTTAATAAAAACAATTGGATACAACAAAGAAATTAAATTATTTGATTTCTTACCTATATTGAAAATTTCTTATAACAAAGTATTTTTATTCAATTTTATTTTAATTCTTAAAATAAGGTAAAAACATGAAAAGAAAATATGACTATATAATATCTTTAGGTGAAAAATGTTTTATTGCGCAAACACTACATTTTATAGGAGCTAGAAAATTCTCGTCACCTTTTGATTGGGTTGGAATACATGAATTTACCAAAAACTCCTGCGTTGTTGGCAGAATAAATTTAATATTAAATAATTTTAAGAACTTTTTTGATAAAAAAGAAGATTTTATACCACTTTATAATGGAGAATCGTATTTTTTTGTAAATAAAAACACAGGATTCGCCTTTAGACATGAATTTGTTGACCTTGATGATTTTGATAAAAATTTTGACCTTATAAAAGAAAAGTATGACAGAAGATGTAAAAGATTAATTGAGATACTTCAATCTAATAAAAAAATTTTATTTGTTTATTCCAGCAGTCTTTTCCCCATAAACGATAAAAAACAAGTAATAGAAGCAATTAATTTATTAAACAAAAAATTTAATACAAATAAAATTGATTTATTGATAGTTGAAAGTAACAAAAATTTAAATAGACAAAACAACATTAAATATAAAAAGATAAACTCTAATATAATTTGGGTATCTGGTGTAGATTTATATAAACCAGTTTCAAACAAATCACCAGAATATTATATTAAAACCTTATCTAAAATTATAAAAACAAAGGCAGAAATTAAACCGGACAATGTTCAAACAATAATATCTTTAACAAGTTTCCCCGCCCGAATAAATAATATTCATATAGTTATAAAATCTTTGTTAAAGCAATCTGTAAAACCAGATAAAATTGTTCTTTACTTATCAGAACAAGAATTTCCTAAAAAAGAAATTCCTACTAATTTACAAAATCTTATCGGACCTATATTTGAAGTTAAATTTGTAAAAGAAAACTATAAATCATATAATAAACTAATTTATGCAATTAAAGACTTTCCAAATTCAAATATAGTAACTGTGGACGATGATATTTTATATCCTAAAAATTTATTATCAACTTTATTAAAAGAGCATAAAAAAAATCCAAAAACTATTTGCGCCCACAGAATAAGGAAAATAAATATACAAAATGAAGTTATAATGCCTTATAGAACATGGAAACTATTCGAAAAAAGAAGTCTTGTTTCAAAACCACTTAAGCCCGACTTTAAAAATTTCTTCTGTGGCGTTGGTGGTGTTTTATATCCACCCAGGTCTTTACATCCAGATGTTTTAAACTGCGATAAATTTTTAAAATTATGTGCACACCAAGATGATGTTTGGTTCTGGGCTATGGCAGTAAAAAACAACTATAAAATATCTGTAACCCGTTTCGGATATAATCTTTTTAAACGAACGATACAATCTTTACAAGAGGTTGGTTTATGGAATACAATAAATAGTAATAATACAGAAAGCCCCAATAATAAAGCAATAGAAGCAGTATTAAAAGAATACCCTGAAATAAGAAAGAAAATAGTGGCATAAAAAGCCACTATTTTTATGCGGAATACCCATAAACAGACCAATTAACAAATATTTGATTAGTGTTTCCTCCTATATTTCTTACCCCCAATTCTACACTAGAAATACTTCTTGGACCAGAATTTCCCATTAGTCTTGTATACGAACTGTTACTAAATGGTGTTACTTGAACAGAATAATTTGTATTCAACATATTTAAGCTAAATACGGCGGTTAAATTCTTTGCGACGCCATCTGCTAAGTTTCCAAAACTTATTGTCCCCCCCTGCTCTACCCAGCCGCTTTTGTACTTGCGGTACCAACTGCTGCCGTCAGCCGCACGCCAAGTCTCTATAACATAATCTGCTGTATTTATGTCTGATGGTATATCGCTCTTCTTCGCTAATATTGTACCCCCTACTGTCTCGCCATCATGAACACGTAACGTTTTGTTCGTCGTGTCCATCGTTATTTCTCCAATCACTCCTGTAAATTCTTCGTGCTCAACAGCACTGCCACGACGTATTTGTATCTGTCTGGACATTTTTACTCCTTATATATATACGATACGTTTTCTGATTGTTTGAATTGAATTTCCTTGTTATGATTAACACTATGAATTCTTATAACATCGGTGTTTTTTCAGAACTAATTGCATGTGCTTATTTAATTCTACACGGGTTTCGTATAGTGAAAAGACGATATATTACGGGACGTCTTACTAATCGCGCAGAAATTGATATCATCGCAAAGAAAAAAGACCTTTTAATATTCGTCGAAGTTAAAAGACGTTCCAATACAACAGAAGCTTTTAATGCTATAACCAGTGCACAGATAAAAAGACTTCGCACCGCAGCAGAAACTTATATTTTACAAAAAAATTGGCGTGGCAACGCCAGATTTGATGCGATAATCATAACGCCTAAAAAACTTCAATGGATTAAGGGCGCTATATAAGCTTGCATATAATTTCGTTTTTTTATAATATATAAATACACCGATTAAAAAGGAGATATGTATGAAAAAAATTATGTTGGCTTTGTTTGCTGTTTTAACATTGGCTGCTTGCACAGGTTCATATAAGCAAGGTAATTGTGAATATGATTTCTTGTTACATAAAGATATTTCTATTTCTAAAATTATCGGCAACGCAACAGGTGGTTGCTAAAGAACAAAAAAATCCCGCAAAATGCGGGATTTTTTTATTTTATTACCGCTGTCTTAATTAATGATACATCGTCTTTGATACCGTCAATTTTTATCTGTAATTGCCCAATACCCGTTTCTAAAATTGTTGTCCTGTTTTCCAGCGTTGTAATTCTATGATCTGCACGTTCTAATTCCGCCAGTGATGAATCTTGACGTGCAACCCAATATATCATGCCAGCGACAAAGGCGATTAAGAACCAACTATCTCTTAAGAAGTCAATAATTCCCATCGCTCCGTTTTGAGTTTGCATCACTTTCCCCGCTGTATCAGAGTTTCAATCTGATGTACAAGAGCTCTTTGTGCTTCTAGACCACGCAATTCTGAATCACTGGCGTTGGGTCCCAGAACACGCTCTATTGTTATACGCCGCAAATGCGCCAATACTGCTGCACCAGCAGCAGTTGAAAATGTACGCGCATAATTTTGTTCAACTTCTTTCATATCTTTCCCCTTTGCTTACAAAACTGTTTCTTCTATGGCCATTTGCGCTATTGGTGCGATATACTTTAATTCCGCATCACTATGCAAAGATATTTTTTCTATCACCCCACGACGAGATAAAATCTGTAACCCACGTTCACACAAAGGTCTGATAAATTCATGCAACAGTCTGCCGTATGTTGCACCAAGTATTCTTACCATATCTGCATTACGTGCCATGATTTCAGTTGCGGTCATTTCTTTTTCAGACAACAAACCAAGTCTATCCGCCAGCAACGCATGACGAATACGTTCACGCAAGTCTTTCAATATAATTTGTGATACATCAAAGTCTGCGCCAGAAGATAACGGGGTTAAGCCCGAACTACCTACCGCCTTTGGTATTATTGCCCCAGGTGTTAAATTAATGTTTGATAAGTTTATAACACCGTCATCATCTGCCTGCCATATACCAGAAACAGCGATTGTTGCGTTTTTTAATACTAGTTCTACAACTTTATTTGCGGTCTTGATATCTGGCAAAGCACGCAATACTGGGCCACGTCCGTATAGTTCACCACTGGCAACCGACCAACGAAAAACTAAGTAAGGGTTCGTTTCAAAAGTACCAGTAGAAATAATATTGTTTTCAATATTTCCACCGACATCCAACCACGCAGTAAAATCTTTACCAACCAAGCTTTGTACTAATTTCAAAGGCATTTCTGGGTCTTTCTTTATTGCATCACGAATATCTGCAGGTGGTGTCCAAGAAGGATATTTCTCAATAACTTCACGCGCGGGCATTGAAGTAGTATGAAATATCGCATTCGGTAAAATTGCAATATCTTTCATCGGAATTGCGGTAAAAGAAAATGCGGAATCTGCCCCGATTGGATTTTCTGACATAAACAGACACGCCGTCCCCAGAATTACTAAATCTAAATAACATTGGTGTATGGTTGTATAGAAATTAGAATCGTTAAGGTTTGCACGTAATGCCGCAGTTGCAGAAACAGCATCAGGCGAATCCTCACTTTCAGGTATCAAAGATATCCATAAAGATTCTGGTGGCGTCAACAAAGAATACATTGATGCGGCTAAATTATCTACGGCATCTGCAGCGGTCGCATCAAACAAAGTTGCGGCATCATCGTCTGCCGTTGGCATGGTATAACGCAATGCACTGTCCCACCTATTTAACCAAGGTGCACGTAAATCCAGCGCACGACGGTACATTTGTTGTAAATTATTTTGCATATAGTTTGCTCCTTTATTAAGTTATAACTTAAAGTCTGTATTCGCTGTAAACGGCCTTATTCCTTGTCCTAATGGCCGCACAGGAATTGGGGTTGTTGCGATGGCACCTGCAACTGCATCTAAACCATCGTCATGACCTGTTGCGCCAACAGGTGACCAACCCAACATTTCTGATAACAGTGGCGTTGATTGAACACGCCGATGCGCATATAATCGCCCCGTTGTCAAAATAGGTTCTATTGTTTCTAAAATTCGGGTTTCTTTTTTTGTGTGATTTAATATTTTTTGAATCTGTACTTGAATACCCCGCTGCTGCGTGATTGTACGCATAATTTCTGGCAACGCATTACCCATACCATTTGTTTCTATACAAATACGATGTAATAAATGTTTTGATAAGAAATCTAAAACCATCTCGCATTGTCTTGCCAGGGGGTGTGCTTCTTCGTCTGATACCAACAAGTACTTAACATCATGTATGAAAAAACGTTTGTTTTTATCGTCACGATAAATTAATACGCAAACACTGCCGTCAGCTTTCTTGCGCCCAGAAGATGGGTCCCAATAGGCTGTAACCCCTGTTATTAAAGCGTCTCCTATTTTAGATGTACGAAAATCAAAATCATTGTCATATAAATGTAAAGAATCGGGGTCTAAGCGGGCTCTGTCTGGAGCAACGAAATTTAACATCATTTGTGCAGAAAAGTATCTATCGCCAACAGTTGCCCGTAATTCTTCTATTTTTTCAATTGGAAAAAGTTCCGGCCAAGCTGGTGCACCGTCTGAATCAATAATTGGTATACGTAATTCTTCATAACCGATTAAAAAAGGCGTTGAAAAAGCAAAATTTTTATATACTATATCTGACATGGACTTTACTCCCAAAACTTTGCCAACGAACCTAGAAGCAGAACAAGCTGTATTGGCTGCAGTTCTAATGAACAATCGTGCGTTGGAAAAAGTTTCTGAATTTCTGCGTCCTGAACACTTCTCTCACCCAGCACACCAAGAAATCTATAAGCTTGCTGAAAAGCAATTTTCTGCCGGAATACCATTTGATATAATTACCGCTAAAAATTACCTTGACCAGCAAGGTGTTTTAGAATCCGTTGGTGGCGTAGATTATTTAACTCAGTTATCCAGCGCAGGTGCAACAGTTGTTAACGTTGAACAGTATGGACGCATTGTTTATGATAACGCTTTACGTCGTGATTTAATAAATTTAGGTCAATCAATTACTGATGCTGCATTTATTGAAGATTTAGACAATCCTGTTTCTGCACAAATAGAAACAGCGGAACAAAAATTGTTTGAAATGGCGTCAGCAGGAGTTTCTGAAAAAGAGGTTTCTTCTATTGCCACAGCTCTGCAAAGCGCACTACAAGAAGCTGAAATTGCCTATAAAGCCGACGGAAAGTTATCTGGTCTTACGACTGGTTTAACTGCACTTGATAAATCTATTAGTGGTTTGCATCATTCTGACTTAATCATCATTGCAGGTCGTCCAGCAATGGGAAAAACAACACTGGCAATGAATATCGCTTTTAACGCAGCAAATGCTATTTTATACGGGCGCGCAAACGAAAAGTATAAAGGTGCAGTAGCGTTTTTCAGTCTTGAAATGTCCGCATCTCAGTTAGCTGCCCGTGTATTGTCTTCACAATCTAAGGTTCCTGCCTCTGCCATGCGTGAAGGAACTTTGACGGATGAAGATTTTCTAAAAATGTCGCAATACTCCGCAGCTATTGGCAGAGTGCCATTGTATATTGACGATACCCC
Organism: uncultured Alphaproteobacteria bacterium; assembly: GCA_944389135.1. Lineage (GTDB taxonomy): Bacteria > Pseudomonadota > Alphaproteobacteria > Rs-D84 > Rs-D84 > Enterousia. The sequence continues at coordinate 71,727 of CALXLG010000003.1, forward strand.
AGGTATGTCTGTACCAATGATACGAACACGCGCCAGAAGATTGGCTAGGAAATGCGGTGGTATCGCTCTTATAGTGATTGACTATTTACAGCTGATGACATCACCTGGTGGCAAGCGAAATGATAACCGCGTTCAAGAAATATCCGAAATTACACGTGGTTTAAAAATGCTGGCCAAAGAATTAGATGTACCTGTAATAGCCTTGTCCCAGTTATCTCGTAGTGTAGAATCACGCGATGACAAACGACCACAACTGGCCGACCTTCGTGAATCTGGTTCTATTGAACAAGACGCAGATATTGTTATGTTTACATACCGCGAAGAATACTATCTTGAGAATCGCGACCCGTCACAAAGAATTTCTGGTAATGCAAACGAAAAAATCATTGAAAGCTATCAAAAACGTTTGGAACGTGCACGTGGCAAGGCCGATGTTATTATCGGTAAAAACCGACACGGCAGACCAGAAACTGTTCACTTGGCATTCTTTGGCGATTATAGCTTGTTTGATAACTTGGACGAAATGGAAGGACGCACTGCAGATGAATTCTCAGGTAATACAATGCCAACCACCTCTTTACCAACAGATGAAATTCCAGAAGCAATTGACCCTGACGCAATTCCAGACGATATGCCTTTGTAATATTTTGTGCTTGCTAAACTCCTAAAAATTGACTAATATTTTGTCAAGTAATTCAAGGAGATTTGCGATGGCCCAAGAAGAAATAATTTTTCCTAATAACATCAGAAACATTCGTCTTGCCAATGGTATGAAAATGACTGAATTGGCGCGTCAGGCAAATTTATCTTTGTCTGCTGTTTCAAAAATTGAAAAAGGCGTACGTCGCTTAAATCAAAAGCAACTATTAAACATCTGTAATATTTTGGGTTGCAAATTATCCGATATCTTTATAAAAGAATCAGATGCTGTTGCAACACAATGGCAAGATGAAATCAAACGCCGTATGAGCGACAATGAAAACAATGGCTTAAAAATATTTGGCAGTGGGTTACGCAAAATACGTCAGCAAGCAGGTAAAACTATCGCCCAGGCGGCAAAAGAAGCCGGTATGACATTGTCCGTTTATCATAAAATTGAGGTCGGACAACGTGAAATTTACCAAGATGAAATTGAACCTTTGGCAAAATCATTTGCTTATACAACATCTGAATTATTTGATAAAGTTGCAAATCTTTATAAATCTGGCGAACTTAATAAGCAAATTAATAAGGTTAAAGAGCGCGTAAAATCTGTACTAGTTCCGGACAACCCTTTATCTGGTATTGATCACAGCAGTTTATACGGTGCAAAGCTTTATGATAGCGCCAGAAAAAAATTAGTACCTGTATTTGGCATGCCAGAAGGTAAAGCCATAGCATTTAAGAAATCTGATGAAACAATGATTGTTGCACCAATGATGCTAGAAGGCAAAAAAGGTATTTATGCTGTAATACCGAACTCAAAACGTACTAACGGTTTTATTCCTGAAAAAGCGTATGTTTTTGCTGATTCGTGTGCGACTGTAAATACTGGTGATTTAGCAATCTGTATTGATGCAGATTTTGATACTTTGGGCACAGAAGATAAAGCAACAGCTCAAATTGTTAGCGTTCGCCAAGATTCTAAGGGTAAAACATACGGTCAAATTTCTTCTCCGGAAGAAAAAATTATCGGCAAAACATTACACAAAGTTGTAATGATTGTTATGGAATAATAATTCATATTGCCTAGGGGGGACAACATGAAAGCGAAAGCCAGTTTAATTGCACAAAAACTTCTTAACTTATATCGTCAAGAGCATGTAATTTTTGGTGGTTGGGCCGCTGTTAATGAAGTATTCGTAAATGAAGCAACCCCTGAGGTAATAACCGAATTGCGCGAATTGCCAACAGGAAAATTATTAGCAAAACATATAGAAAATCTTCGCAGTGGCAAAACACCTATGAATTCTATTGAACGCGACCTACTTCCTTATGGTGGTATGATGGCAGAAACAATTGCAACAATTCCGTTAACGACAGAAGAATGGGCGGAATTAGAACAAGGCATACATAATTTCACCCCTGATGAAAACGGTCTAAACGAAATACAACAGTTAAATGTTATCAAAAAGTTTGGCGATCAGTGGTTAGTTGCAATACGTGCAGCAATATCGGCAAAACCAGAATTATTGGAAAAATGGTCAGTCATTGCAAAAACATACCGCGCATACTATTTATGGAAAGTGGCAAGCGATATGATTAACCAACCACTTACGGAACGCGCACGTGCTCAATTACAAGCAGATATGCCAGAATATGAAACATACCTGCCTATGTTTGGCGAAGCGGGCGTAGAATTGTTAGAAAAATTACGTTCTTTCATAACCACAATGAAATCGGACAAAGAAGAAAATATTTCTGACTAACTTTCTGATTTAGTTCTATAAATAGTATCCATCGTATGTGGTGTGCCAATATATATCATTGTGCCGGTGGGTGAAAGAATAAAATCAAGCTCTCGTAATTTCTCTCGTAATGTTTCTCGCTTTTGTGCGGTGTTGCAAGTATTTGGGACTTCGACGTCATCGCATATAATCAAGTCTGCTCGCATACCTGTAATATTTCCATGAACTCCTTGGCATATTACAGATGGTTCGCGAATTCCAACAGGTCGGTTAACAGTTATGCGTCCTTGGGCCCATTCTTTTTTCGCGCTTGGAATTAGCTCTTTACACAGCGGATGATTTTCTAGAATATGCCGAATATGTGCAACCATTCTAGAAGCCAGCCCGCTTTCAGCAGACAAAATTAAAATTCTTGTTTCTGGATGCAAATATAAAACACATGCAGCGAATATTCCAACCACTGTAGACTTACCTGAATGTCGGAAAGACATTAACAAACCGCGCTTATTTTTGCCTGTCCATATTGAAACAAGAAAATCCATAATTTTTTTATGATGCGTGGGAGTTTTAAATCCAAGAATCTCGTTCCAATCATCTAAGAAATTATAGAACTCCGTAATCATCACGTGTTTCATTTGGCGCCTGCTCTGTTATGCTGCCATAATCATTTATTAAATTTGGCAAAGCATTATCTAATACCGATAATAAGTTATTATAAAGCCCTAAAACACTGCCACCAGATAATTTATCTTCTATTAGCTTGACCGTATAATCTATAAAAGATAATACTTTATCATGTACGTTTGCCCACTCTGAAACATTTATATCTATGTTTTGCAGGTCTTTAAAAGCCTCTAATAAAAAATTAAAATCGGCGTTTAGTGCTTCGGGGTCTATCTTTGCGGTTGGTTGATAATCAACAACACGCGACAAAGCAATTTGTCTAAAAATATCCACTTTTGTGTTTTCTGCTGGTGGATTTATAAAAATAACTGTTCCACCAGAAAAATCTTCGTTCGCAACAATGGAACATTCGCCGTTCAAACAAAGCTTATCATCTAGCGCAACACGAATGTCTGCTTCTTGAAAAAAAGGAAACGCAAATAAGAACTCTGACGTTACCCCATCAGCAATATAAGAGTTTCTGTACATTCCTGCCCCCTTATTAACCGACTAAATCATCAAATTTATCCAACAAAGACTGTAATAAGTTTGGTTTTTGTACTTTTATCTTCTTTAACTTTTCAGTTTTAGTACGCTTTTTTTCTTCGTATGGTTCGGCCGCTTCTTCTTTTAATCGCTTTAGGACTGCCCCTTCGGTCATGCCTTTACCTGACATACCAGACGCACCATATTTAGCACGTTGCGTGGCTAATGTTTTTTTTACTAAATTTGTTTTTTCTTTTTCATCAGCTGCCATATCAGACAGTATCTTCTGTCTTTCTGTTTCGGCTTCTTTTTTTGAATCTTTATAATTTAAAATATCTGTTACATCTGAAACTATCTGCCCCATTTTTTTCTCCCTATGTTTAAACTAGGTAATATCCATACATTGTTATCGATAAAACCGTTGTTGGTAATTGTTCACTGCTTGAAATTGTCCAAGGTGCCGTTATGCAATTCCTTTGGCACCCAAGTAAATTTATTGAAACGTCACCACTATAACCATTGGTATCATCTGCGAATATTTCGTTTGGAAAATCTGCTCTGGCCCCGTTTATAAATAAAGACTTTGTATTAAGAACACGTGCAGAAATTTTACGAACTTTTATTTTATTTGCATTATGACCGGACGCTCTTAAAGGTAAAGCTGAGGCGGTATAAGAAAAGCCATACTTATCCGCATCAATTAACACATCGTCTGAAAATTTTTCTAGCGAATATTTGCCTTCTCGTAAAACCACGACATATGTATCACCGCTACTTACCGCAACAGATTGAAAATTACCTTGAGTTTTATAAGTTGCCCACGCAGAAATACCAAGTGCGGAATTTTGATTCAAAACCGCCATATCACCAGATTCCATTACAACAAAAAGCTGTCTTGTTTTATCGTTGTATGCTAAATCTATAGGATTCTGCATTAAATGCTTTGACAATCCACATAAATCTGTCGCATTATAATTTTCACCAAGCTGGTCTAAACTTAATTCACGAATATCTTTTTTACTGCCAGATATAAAAACTGTCGCACCTTCAATTTTTTGTGGTGGCAAGTAACGTGTTGCTACACTGCCTACAGATGTGTGCTGCTTTATGTCCACAACAGACGGAGTTAAGGGCTTACTTGAAATTGCCCATTCACCAGCAGATGTAAGTATTTGTAAATTATCGCTACTTACAACAGTACATATCTGTTGACGTTGTTGTGATAGTAAAGTTATAAAAATTGCTTCATCATCTAAGCCGGTTCCAACATTAAAATTATTATGCCGACCGACCTGCGATAGCCAGACACCACTTGGCCAAGAACGTGAACCACCAAAAACTAATCTGTCTTGATGAAATGTGATACTGCAAGGCCAGCCTCTGCGTTTACTAAATGCCGCTTCGCGCCAATCAGAAACGGGTTCTGCCGGTACAGTATACGTACCATTCACATAAGCTTTTACTACTTTCGCACTTATATATTCAGAAATAAGCCATTGCTTACCTAGCAATAAAAAACGACCGTCTTTATCGTCAGGTGTCCAATAATCAACGTTTGTCGTAAACGTTGCAAAATTATTTCCAGAATCACTTGCAGTAACGGTTATTTTAATGTCTTCTGTATCATCAAAACGCATAAACGGTATATTTACAGTCATATCCGAATCGTTACGCGCAAAATCAAACTTTGATAACTCAAAATCATTCCCAACTTTTTTCAGTGTATAAGGCTGAAAATCTGGATGCACAAAAATCATCGTACCAAAGCGTTGCGCATATTGAAGTTTTGCTAAATCGTTAAAGCTCCATGGACTTATCAAGTCTTTTATTCTTTGCCCGTCAAAGTAAATCAATATATGCTGATTAATTAATACCAATAAATAATTTTCTGTTTCACTTACTGAAAAATCTATTAATCTTGCATTATCAGACAGGCTTGCAACACTTTTTAGTCCACGTCTGCGAGATAAACCACCGCCTGCAAGAACGTCCATATTTTCTAACTTTGAAAGTCCATTGGTATTATCACGTGCAAAAAATTCAGGTGCAACTTCGCCATCTGCAAAAGAATTCTGTGTTTTTATAAAATCTCCCATACCGACTACCCCCAGATTAAAAACGCGCGTTGATTAAAGAAAAACTTTCTATGTCTTGATTGATTGACGTTGTACTGTCTATAAATTTCGCAGATTGCATTTCTGTTTCATATAAAGCGGCAAGCATTCTAAATACACTTTGCTCGCCAATAAGTGGTATACAAAATTCCATTGCTAACTTAGTCGCAGCCAGTGAAACAAAATAACTAGGGAAGTTTTCAACAGGAACCTTTGTTATCGCCAAAATAGAAATCTTTTCTTCTGCAGAAATAATTTTATTTCCGATAATTTCCCCATTGCATTTCAAAACACGCAAACAATCAATTGGTATTAAAAAGTCTCCGTCCGATGTTTTTGTAAGCTCATATTTTTTACATGCAAAGCGCCACGGATGCGAAGACAGCAAGGTATCTATTACTGGGTCAAACAAAGTCCTACTAAGTTGCGCAGCCGGTGTATCATCTACAAGAGACTGAATAGATTTCTCGCCCAGCTTTAATAACGCCATAGAACATAAATCTATTTTCGTAATCATATTATGCCCCTTATTGCTAAAAATAAAGGCGACATAAAAATGTCGCCTTGGTTTTATTATGCTAAATCAGCAACACTAACATTGCCAGAAACAGCAACTTTTTTAATAGAAGTATTATCAGACGCATTTATGATTACGATATCACCTGTATTCATTAACGTCTTTACACCATCAAAATAACCAGCCGTTGTAATCGCTGTTAACGTTTCGTTTGCAGAATAATGCCACAAAGTAAAACCATTGGCATATGCAATAACAGATAAATTTTTATTCTGAAAAGCCATTATATAATCCTTTTATTTCGGTTTTAATTTGTTTTATTGATTGTCCAAGCATTTAACACGTACAATGCCATCATTATCAATCAATACTGCACCTTGTGACATGCTGTTGCTGATAAAGTGCGCAGCACGTTCACCATGCCAAGAAATATCTGTTTTAACTTCTTGACCGCATGCATGACCAACGCTGGTTGCGTGATAAATAAAGCAATCACGGTTATCTTCTGTTAAAGGCAAGCCGTTATGCAAAACCCAAGTAATACCTAACCATTTCTTAGAAGCACCACCTGATACCAACGGCAAATCATTACCTACGTAATCTGCAGAAACAAATTCGTCCATTGACAACAGTTCATTCCATTGATGAACACCAACAACAGCAAATCTACGACCGTCATCAGGAACATCTTTTTCATTTAATGCCTCTACTGCAGATAAAATCAAATCTTTTGTAAGACCAGTGCTATAATCACCAACAGAGTTTGTTGCTTTGCTCATTGCAGAGATAATTAATTCATCAGTTTTACGCCCAAGCGCATATGCACCAGCAGATGCAACTACACGACGTTCATCAACGTTTGTCTTTAATTCATCCAATGCATCAACCCAATCACCTGCATAATAATCTTGCAATATACATTCAACAGGTTCATGGTTTAAGTTCATAACAGGAACTATCCCATGACGAGATTTTGTACTGGCCGTACCACGACCAACTTTTTGGAAAGTTGTTGAAGCACCAACAACACCGGACTTACTACGAACAGTTGCACGTAGTTTTGTCCCCATTTGCTGATACGCCAAATGTACATCGGCTTCGAATTGTTTCACGAAGACCTGATCTATGGAAACAGACATATATTATTCCTTTTTATAATCAAGTGAATTTAATGCGTATAAATAACGCGGCTAAAATTTTGTATCATGGTTATGCGCTTTAACGCGCCAATATACAAAATACCAAGGTCCTAAAAAGGATTGTCTTGAGAAATTCTTAGTCATACTAAACAAAAACATATGACTAAAAATTTCAAAAAATAAAACCGCATAAAAATGCGGCTGTATAGAAAAAGTAAATCCCCGCAATTGCGAGGATTTATATTATTTTTTCTTTGCACATGCTTTCTTAGCAACTGGTTTTTTTACAGCTACTTTTTTTGCACATACTTTTTTTGCTGCTGGTTTCGCTGCTACTTTTTTTACAGCTACTTTCTTTGCAACTGGTTTTTTTGCAACAACTTTTTTTGCAGCTGGTTTTGCAGCTACTTTCTTTGCAGCTGGCTTTGCAGCTGGTTTCTTTGCAGCTGGTTTAGCTGCTGCTTTTTTTGCAACCGGTTTTGCAGCTGGTTTTGCAGCTGGTTTCTTTGCGGCTGGCTTCAAGAATGAAAATGCCATTCTTCTCTCCTTTTTATTTTTTGGATAGAACAAATTTGTTTTGTTCTTACTTTATATTTTATATGAAACAAAAATATTAGTAAAGAAGAAAGTGCATTTTTTTCTATGAATATAATTTTTTAAAACCATTTTCTATCTTTCTAACATACTCTGGATCTTGGTCGCGCCAATATTTTGGATCTTGCATCATGCGTCTTAAATCATTATCTGTTAAATTTTTTGATGCGAAATCATCTGTACGAACACTTGGTTCCATTGATTGCATCATTTTGTAGACACCTTGAATTCCCTGGGCTGTAGAACACAACTCTTCAAAAGCATTTGCAGGTAAATATTTTTCACCAAATGATTTTATTGCATGCAATGCTTCATTCATTTTTTCTTCACCACCAAAAAAATTTTTTAATTCCATAATTTCTTTATTTTCATTTTGCACATTAAATAAATCTGAAATTATTGGTGATAAATAATCTTCTGCAAGTTTATAAATTTTTTCAACCTGCGAAGATGTTAAACCAATTTCAAAAAATTTATTACGCAAATCTTCATCATCAAACATCGGATTTGCAGGATATGCATCTGCGCTTTCTGGGACACCAATTGCGCGATAAAATTTTGTGCGTGTTTCTTTGTCTGCATCATCAGCAGGTACAGAAATCATCGTTCCAATCTTTTTTTCTAATTCAGAATAAGATTTTAATAATGCATTTGTATTTAAAGTTCCGTCTTCATTTAGAAATTTTTCTGGAATTTTTTCCATTTCGTCTTCCTTTTGTTTCGCTTGATTTACGCAGAAAATAAATTCCGCCCAAAGTAAAGATTGCTTGCAACATTGTAAATATATCTGTGTCACCAACCAGATATGCACCAATAGCAGATAATATACCAACACCTGATATTATATAAGTTCTATGACCTGCTAAAAAACCACCTTTGATAATTTTATTCATCTCAAAATCCTATGCATAAAAAAGCAAACCGTCTATATCGGCAACATATCCAATTGATTGCGCCCATATCGGCATTTCTTCTGCATGATGAAAACGTGTGGCACCATTACAAGCATCAATTAAACCACCTTTTATCATTCTGCTTACTACACGCAAGCACATTTGAAAACCACGACTATTTATATCTATGTCTGCAATTTTTTCTTTATTTCTTAATGCTGGAAATATATCTGCATCGTTTGCAATGTCTTCAAAAGTTCTACCACTACGACAAGATATATTTTTTATCATTGATGTAATAGCTTCTACTGCAGGCAAAGATATAGCACGTGTTTCTGAATAAACAACGCGCGCAATTTTATATGTTATTCTTTTATTTTCATCTGTGTTTTTTATCAGTTCCAATTGCATCTGACGCCGACCTTTATTTTTGAAAAATAAAAAGCCGCACAAAATGTGCGGCTTAAAAAAAATCCGTAAAACTTTACGGACACAATCTTTACTGTTTATGTTTTATATAATATCATATTTTACATATTAAGTCAAGTTTTTTATTTTGTTAGTGGCTTTTTATAAAGATATTTCATCACCATATGTTAAAAAATACTCTGCACCTTTTCTTAATATCAAAGCACCGTTTTCATTGATACCAATTAAATCTACTGTATCACCACGATATTTTACTTTGCCTTTTAACCCAGTTGCCAAGTCCATCCAACGCGCCCGAACATCTGCAAAATCTTTTTTACGCCATTTATCTAAATTATTCATCAGTCTTTTTAACACATCAGATTTTTCAACTTTTATATAATTATCCAATTTTGTGGTTTGATAATCTTGAACAGTCGGATTAGATTTAATGTTAATTCCAATACCAACAACAACATAATTTCCAGAATATTCTGTCAAAGTACCAGATACCTTTTTGTTATCTATTAATATATCATTAGGCCACTTTATTGTCGGTTTTATTCCAAAACTAATTAAAGTTTCCGCAATTGCGACTGCAACGGTATAAGAAAGTTTTGGGTCGCGCTCTTCTATCTCATAAATAAAGCTGACATATAAATTACCATGATGCGAAACCCATTTACGTTTATATCTGCCACGTCCTGCACTTTGTGCTTCTGCCATAACCGCGACATGATCACCTGCCCGCCCACTTGCAATTAAGTCCAATGCATATGTCTGGGTACTGGGTATTTTATCAAAAGAAATTAATTTATAGTTTGCCAATTATATAAACACCATTTTTATTCTGAATAAAATCTTTACCGTAATTTTTTCTTAATTGATATATTGCAGTATCAACAGCGTGCGTAGTCATATTAGGCATATAGCCTAAAACCTTTTTTAATGCATTCAAAGAAAGCCCACCCGTTTTATATAGCCAAACAACAATCTGCGCCTGTAATTGAGGCAAATAAACTGCTTTGCCGAAAACATCTTGCAATATTTTTGTGTTATCCAATGCGCTAAGTATAACTGCTTTTAAATCAAGTGCAGAAATAGGGATTTCCAGACTTATATCATCTAAATTAACTTCTGCTGTATCTGGCGCATCCAAGACAACCGCGTTCAAATCCGCCAATATATGTCGCCAAACAACATCTGAAGAATATATTCTAATTCCCGTCAGCATAAGTCTAAGATTAATAAAAAATATTTAATTGTCCATAAAAAAAGCCACGACCAAATGCCGTGGCCCTGTATCCAAAACAACAAGATTTATTCACGACCTTGGTTCTGTGGTTCTATAAACTTAGTAAAATCTTGTATGCTTGCACCCGTAGAAGACAATATCTTTGAAATACTGTTTGTTGACGGCCATCTTGGCTGCCCTTCCTTTGACCAACGTTTGCTTTTATTAAACGTTGTTGGATCCAATCCACTACATTTTGCTAATCCGGAACAAGACATTCCGTGTTCTGTTGCAAAGCGTTCTATTGCCCGCCATACATCTTCATGGGTCATTTTTCTCTCCTCTGGTTAACAATAGCGTCCAAAGCCTTTATATAGAGCTACGACGTTCTACCTATTGTTGATTTTATTCAAGGGGACAAATCTTATCAATAAGGACCATTTCCTACAAAAAACAAGCACAAAAAATATACTAAAAATTTTTTTGACAAAAATACTTGACAAATATAAAAATATGTATTACATTTCGATTCGTCAAAAGGAAACACCTGATGACTGGTGTGAAAGCACCATGGGGTTCGGGGATTCAGACTCCCTCCTACATTCTCTCTCCTCTGGACTCTGGGCCCCAAAAACTTAGTTTAGAATGCCCAATTTCTTTTTCTCCTTTCCTTCCTTTCGGGGCATTCGGAAACACCGCCGGAAACGGCGGCGTTTTTTTTATTTCTTTTTTTATTTCTTTTGAAAAACGGAAAATAATTCCCAATGCGAACTGCCAACGAACTGGTCCACTGGGCGCAACTCTTTTAACTCGTAACCACCGCGTAATAATATAGCCATATCTCGCTTAAAAGTATCGGGGCTACAAGAAACATATATTATGCGTTTCACATTACTTTTTACTAATTCTTTGCACTGCGCCAACGCACCTGCACGTGGTGGGTCCATAACCACACAATCGTATTGTTGCAACATACCAACAGTCAGTGGACTTTTAAATAAATCACGTTTTATACCAGTACCAACAATATCAAAACCAGTAGCATTAAGTACAAATGTAAAATTTCCAAGTCCACAAAACAAATCTGCAATTTTATGATACCCTTTTGCAGCATTTACAACCATATCTCTTAACTCTTTCTCACTTTGCATTGTTGGTTGTAAAAAAGCACCAGCTGGATATTCAACTTTACGGTCATCAAAACTTATAACAGGCGTTTCTGTTTGCTTTACAGGCTTGCCGTTCCAAGTAAATCTTATAACAGGCAGGCTTAAAACAGCTTTCTTTAATTCAGTTGAAAAATAAGGCGTATTAGAAGTAACAGCAACATCTATTCCGTTATCACATAGCGTTACCAAACAAGCCCCCGCCCCACACCAAGGCAACCTAGCCAGCTTACTTAAAAGACCATTTATTTCCGGCATTAATAACGGGCAATTGCTTATCGAAATTATTTTTTTAGAACCTTTCTCATAAAAACCAAAATCACCGTCTGCAAAGGCAAAATCTGCCCTGCGTCTTGTGCCACTTTCAGTCCAAAACGGCTCTTTAGTTATAGGTAAATCTTCTATAAGCTTTAGCTTTTCACTGTGATAATTTTGCGCTGTAAAGTCATACTTACAGCCACCACACAAACCAAAGAACGGACACTTTCCCATATTAATATATCAACTTAAAAATTTACACGTGCACCGACACGAAACTGATGTGCTGTTGGTGTTAAATCTGATATTACATCAAACTTTGGGCTAAACATATATAAATATCTATATCCAAAATCTAATGCAAAGTATTCACCTAATTCTACGCCCAGTCCAGCCATAAAAGATGCAACTGGTGTAATTTTGTTTTCAATACTTACTTCATCAACAGAATTCCACGATATACCAGCACCAATTCCAACATAAGGTACCAAACGCTGGTTATAAAATAAGCGATAAAGGTTATCTATTCTTGCGTCAAAAATTGCGTTTACCATTGCAACATCTGATGTCATATCAAAAGCGTTCCATTTCGCAACAGTTCTGGCATAATTTGCTTCTAACCTAAAAATATCATAAAGGCGAGTACCTGCAACAACATCAAAAGAAGATGCATTTTCACCTTTTAGCTGAACACCACCATCATAATAATTATCCCACATAGAAAAGGTGTAATATCCACCAACATAAAAGCGATGCTGTCTGGCAAAGGCTTCGGAATCTTTACCAGTGATTGTTGTTTCTTCTAACACAACAGACTGTTCTACACGATAAGGAATTTCAGCATGCGCCATTACTGGCAACATTAATAAAACACCAAGTAAAATTTTTGTTTTCATTTTTTAACCCTTATCTTATTTTTAGAAATTAACACGGAAAGAAGCAACGATATTGCTAATATTATCAACACCGCCTTCTCTTACATTCCAGCCAAAACCGTTACCTATCATCATTTGATATTGATACATGACATCAATTCCAATCAAATCATTTAGCATAACATTAAACCCAAGCGTTGCACGTGGTGCAGCAACAACAAAACCATCTGCCCCCGTTTCACCGTCAAATCTGTATTGTCCCAACGCAGCACCAATTCCCATAAATGGAACAAAAGTTCTTCTGGTTGTAATATCACCAGACATAACATAACGTCTTGCAAAATCAAAATACAACATTCCACCAACAGTTTGATATGAAGCCTGCATATCATCTAAACCAGAAAAATTAAATGTAGATTCTTGTAAATCAATTTCGGTTCTGACATATGAGGAAAGATTCCACCCTAAACCAATCTGCGTTGTCCAACTGCCCGAGCTTTCATATTCTTTATCACCAATTTTTGCTTTATCCGTTGCAAAGCCTAGATTAAAACCGCCCCCCGCACGGATATACATAGACGTTGGTATAAACAACTGCATATCTTCATTTGGCACATTATCCGCAGTCCGATAAACTTCCAACCCCATTTCACCAGAAGCAGCCTCTGGTAAATCGACGTTTTCACGTGCAGAGACCAAATCTAGTCCTTCTATAATTTCTGCTTTAAACGCATCAGGACTATAACCCGCAAAGACCGGGATTGAAAATGATATCATCAATATGCTTAACAAAGATATTTTCTTCATATTTTTTCACCTGTACTCATTATTAATAAATTTTATCATAAAATGAAACTTGATTCCAGCCAGATTTATTCGTACCATATCTCATATGAAGAAAAACACAGATAAAAAAATAGCTATTATTGCCGGTGCATTAGACTTGCCTTTTTTTACGCGCGATGCATTACGTAAAAATGGTTGGGAAGTATATGTTATCGGTCTAAAAAATTTTTATGACGAACATCTAAAACCAGATTTAGTTATTAGATTAGGCGGTGGCGGGCGTGCCGCACGTGAATTAAAAAAACGTGGCATACGAAAGATTACTTTCGTTGGGGCATTAGGGCACCCGAACCTATCAGATATAAGACCTGATTTATGGTCTTTATCTGCGTTAATTAGTATTATGAAACACCAGCGGGGGTATGATTCTATGGCAATCGCATTAAATAAAGTTATAGAAAAACGTGGTTTTGAGGTTGTTGCTGCACAAGACGTTGCACCAGAACTGACTTTTGAAAAAGCAGGGGTACAAACAAAAACAAAACCTAGCGCCAAAGATAAAAAAGATATAGAACGGGCAATAGAAGTGTCACACACAATTGGTAAACAAGACATAGGTGCATCCGTTGTTGTAGACAAGCAAGTTATCGCTGTAGAAGCAGCCGAAGGTACAGCAAAAATGCTTGAACGCGTAATTTCAATGCGCAAAGGGCACAAAAAAGCAAGCGGTGTTTTTGCAAAAATGACAAAACCAGGCCAAGACTTACGTATAGATATTCCTGCAATTGGCGTAGAGACAGTAAAAGCAGTAGCGACCGCAAAACTGCGTGGTATTGTTGTTAACACAAAAACATGCTTTGTCGTTAACAAACCTGCTGTTATAAAACAAGCCGACAAACTTGGTATTTTTATTTTGGCAAAAGACGAATAAAAAACAAAAAAACAAGATATAAAAAAACCGGCATTTGCCGGTATTTTTATTCTTTAACAATATCTTGTACAGTTACTTTAAATACAACTGCTTTACCAGCCAATTCTGGATAATAATTCTGTGGGAAAGTTATATTAACATCACGACTTTCGCCTTTTTCTGCACCAATCAACTGTTCTTCAAAACCTGGAACGAACTGGCCACTACCCAACTTTAATGGGAAACCTGTTGCGGTACCACCTTCGAACTGTACCCCATCCATAAAACCTGCAAAATCAATAATTACAGTATCACCATTTTGCGCACCTGCATTACTATCACACGCACCCAAAAATATTGCACCGCAAACTGCAACCGCAGACATTAGTTTTTTCATTATTACCCCCGTTTTTAATTTAATTAATCGTTATAAACACATCTAAAACCATATTCACGCATAGTTGCCCCTTCAGACTCTATACGATAATCAAAATACGGTGTTGGACGCATAACTTCAAAAGAAGGTCTGTCGTATACCATAACTATGCTATCAGCATTACGACCACAAACACGCTTCATTTCATAATCAGCAACTTTTGCCAAAATAGTACGTGCATCGCCATCAACATCCATACCGTCCGCATTCTGCATTAAGCGCAAACGCATTTCACGTAAATCTGTATTACCCAGCAATATCTGAACACGAACCATGGTGCCCCTATATTCCTGCCAACGCGTTTCCATATGCGCAGTATTCCAGCGATTATCACTTTGTTCTTTTTCTTCGGCTGTCTTTGGTTTATACGAATCGATGTTAGAATATTGGTTGTCTGACTGCATAAAAGTACTTGTACGCTCGTTATACAAAGGCGCGTCTGCACCACCTTGGGCAAAATCTGTTGTGTTATATGGCGCATCTGTATCTGTTGTGCACGCCCCCAAAACAAAAACTGAGCACAGCACAAAAAGTAATGATTTTTTCATATTAATCTCTCTTTTTTTTAATTTTATCAAATAAACCTTTTTGATTCAAGTCAGGATTTATGATAAAATTAGTTTGATGGCAAATGTAGTTTTAGACTCTTTATTAAAACCGCTAGAAGAATTTTACAAACCTTCGTTTGTAGAAGAGATTGCAATAAACCATGCTGGTGAAGTATGGATGCGATTGCACGGTGCACGTGTTCCTTGGGTTGCATATAATTCAGAAGTATTAACCAAGCAATACTTAATTGACTTAATTCATACTGTTGCAAACATTTATGAACGACCGTTTGACCCAGTGCATGGCACGCCAGTTGTTTATGCCACATTACCTGGTAATCACAGATTCACAGCAATTGCTGGTCCAAACGTACAATATGATGAAAATGATATAACAGGTGGGGTCGCATTAAATATACGCGGGACCAGTGCCCCAGATACATCTTTTGCAAACTATCACTTAAAACGCGGTGAAAAATTATTAAAAGTCAAACCACGCGAATCAAAGCGTCCTGATGACCCTTATGACAGGTTAATGACGGCAATAAATGACGGCAGTCCAATTTTAATAAGTGGTGCAACCGCAACTGGTAAGACAACTTTCTTAAATCATATGTTAAAACTAATTGACCAGAACAGCCGTGTTATTACAGTTGAAGACGCACGTGAAATCAAAGTACCACAAAAAAACCGTGTTCACTTCGTTTTATCTAGAACAGAACAAACAAACGACTTTAATTACGCCAGATTATTAGATTTGGTCGTACGTATGACACCAGACGTAATAATTGGTGGTGAAATTTCAACTGACAATGCATCTGTTCTGTGGGAAATGTTAGGAACTGGGCACGACCACTTTTATACAACAATTCATGCAGAAAGTGCCGAAGCAGCATACGCGGCTTTTGCAGACAGAATTTTACATACACAGCCGGCTTATGACCGCAGTGATTTAATAAAAGAGATGAAAAAGAAAATTCGCGTGGTACAATTATCTCGTGATGGTGCGCTGCGCGCAGTGACGGAAGTTGTATAAAAAGGACAAAAAATGAATTATCAAGTAAATTATGATTTATCACATGACAGATACGCAAAAATATACGATTCAAAAATAGAAAAAGATTTACAAGAACATGATAAAGAGAATATGTATTTAGCAGAGAAAAAAGAACAAGAACTGTTAAATAGAACTTTTCTTATTGAAAGGATAATAAATTACATAAGTAAAAAACTGCAAAAATAAAAAAGCCGGATAAAACCGGCTTTTCTTTTATTTTAACAATTTTGATTTTAATTTTTCATACTCATCTTTTGTAATCGCTTTGTCTTTATATAGACGAGATAATTTTTCCAGCTTATCTAAATTATCTACATCTTCAACACAACTACCTTGCCAAATCAAAGATAATATTAAGGCAACAATCCATGTTACGCCAAACAGCACACCCATCAAAGACAAAATTATAATAGCCGTTTTTTCACCGCCACATATACCACGTGCATTTGCTATCATAATAGGTATGCATAGTATAGATAAGCAAACCATAACAAATACAAACATTAATACAAAAGCTAAAAAAATGTCCCCCATATTTTACTCCTTTATACACATATTATAAGAAATCTGATTTTATTTTCAATATGCAGTCTACATAAAATTCTGCGGTCCAACATCTACTTTTACACGAACATTTGCAGGAACTTTTACCTTGGTCAGCCAGTATTTAACCAAAGCTTGAAGGTTAGATTTAACATCACCTGTTATTAAAAATCTCATTCTGTACCAATTTCTAATTTGATAGACTTGTGCAGCAATAGGTCCCATAATTTTGGCTCCATTTGCACTTGGCGCACAATAAGCAAGTTCTTTACAAAACTTATTTAGTACGCTTTCTTTTTGTGCTTCTACAATTACCGCTATCAGCTGACCAAAAGGGGGCATTTTTGCAGATTTTCTAGCTGCCATATCACCCGCCATAAATTCGTCCCGATTGCCAGCGCAAATTGCCTTTAGTACTGGGTTATCTGGCTGATAGGTTTGCAATAAAACCCGTCCTGGAAACTCGCCACGCCCTGCCCTGCCTGCCACTTGAAACAACTGCTGAAAAGTGTGTTCTGCCGCACGAAAATCAGTACCGTATAGACCTGCATCTGCCTCTACCACACCAACCAGTGTTAAGTTGGGGAAATGGTGGCCTTTTGCTAAAATCTGGGTACCAATAACAACATCTATTTCACCAGATTCCATTTTATCTACCAGTCTTTCTAATGCCTGCCTTGACAGCATTGTATCACTAGATACCAGCGCAGTTTTAGCTTTTGGAAACTTTATATTAACTTCTTCTTGAATTTTTTCTAGCCCTACCCCACGCATAGAAACCGTATCACCACATTCTGGACACTTATCAGGCAACGAGGCAGTACGTCCACACATATGACACAATAACTTATTCAACCGTTTATGATACGTCATACCGACACTACAATCAGGGCAAGTTGCGACCCAACCACATTTCTTACATTGTACAATCGGTGCAAACCCACGCCTATTTATAAACAACATCACCTGCTGACCAATTTCTAATGTTTCAGAAATAGCTCTACATAAATCAGGCGACAAGGCCCCATTTTGTTGCACATCTTCTTTATTATCGCTTTTAACAACATAAGACTCTGGCTTACTCTGGCGCATATCAATTGTTTCTATCTTCGGCAAAGACGCCCCGCCAAATCGTGATGTTAAGCGTAATAAATTATACTTACCGTCAGAAACATTCTGCAAAGTTTCTGCGGACGGTGTAGCGCTGGCCAAAACAATAGGAAAACCTGCTATCTTTGCACGTAGAACAGCCATATCACGTGCATGATAAATTCCCATATCTTCTTGTTTATATGACGAGTCATGCTCTTCATCCACCACTATCAAGCCCAAATTCTGCCATGGCAAGAACAACGCACTGCGCGTACCAACCACCATCCGAATATCACCGTTTAAGACCCCACGCCATATTTCACGACGACGAACCGCTGTTAAATTACTGTGCCACACAACGGGCGGCGCCCCAAAACGTTTTTGATAGCGTGCCATAAATTGCGCAGTTAGTGCAATTTCCGGCATCATTAACAAAACAGACTTACCTTGTTTATATGCCCGCCATGCAGAATCAAAATAAACCTGCGTTTTGCCACTGCCTGTTATTCCATCTAGTAAGAACGCAGAAAAGCCACCTTTTTCAATAGACTCGCCTATTTCTTCGGCTGCAAAGGCTTGCTCTGCATTAAGTTGTACACTGCCAGTGTCTTGATATTGAAAAATAAACTCGTCAGATTTCTTTACCCTGTAATCACACGGAACCAATGTTCCATTTTTTATCATAGTTTTAACTACTGCACTGCTAACACGTGCAATATTCTGAACATCTGATGCAGACATCGCATCATTATCATTAGAAGCAAACGCATCAAATACCGCCTGTCTTGCATCTGTCATACGTATTTTATCGTCTTTTTTCAATACGTATAATTGTTCTAGCTTTGGTTTAGAAAACGCATCTGGAACATTTACTATCAAACGCAACACCGCCCCAGGTGCCATTAATGTCCAATCTGACATTCTTTTTATCCATTGTAAATCATTAACAGATAACCCGGACGAAAAAACTTCTGATACATTTCTTATTTTATTATCAGGCAAACCGCTATCACCAATTCCATAAACAACACCTATATAAGACCTATTCATAACCAATACGCGTACAAAAGTACCAAGGTTAGCATCCGCAGTTAGCCGGTAATCATAACCTGTATTTATTACGTTCGGAATTAAGACTTTTACAACATCACCTGATTTGAACATATCCACAAAGTACTTGTTTTTTTGATTTTTTTCAATACTATTCTATAACATAATATAAAGAGATATTTATGTGGAAATTATTCTTTGAAATTTGTGATTTTTTATGTGTTCTAATTCCAAATAAAAAACTGCGCAATAAAATTCGCACCGAAAACTTATACGATTGGAAAAATAAATATAACGCCTTAAAAAAGAAATACCCAGAACTTAATTTTAGAAAGACTAAAATGATAAAAGGTGGTTGGAACATCGGCTTTATAGTTGATAAAAAATACGTCTTCAAAATAAGAAAATCTTTTGATAACTCTTTGCCAACCGATAAAATAGAACGCGAGAAAAGAATAACAGATGCTTTTGCAGGTATATCACCACTAAAAATTCCTAAAATTGAAATCATAAAAGCTGGTAAATACGTCTTTTTTAAATATGACTTTATCCCAGGCAAAAATTTAAATACTTTTTCATCACATAAAATAAAACAAAACAAAGAAAAGTGGGGCAAACAACTGGCCGAATTTATATACGCCATACATAATCATAATCCAAAAGAAATAAATGATTTAAAGGGCGAAAATATTGGCGATGGTTGGAACCACAACGATATATGCAACAATATCATAGTAAATAAGAAAACTATGAATATCATCGGGATAATTGACTGGGAATATTCCGGATGGGGATTGTTGGAAACAGAATTTATAAATTGCGTAAAATTTTCCGAAAAGATTAAATCCTCTGGAATTTTACCAATCATAAAAAACGAATATAAAAAGCTGTAAACGCCCAACAAAAGATTGACAAAACCACATATTTGTATATCATAAATTTAGTCTTGTAAAAAAGAGGGCTTTTTATGAACAACAAACGAAATAAAATATCAGCTGCACAGAAAACATTTTCTGCTTATACAAAATACATAACAGAAGAATTCTTGGAAAAATATGGTGCTTCTTATTCAAATGCAGAAAGCGTAAAAAACACTTGGCGCCATAAAACACCATACTATAAAGAAATTGAAGATTTTTTGATTTTTAAGTCAAAAATGTTTATACGCTTGCTTGATACAAGAGATTCTAATTCTACAAACCCAGAATTTTTAAAAGCTCTGATAGACCTGATATCAGATTATTTATCTGCATATACTCAGAAAAGTTCAGAAAAAATAAAACGGAAAAAAGCAAAAGAACAGCTTAATCGCATTCTTTACAATCAGTCTGCATATATTCAAACATTATTAGAGAAGCAAGCAATAAACCGCGCAAAACGCAACCACAGACAGACCAAATATATACGAGAAACCAGAAGTAAAAAAAGCGAAACACAAAACGCACTACAAAATTTCAACTGCACCAAAAAATTCACCAAAGTACAATTCATTGAAATGTGCTATATTAAGAACAAATAATAATTCTTATTATTTTACGAAAGTCTTTATTTCTTCATCGGCAGTGAACTGTGTTCTAAACCAAGTTCTCTGTCGTTTTGCATATTGATTGGTTTTTGTAATCCAGTTTTGAATACATTCTTCTTGCGTTATTTCCCCACGCAAAAAAGAACACAACTGATGCGCACCAATTGCACGCATTTCATCCCAACCTGATTCAATTACAGCACGCGCTTCTGCCATTGCACCACCAGCTAACATTTTTGGTATTCTGTTTGCAATACGCTGACGTAATAAATCTGCCGGCGGATTTATTAATATTCTGTGTGGTGTTGGAACAATTGCACCAACACGTGGTAAAGACTGCCAATAAGTTATATGCTTGCCTGTTTCAAAAAAAACTTCCAGCGCACGCGCAACACGTTGTGGGTCTGTTGCCGAAAAGTCATCCGGCAAAAGCTTGCGTGCAGCAATTATATCTTCTTCTGCCAAAGTTCTTGCTTTACTTCTGCTTTCCTCTGAAACATCTGGCATCGGAGATATACCATTTATAATAGCATTTATATAATAACCCGTTCCACCAACAAATATTGGTGTATAACCAGATGCCTTGGCCTTATCATACTCTTGTCGCGCCAAACGCAAATAATCAACAACGCTTATCTGGGTATCCAACGGTAATATAGAAAATAGCCGATATGGTACACCCTCTATCTTATCTGTAATTGGCAGACCAGCAAACGGACTAGCAGAGATATTTTCAATACCTTTATAAATTTGAACACTATCGGCATTGATTATAACCCCATTTATTTGCTTTGCCAAGTTGTGCGCAAAGTCAGATTTTCCTGACGCTGTTGGTCCTGTAATAATATAAGAATCAAACTTTTCCATTTGCGTAATTATAGAACACAACGCCATAAAATCAAGCCCTGTGCAAAGATATAAAAAATAATTGCAGAATCTGGTCAGAGTGCTAAAATACCCCCGTCCAATAAGATAAAAACGAAAGGAAAAAATATGTCAAAAATAAGAGTTGCTATAAACGGTTTCGGGCGTATTGGTCGCTTGGTTTTACGCGCCGCCTTGGAATCAGGTCGTGATGATATTGAATTTGTTGCCGTTAATGATTTAGCACCAGCAGAACAAAATGCATATTTGTTACAATACGATTCTGTTCACGGCAAATTGCCAATGGACGTTAAACTAGACGGTGAATATATTTTGGTTGGAAACCAGAAAATTAAATGCATTGCAGAAAAAGACCCAACAAAATTACCATGGGGTGAATTGAATATTGATGTTGTTATGGAATGCACAGGTATTTTCACAGCAGCAGAAAAAGCAAAAGTTCATTTAGATTGTGGCGCAAAACGCGTATTGGTATCTGCACCATCTGCAGGTGCTGATAAAACAATCGTATTTGGTGTAAACCAAGATACATTGACATCCGAAGACTTGATAGTATCAAACGCATCTTGCACAACAAACTGCTTGGCACCTGTTGCAAAAGTATTAGACGACACATTTGGCATTATATCTGGCTGGATGACAACTGTTCACGCTTATACTGGTGACCAACAATTGTTAGACAAAAACCACAAAGATTTCCGTCGTGCACGTGCAGCAGGTTTATCAATGATACCAACCAGCACAGGTGCTGCAAAAGCAATTGGTTTGGTATTACCAAAATTAGCTGGCAAACTTGACGGTATGGCAATTCGCGTACCAACACCAGATGTATCTGTTGTTGAGCTGGTTGTAAACTTGGAAAAATCTGCAACAGTTGAAGCAGTAAATGCAGCAATGAAAGCAGCAGAATCAAAGACATTTGGTTATAATGACAAGCCATTGGTATCCGTTGACTTTACAGGCGATGCACACAGTTCAATATTTGACGCATCACAAACAAAAGTCTTGGAAGATAAACTTGTACACGTAACAGCATGGTACGACAACGAATGGGGTTTCTCAAATCGTATGGGCGACACAGCGGTTGCGATGGGGAAACTTATAAAATAAGTTAGAAAATCCGCCGACTTGGCGGATTTTTTAATATTTATAAAAAAAGTCTTGCAATTATGTTTATAACATTATAATATATGGCTTGCTTTAAGGGGTTGTAGCTCAGCTGGTTTAGAGCGTCTGCCTGTCACGCAGAAGGTCGCGGGTTCGAGCCCCGTCAATCCCGCCAGCAATTTCGCACCGCATGGTGCGTTTTTTATTGACGGGGCGAAGAACCCGTGCGGGTTCGTGTGCGGAGTTGGCGAAAGCGCGCCCCGGCGCGGTTAAGCCTTACCGAGCCGAAAGGGGCCCGCCATGCCACCAAGGCATGGTGGGAATTTACAACCCCGTCAATCCCGCCAGCTATTTAACGTCACTGAAAAATCAGTGACGTTTTTTATTTAAGAATATTTCCCAAAGAAAACTTTTATAATTATTGATATAATTTATATCGCTGGTATACTTAATTAGCATAAGGAATAAACAAAAGGGGGAAACTATGAACATAAAACCATTTGCAATAATTGCTGGCGTCTTGGCATTGGCAGCTTGCAGCGACAACACACCTAATCCAGAAATGTTAAAAGGTGAAAGCTTTGTATCCGCTGCCGAAGGTACAGATATTACTTTGACATTTGACCCAACAGAAATGCGTGTTAATGGTCAAGTTGTAAATTTATATAACGGCACATATCAAGCAGAAGGCGACAAGATAACATTTGGGCCAATGGCATCAACAATGATGATGGGTCCAATGAATGCGATGCAA
Source organism: uncultured Alphaproteobacteria bacterium (assembly GCA_944389135.1). GTDB lineage: Bacteria > Pseudomonadota > Alphaproteobacteria > Rs-D84 > Rs-D84 > Enterousia. The sequence goes on from CALXLG010000003.1 coordinate 95,154, forward strand.
ACAGAACAAGATTATTTTCAATTCTTAACAACAGTTGAAACATATAGCTTAGAAGACGGTCGCTTGACCCTGAAGAATGCAGAAGGCAAAGAAATTGTATTTCAACAGGTAGAAGAAGACCCAACGGTTGTTGTAGAAGAAACCGAAACAGTTGAAGAAATAGATATGAACGCACCTGTTGCGGCACAAAACTAAAAAAGAAAGATTAACTGGCATTAAAAAGCCTTGACAAAGGTAAAAATGCCAGTTATAATTCGGCAGCGTTTTGAGTAAGAAACGCGGCAGTTTTGGCCCCATCGTCTAGAGGCCTAGGACACCGCCCTTTCAAGGCGAGAACACCAGTTCGAATCTGGTTGGGGCTGCCAAAATAAATAACGACCTTCGGGTCGTTTTTTGTTTTGTTTATCTTAACAACTGTGCTAATATTTTAGTATCAACGAGGAATCAAGATGAATCCGATAAAAAAACTACCCAAAGTTATAAAAACTGAACGACTAGAAATGCGACAACTGGACGCTACATCAGAAAATGCAAAGTTAGTTTTTGATGCGGTAAAAAATGAAAATCCTGATGATTTTTATTATAATCCTATTGCAAAAAACGCCATACCTAAAACATCGTCAGAAATGTTAAAGAAAATGCAACAAGAAGATGAATACTCAAAATCAACAGGTGCAAATTATTATATATTTCATGACGCTAAACTAATCGGATATCGCAGATTTCATTTCTTTGACGATGCCACAAAAACACTTCAAATGTCTATAGTATGGTTGGTGCGTTCTGCGTGGGGCAAAGGTTTTGCAAAAGAAACGTCCGATAAAATAGAAGAAATTGCTTTTAATATTCTGGGAGCAAATAGAATAACCCGCCAATGCAGCACAGAAAACGTTCGATCTGCAAACTCTATTAAATCATCTGGTTTTCATCTTGACGGCGTTTCACGTCAGGGTGGTGTATATCCAGACAATAAAGTATATGACGTTATGTTCTGGTCAAAACTTAAGTCAGAGTATAAAAAATAAAATCCCCATTTTGGGGACTTTTTAATTTTCTGCGGCTTGTATTTTCTTGCGTAATTCTTTTTCGTTTTCTTTACAATAATTATAAGAGCTTAACATAAAATCTTTCATATTTTTGCGATTTATAAATAAATTCTTCATTGTATCAAATAATTGTTCGCCGTTTATTTCCATATTATAAAAATAACTATACGCTATATATTTCGTATCAGATGAAATTAAATCTATAAGTTCAGAATTTCTTATTATAGTTTCAACGACTATTTCTGATACAAGCCATTTTAAATGAGGATGTTCATATTCTTCATAATCATCGTTAAAATATTTCTGCCAAAAATAAAACCACACAAAATGCGTTATTTCATGCAATGCCGTTTCTATTACACCCTTGGCAGAACTTTTATAGTAAACAGAAAAATTATTTTCACTTAAATCACGCGGACATACCGGATTCAATCCTACCAAAGCTCGCATATCATTCAAAATAATTTCACAATTTTCACCGAATACTGCTGTATAAATATTATTTATTCTATCTGATATATCCAACCAATTCTGTTCAAAAATTTTCACAGCAGAATCTATTTCTGTTTCCCTGTTTTCAGCAATTTCAGACATTTTCTTTCTGATATACTCGCATCTTTCTTCCAGAGAAAGATTATAGCAATATTCGTAATCCAGATCTGGATATTGTTTAAATAAAAGTTTACGCCACCAAGTAGGAGTATCGTCTTGCTGATGAAATAAGATAAAATCTATATCGTCTTCAAAATTCTTCCTTTCCCATTTCAAATACATATCATAAAGCCTTTATTTATATCTTATTCTATACGAATACATACATATTTCAATACTTAAAAAGCATATCACACTGCCAAGATAAAACGACCCTTTCGGGTCGTTTTTTGTTTCTTATATACATTTATCAACCGCATACATTGATACACCATCAATAACCGGTTCTTTAACAATAATTCTATAACCCGTTGTGTCCTTGCCACATTCGTCTTTAACAATATTTACATAAATATGTTCTTTATCTTCTCTTACATATTCCGAAAAATTCTTTTCACCAAAATCCCCCTCTATAAACATCACATTAGGTGTTTCACTTTGAATAACTTCTAATTCGGAAACAATCGGGCATCTTACCAAAGAAGACATTTCACCGTCTGCAACCCATTCACATTCAACGCCAAAGACATCTACTATTTTTGTGTTTTCCCCATTACATGCAGCAGATATTAAAATAACAGGTATAACCAATAATAATTTTTTCATATTTTCTCCTTTATTATAAAAATAACCGCAAAATTATGCGGTCAGGGAGTTCAAAAATCATATAGGTCAATGACTCTGCTACTTTCGGAATATTCCTGTTGTATAGTAGACAGCTCCCCGACCATAGCCAGGGATATAACGATGCTTGCGCACCGGACCTATTGGGCTTTTAAAACACCCGAACCAAGAAACCTTAAGTTCAATATAAACTATATCAATTTTTTACGTTTTTGGCAAAACTTTTTAACAAACCGCCCATTTGGGCGGTTATTTATATCAACTTTGCTTCTTTTAGTAATTCTTCTAAATACGTTCCTTTTACTTTTTTCATTCCTTGCTTTTCTAACAACTTTAATACCCACGGCACATCTACATCCTTTAATTTCTTCCCGTCGTTCAAGTAATAAATACTTTGCAACAACATACGAACATCAAAGCATGAATCAAACACTTCTGGTACACCCCGTTCTATACCCAATAAAGTATAAACCGCTTCCATCGCCGTTCTAACAGAGTACTCCGTAGTAAACACTGTATCTCTTTCTGTTTCTGCATAATTACCTATAAACGCAAGATTTACAGAACCAGTTGGTACAACCATTGGTCTGTCCCCCAGCGCACGTGGCATAAAGTATGTCGTTATATATGGCATATGGCTTGGCACAGTATTTGCACCGTTATGTGCAATATCTTCTATATCTTTTTCTGGAACGCCGATATGATATAACCATTCTGCACAAAGTTCTGCCCCAGTACAATCTGCTATCTTTTTCTTTACATAATTACCTTCGGTATCTGATAACAAACCGTACGTCCATACTATTATTTCATTTGGTTTCTGACTGCGAAAATGTGGCTGACGTGAAATACTGAACCCATACAACCAATTAGAATCTTTTATCGTCACTGGACCACTACTTACAATAGAACCGCTGTGTGGATTTTTCTTACATATCTTTTCTATATAAGGTACAACCCTATCATCCGTAAGTGTAATAGTTGCAGACATCACCCAATTGGCATCTGGTATATTTTCGCAGAATTTTTCTGGACGACCAAACTCTTTGTTTTGCTTTGCTATATTCTTCCACAATTCCCAACTGCCACCAAGTTCATGATGTGTATCTGCTGGTGTATCGTTATCACCGTATGTCGTACTTTCTGTAATAGACCCATTAGTTACAAAAACTAAATCATCAGGCGTCAAGCTAATCTCTTTACTGCGCCCAGATTTTATCATCTCTATTTTCTTTGCAACCTTCTTTTTGGTTTTGCAATCAACTACTACGTTCGTTATACGTGCATCAAAATGGAACTTTACGTTATTTTTTTCTAACCAACGTACAAGTGGCGTAATTAAAGACTCATACTGATTATATCTTGTGAACTTTAATGCGGACATATCGGCCAGCTTCCCGACATGGTGTATAAAGCGCAATATATAACGACGCATTTCCATCGCACTGGACCACTTTTCAAACGCAAACATTGTTGCCCAGTATAACCAGAAATTAGATTCAAAGAATTCTTCTGTAAAGACTTGGTCTATTTGAACATCTTGTAATTTTTCTTCGGGCGTTAAAGCTAAATCTATTAATTCTTTAATTGCCTTTGGTGTCAAAGTTAATTTACCGTCATCTTTCATTCGCTTGCCACGCTTTTCAATGGCACGACAATGAGAAAAACTTGGGTCGTCTTTATTCAACCAATAAAACTCATCCAAGACAGAAACACTTTCGTCTTCTAAAGAAGGTATAGAACGAAATAAATCCCACAGCGTTTCAAAATGCGCTTCCATTTCGCGACCACCACGAATTATATAACCACGTTGCGGGTTTAATATACCGTCCATACTGCCACCTGCCAATGACAGCTCTTCAAAAATATGAATTTTATTACCCTTCATCTTACCATCACGAATTAAAAAAACAGCTGCTGCCAACCCAGCCAAACCACCACCTATTATGTATGCAGATTTTTTCTCTACACCTGCTGGTTTACGAGGATTTGCAAACGCTTCATAATTTCCGTTGCTGTGATACATATTGTCTCTCCTTTGCTATGTACAAAGAAATTTTAATATATAAGAACTTTTTATAACATAGGAGAGAAATCTGCCAAAAAACCAGAAATTGACAGCGGTAATATTACGAGTATAATAAAAAGTATGAAAAAAACATTCTGGGGTATCTTATTAATAATTACTTTGGCCGTATCTGCATGCGGTGTAAAATCCGAATTGGCGCGACCAGATGAATCTTTTCCACGTAATTACCCAGTATATTAAAAGACTGAAATTTTGGTGGGCATACAGAGACTTGAACTCTGATGGGTTTCCCCACTGGAACCTAAATCCAGCGCGTCTACCAATTTCGCCATATGCCCTTGTTTAAACTTTATTGCTGGCTCACATCCAGCGCGTCTACCAATTTGTTCGCTTTTCGCAACTGTCGTTGCTGCTCACCACTCGTTAGCGCTCGGCTTCGCTTTCGCTTGTCTTGCTTACTCGTATGCGCCATATGCCCTTGTTTAAACTTTATTGCTGGCTCATATCCAGCGCGTCTACCAATTTGTTCGCTTTTCGCAACTGTCGTTGCTGCTCACCACTCGTTAGCGCTCGGCTTCGCTTTCGCTTGCCTTGCTTACTCGTATGCGCCATATGCCTAATAAAAAGCGCATTTAACATAAGCGAACTTAATCTTATTATAAAATTTACTTGATTTCCAGTAAAATTTAACATAAAATTTGTCGCAGAATAATAAAAGGTTAATAAAATGGCATCTAAAAAAGGCAGTAAAGAAGTTGTAAAGCTTGAAAACAAAGAAACTGGCTACTTTTATACAACTACAAAAAACACAAAGTCAGAAAATACAGCTGGCAAAATGAAATTCCGCAAATATGACCCAAAATTACGTAAACACGTGGTCATGACAGAAGCGAAAATGCCTCACTAATATCATAATTAGTTCGGTATTTGTTATTAAAATGTGCCGTTTAGGCACATTTTTATTTCACTTCATAATAAAAACCCCAGTTTTTGGGGCTTTTATTATTTTCCAAATTTTCCACTTCGCGGAAAACCAACTGGTATTGTACGCCCTTGTGAAGCACGCTTGCCCACCCAAGGTTGCCAATCTTCCAATTTTGTTGTTCCACGCCCTGTCGTCCATCCAAAACCGTCCGCTGCATTAAAGAACATAACATCCAAAACATACGTTCTTTCTGCATTATATTTCTGTAGTATAACACCTTTACCACGTGTCATTTCTGGTATTTCGGACGTTGCGAATATTAACAATTTATCATTTGAGCCAGATAATGCGATACTATCACCTGTAACTGGTACACACATTATTGCAGGATTCTTTGCATCCGTGTTCATTACTTGTTTACCAGTACGTGTCTGTGCCAAGCAATTTTCACCACTTACTATAAAACCTGTTCCATGGCGACCAACCAGCAAATATTTTGCACTGGTATCTAAAACAAATGCACTTACAATATTTTCATCTGCCCCGATATCTGCCATCATACGAACAGACTCACCAAAACCACGTGCCGAAGGCAACTCGTTCGCAGGTAAAGTAAACATTTTACCACCACTTGCAAATAAGTTTATCTTGTCCGTAGACATTGCATGGAATGCAAACAACAATTCATCGCCTTCTTTGAATTTTAAATCAAGGTTATTCAAATCCATATGACCTTTTGCAGCACGTATCCAACCCATTGCTGATATAATAACTGTTAGCGGTTCTTTTTCTATAAACTCCTCAGCATTAACGATGATTTCTTCTGTCTGTGGCTGCCACTGAGTCCTGCGACGCCCCAAAGCAGTTTTTTTATCATAACGTTTCTTTATATCCGCAAACCACGCTTTTAACTGTTCGTTCTGCATCTCTTCACTGGCAAGCAAATCTTGCAATTGTTTTTGTTCCGCCAACAAAGCCGCATCTTCACGACGAATTTCCATTTCTTCCAATTTGCGTAACGAACGCAAACGCGTATTTAATATCGCTTCAACCTGAACTTCTGTTAAATTAAATTCCGCAATCAAAACAGCCTTGGCATCGTCTTCATTTCTAATTATTTCAATAACTCTATCCAAATTCAGATATACTATTAATAACCCACCAAGTATTTCTAATCTACGCGCAATATTGCCTAAGCGCCAGTTAGTTCTGCGTATTAAAACATTCTTTTGATGTGCAATAAACTCACGCAGAACATCACCAATTCCCATTACACGTGGCGCCCCTTTTGTATCAATGACATTAAAGTTCATATTAAACTTGTATTCCAAGTCCGTCATTGCAAACAAATGCGCCATCATCTTATCTGCAGGCACGTTGCGACTTTTTGGTGTAATAACAATTCTTATATCAGTAGTAGATTCGTCTGATATATCGTCTACCAATGGCAACTTTTTTGCATCAATTAAATTTGCAATCTGCTCTACCAACTTAGATTTAATTATCCCATATGGAATTTCTGTTATAACAACCTGCTCTGCCCCGCGGTCAAGTTTTTCAACTTCCCATTTTGCACGAATTCTAAATGCACCACGCCCTGTATCGTAATTCTTTACAATTGTGTCAAAAGAATCTATCAGAACACCACCTGTTGGAAAATCTGGTCCAATCATTTTCTTCATAATCTGGGCAGTCGTTGCTTCGGGATTATCAACCACCAATGTTAACGCATCACAAACCTCTGCAACATTATGCGTTGGGATATTAGTCGCCATACCAACCGCAATTCCCATACCACCATTTGCCAACAAATTAGGAAACGCCCCCGGCATAACAACAGGTTCAACCGTTGTGCCATCAAAATTCGGCATCATATCAACACTATCTTCGTCAATGCCTTCCATAATTAGCATTGCCGCATCTGTCATTTTTGATTCGGTATAACGATATGCAGCCTGTGGGTCGCCATCAATATTACCAAAGTTCCCCTGACCATCAATTAACGGATATCTTACAGAAAAGTCCTGTGCTAAACGCACCATCGCATCATACACCGAAGAGTCCCCATGCGGATGATAATGTCCAAGAACATCACCGACAACTGTCGCGCACTTACGAAACGCGGCTGACGGTGACAGTTTCTGACGCAACATAGAATATAAAATTCTGCGATGCACGGGCTTTAACCCATCGCGAACATCAGGAAGTGCGCGCGAAACAATCGTGCTGACCGCATAAGACAAATAACGTTCAGACAAAGCGTCTGACAACTGTTGTGAATCAATTCTTTCTTTAATTTCTTTACTCATGATATAGGAAAATTAAAACATTTCTTAAAAAATAACAACAGAAAAAAACACATAATCGGTTATCAATTTTATGTAAAAAAATTTTTTCAAAAAAAATAAAAAATTTTTCTTGAAAATTCTTTTTTTAACTTTATATGTATATACAAACTTTGGTTCCCCGATTCGGGGCGGGCTGCTAAAAAAAATTAGTAAGTCGGGGCAGATTGGTTTTTCCTTTTTGTCTGAATGTACGTTGCAAATTGCTCAGCGCAAAGAACAAATTAAAAAACAAAAAAACATATAAAAAGCACAACGGTAAAAATCGGTGTGTCTGTTTGATTGCAAAGGAGGAAAAAAATGAATTTTAAACGCACTATTCCATATTTGATTACCACAAGTGCAATGCTTTTTAGTTTTGTTACAAAAGCAGGTTCTTCAGACAAACCAATTCAAGACTTTGAATCTAAAATCATGAAAAAGCAACTAATGAAAACCCCCGATATAAAATCGGATACCACAACATTAAATCTTACCCAAGCCATTATTGATATGACCGTTCAAAATAGTGGTATTGTATATACAAAAGCAAATGGGGAACAGGTTTTACGCAGTGGTGGCAGTATAGCTTGGCGTAACAACAACCCTGGGTGTTTAAGATATTCAAAATTTACCATTTCAAAAGGTGCGATTGGCAAAGCATACGGTTTCGCGGTTTTCCCCGACGAAGAAACAGGTATGCGTGCAATTGCTGCATTACTACAATCAAATAGTTATAAAGATTTAAGTATTGCAGAAGCTATATTTAGATATGCACCACCACACGAAAATGACACCGAAAACTATAAAAAACACCTAGAAAAGATGACTGGACTGACTGCTGATAAAAAAATATGCACCTTAACAAACGCGGAACTTTCAAAGGTTGTTCAAGCTATACGCAAGGTAGAGGGTTGGCGTCAAGGCACAGAAGTTCAAATAACACCAGTAAAACCAAAATCTTTCCATGATTTTGATAATGTTTATGCATATACGCGATTTAACAACTTACAAAAAACACTATAAAAAATGCGCCTTGGGCGCGTTTTTTTAATTTAATTTATTCTTTATTTCACGAATGCGAGCTAAAATTTCTTTTAATTCAGCCTCGGTCGCGGCAGGTGCTGGTCTATTATGAACCTCATCTGCTAAGACAATGCAAAGTGTTGCCAACAAAGACGTTTCTGGCAAAGGTCCTATTTTATCCAGTATTTCACGCGCGCGGGCATCAACCATTTTTCCTAGTTCTATCAAACGAGATTCCTGCCCGTCTTCGCATCCCATGGGATATGATTTATTAACAATAGGTATAGATACTACACTCATTTCATCTTCTTTAATATTGAAATAGATTGTTCTATCATTTCTGTGGCACGTGCATTCTTTTCACGCAGATTCTTTACCTGTTCGGTCAAAATAGCAACTTCTAAATCAGTTTGCTTACCTGCATTAACTGCAACGGCGCGTAACCGACCCGCCTGTTCTTCCAAAGCATTTAACTCTTGAAAAATTTGCTGCTTTACATCTGCCATATTATTAATATTAAGATATTTTTTATATGCGTTCAACACTAAAATGTGATATAATATCGACATCTAGTGGGGGATTTATTTCTATGAAAACTAAAATCATATATATTTCTGGCAACGAAGTCTTTGATATGACTGATATTCGGGCCGCTTTTGAAGAAGTTAGAAATACTTTAGGACTTGGGGCAGATACCGTTTTATTCGGTGTTCCTGTTGATAGTGATGATGCTTTGGTAAGCTCTGCGCCACAAACAACAAGCAATGATGAAGCACGCACAGAACCTGCAACTGTTATAGCAGAATCTGAAGAAATTATTGATACAGATTTCGTGGAAGAACCTGTTGTTGAAGTACCCCAAGAAAAAAAGCCTAAAAAGGCGTCTGCTAAGAAATCTCGTGAAATTGCAGAAAAGAAAGAAGAAAAAACAGTAGAAGTAAAAGAAACAATTGAAAATCAACCAGAAGAAACTTCAGATAATACATCCGAAGAAAAAATTATTCCCATATTGTCAGTACTTGCTACAAAAAAAGAAGAACCAGAAGACTTGCAGCCAGAAATAACAGATGAAAAAGATACTGACGCTGAAACAAACGTTTTTTCTGAGACAGAACCAGTAGTCCAAGAAGAAATCCAATCTGTTACTATCGAAGATATGATTAATGATGAGGCACCAAGTGAACCAATAGAAAAAACATTGGAACAATTGTTGGAAAGTATGACACCATTACGCGAAGATATGCCCGAAGAACACATCTCTGAAACAGAAGATGAAGCGGTAACAGAAGAACAAGAAGAACCTGTAATAAACATGGAAGATGAAATAGCCACAGACAATACAGATGCAACGCTTGAACAACTGGCGGCAGAATTTGCGGAAACAGAAGATACAATTCCTGTTGCCCCCCAAACAGAAAACCACAGCAAAATCGGTAAATTAAAAAATATTTTACCATTTAAAAAAGCAAAACGTGAAGACACTGGTTTAATGGGTGATTTGTTTGGTTGGGCCGGTATTGCCGCCAATGACGATGACTTTACAATGCCAGGTTTCTTTACAAACGCTGCATCTAAGAAATAGGTAAAATATGAGTTCTAATGAATATAGACACAATTCTTAGACTATTAAAAAACGCTGGTTTTAACGTCATTAATTGGGACGGGGACTTTCTATATCTAGAAGACCCGTCTTGTATATTACGCAGCTTTGAAACATTTATTGAATATGCATGGATTGTAATTACTTGTATCACTGGTTTATTGCTGTTTGGCTGGGCAATATCAATGATACGTGGGGCAAAAAACGATATTTTTACAAATTTACGAACGCTTATAATAATGTTTGGTGTTTTATCAGCCGCAATACCAATAGTTAATACTATCTGGGGTGATGATTTATTTGCTAGTGGTTGCAGAACTATAACCGTACCAATTGCAGAAGTTAATGAAATACTTAACGCAAGAAAACTGAAACTATCAGACCAAGACGAATATAACCTGTACGAAGAATTTGATATTTATGATTCTGGCGTTTCTTATGATATGCAACAACCGCATGAAATACCATATGCACAGGCGCCATTAATTGCACCGGATGTTCCGGTCGATATAAACACAACTGTTTCTGAAGACACGAATACTTTCAGACGTGACCCACGAACAACAACCTATTCAAACAGCCGCCCAAACCGCGCTACAGAAATGTCAAAAGATGTAGTTTATACGCATACAGACGGCACAACACAACGAAGAACCGGTGGAACACGTGCCTGGCGTAATATGAACCCTGGAAATATAAGATACAGTGATTTTTCTCGTCGTATGGGGGCAATCGGGGAAGCCGGTGGCTTCGCCGTTTTCCCAGATGAAGAAACAGGTATGCGCGCAATCGAGACCTTATTAAGAACAGAAACATATAACAAGCTTACCATTGCAGGCGCAATCAGCAGATATGCACCGCCGTCTGAAAATAATACTGCGGGCTATCATAAAAAGATACAAGACCTGACAGGACTATCAATTAACAAAAGAATGCGTGATTTAACAGACGCAGAAATTAGTCGCGTTGCCAGCGCAATTCGTACAATAGAAGGTTGGAAACCTGGGCAAATAATATATGAATAAGGACGCAAGCAAATGATTGCAAAAAATACAAATTACGAAAGAGGCTCTGCCATATTAACAATCTTATTAATAATAATGGTAGTTGTAATTGGCTTTCTGATTTATTTATTGGCTGGTGGCAGTATACCTAAAGCAACTAAGACCGTTGGCGTAGAATCACCAACAATGGAAATCTCGGCATCAAAAACAGAAAACGAACAATTTTCAGACGGTCTTACCAACCTCGTTTCTTCAAAAAAGTTTAATTTAAATGAATTCGGCGAAGGAATTGCAGAACAAAACATATATGAATACGATATAAATAACGATGGGAAAAAAGACAGAATTACACGAACAAAAAACGAAAATGGAACACCTCACTTTTATTATGAATACAAAATAGAATTAAATAAAAACGGGTCTTTTGTTGATATAACACCTGAGGGTTTTCGAACAACAGAAGGTGCAGAATGCGCGCTGCAGAAATTACAATTTGTATTCAAACCAGATTTTAAGGTAATAAAAATTTCACGCGATTGGAAAGATTCTTGGGACACACCAAGTCTTGCCATACAAACAACGTATAATTTTTCAGACGGTAAAATAATATCAACATCCGAAAAAGAACTACAAACAATATGTGATGTATCTGAATTATTTTAATAAATATAAATTACGTGCAGAATAAACTATTCCACCAGATACAACATAATGGTCATACAACTCAATATCTAATGAAGTTAACACATCTTGTACTTGAGTGGTTAATTTTATGTCATCACTTGAAAAAGAAGTATTTGATGTCGGATGATTATGCAACAAAAGCACATATCTTGCATTAAGGTCTAATGCACGCTTTACAATTTCACGTGGATATACAGCTGCCCAATCAATTGTACCTATGCTATGTAAATCATCTGCCAACAAATGCATTCTGGCGTCAAAATATAAAACATGAAATTCTTCAACATTTTTACCTGCTAATAATAATTTACAATAATTAGCAAGTACTTTCTCATCATGAAAAACAGGTGCTTCATCAAGCTGTGCTTTATAACCTGATATCATAATACTATGAACCAGCTTTATAAAAATTGCTGTATTTTTACCAATACCTTTATATTCTGTTAATTTTTCTAGCGGTGCCGTTAAAACTTGTGAAATACTGCCGAATTTTGCCAGCAAACCACGCGCCAGCGGTCTGACATCACGTCTTGGGATAACAAAACTTAATAATAATTCTAGCTTCTCGTAATCAGTAAGCTTATTATCCAGAAATTTCTGACGCAATCTTTCCCTGTGTCCTAAGTGAAAATTTAAATCTTCTGATTTCACAACGGACCCCCATTTACAATTAGCACATTTTTTCAGTAAATATAATTACGCCGTCTTCGGTTATACCCAAAGTGTGTTCCCATTGCGCCGACAAACCACCGTCTATTGTTCTTGCTGTCCAACCATCTGGGTCAATTTTACATTCTGGCCTGCCAGTATTAATCATTGGCTCTATAGTAAATACCAACCCTGGTACCATTTTTATTTTATCATATGCCTTATCATAAAAATGACAAATCTGCGGCTCATCATGCATAACTTTACCTATACCATGGCCAACAAAGTCTCTGGAAATAGAAAAACCATGTGGTTTTACAACAGCTTCTATTGTCTTGCCTATTTCTGACAACGGAACCCCCGGCGCGCAAACTGCAATGGCCGCATTCAAGGCATCTTGACACGTCTGAACTAATTCACATGCTTTTGGGGAAACATTGCCAATCATAAACATACGTGAAGAATCACCATGAAAGCCCTTATACTCTGCTGTTAAATCAACATTAACAATATCGCCATCTTTCAATATAACATCGTCGCTTGGTATTCCGTGCACAATAACATCATTTACAGATGTACAAATATTTTTTGGATACCCTTGATACCCCAAATCAGAAGAACGTGCCCCGTTTTCTTTCAAAAAAGCCGCAACCATTCTATCAATTTCACCAGTAGAAATTCCGGCTTTTATATAAGGCGTAATATAATCAAAACAACGTGCAACCAAATCACCGACAACACGCAATCTTTTGAAATCTTTTGGGGCATAAACAGAAGCTAGCATTTTATTATTTCCTTCTTTTAATAGATAATTTAGCGGCACGAACGGCCAACTTTAAAGCAAAATCTCGTAATAAAATTTCAGACGGCATACCTGTTGTACGCAATTGCTTTTCTAGCTCGTTCAAGCGAACTAATACTGCCGTAATTTCAGACTCTGGCCATATCTTAATTGCCATATTAAACTTTTCTGCAACTTTCCAGAAAAGTCTTGGCAACTGCCCCTCAACAACTGCCGTTAATAATTTCTTAAAGTGTATATCCAACATTCTGACCAGCATATTTGGTTCAACATTATCATACAACAATCTGTCCAAAGCCATCATTGTTTGCTGAATATGCCCCGCTGTCAAAGAATATAAAAAGTCATCAGTATCTGCAGCACCAGTATCTGGCAAACACTTTTCAACATCTTCTAGTTCAACTATTTTTTTATCATCAACGTACAGTGCTATTTTTGCCAAGAACCCGCGGGTAATCCCCCTATCACCACCAAGATGCGATGTCATATACGCCATTGCATCTGGCGTAATTTGCTGTATACCCGCTGCTGCAGAAAGTTCTTTCCTAATTATATTCGCCAAAGAACGCGCATCATCTGTATAACATGGCAAGGCAGCAATATTTTCACCACTTTCAAATAAAGACCGCAACCCACCACCAGAACGCAAATCCCCAGCTGTCACAATAACTGTTGCGCACAAACCATTATGATTTATTAAACTTGCAATATTTTTAGCGTCGCTGTCACCAGCATTGGATATCAAAATAAGTTTGCGACCACCAAACATTGACGGACTGCAAGCCTCTGCAAATAAAGCATCTTGCTTGTCCCGCAATTCGTCTGAATCTAAGGCAAAAAGATTATCCCTGTCTATTTCTAATTTTTCAACGGCTTTATCACACAGTTCGTCTACCTGCCCTGCATCTTGCCCATAAATTAACACAGCTTTGATGCGCTCAATTCCGCTATTAAAATCTGCTTCTTTCCACTTCATTTTTTGTCGGCACCACCATTTTCATAACGATATGTCTCTGCAATCGTTCTGGTTCCTATTTTATCTGCCAAAACTTTTATCGTATTCTGAACGGCATTATTATAAGATGCATTTGCTGCAACAAGATAACGCACAAAAGAATACGATTCAGATGCAGCTTCACGCCCCTTGGCAATTTCTTTACCATCAACAGTTAACACATAATCCGCATTTAATACAATTTCTTGCCAAGTTGCATCACCTGTTGACTCCAGTGCTTTATATTGAGTTTCAGGAACATGCAAATTAACAGTAAGCGTATACTTTGCATTTGCTTCCCTTTGACCGCCAAATTTAGCATTTAAACTATTACGCAGCTCTATGCCATTAATACCACTTATTGGCGCAACGTATATATCTGTATCCTGCCCGTAAAACATAGGCTTAAAACCGCATGCCGATAAAACGAAACAAAGGAATAAAATTATTTTTTTCATATTCAAACCGTTTTCCTATTGCATTTTATCCTTATATTACCTAGACTTTTAATAAATCGCAAGAGGGAATGATGAATATTTTTATTATGATGTTAGTAGCTATATTCATGTTGGGCTTTTATGTTATCAACAGCCCCAGTCAACGCGTTCCCGAACAAGAAACAGAATACGCGATAAACAAATCTGATTTACGCTCTATTGCCGAATGCGCTGTTGCAAAGCACAACGCACAAATTAAGGGGTACGACTTTCAAGATATTTGCATTGAACAAAACGAAATCAAAAGTCAATTTGTTTGCTTAAACTCTAGTATGCGAATAACCTCTTGTGAAATGGTCAGGAATAAAAAGCCGGATTACAGTTATATCATAACTACTACCAAACCACTTGCTGGTGATAACTATAACAATATGCTTGAAATAATTGAGCAATACTTTCCAGACACAGGGGCTTTTGGTATCTTGCTAGATAATAAAATTATGTCTGGTAATCAATCAAACGCCAACACTATTCCCAAAGCAATTATTGACGAGTTAGAACTAGAAAGTGGGCAGTTAATTTATTTTACTCAGTATGAATTACCTGACACAGAAACAGAATTCGCCACTCCTTCTGAAACAGAATTAAATTGCCCTGTTGGCACTGTAAAAACATACAGATTTAGCCGTTGGCAATGCATCCCATACAACACTAAGACAGATTGTGGGGGTGATACTATATGGGATTCGGATTTAATGGAATGCGTTGCAGACGAATCAAAAAAGCCTTTGTGTGCTTCGCAACAAACTGCAGTATTAGTTGATAGCGTGTGGGAATGCGTTAACCCGTTCCCAGAAAAAGTTTGCCCTAATAACATGGTTGCGAAATTAAATTATGCAACTTTGGAATGGGAATGTGTCGCAGACCCTAATTCAATAGAGACTGTAAAAAAATGTCAAAATGTAACCCAAGGGGCAATATACGGTGGAATTGGTTCTACTGTGCGCGTACCATCAAATTCTTGTACAGATTGTGAAAAAATGTTAACTGACCCAGAAACATGCGTTTCAATATGTGTCCCAGACCCCAGTAAAGTAAATTCACCTAGTTGCTATCCAGGAGACGTAAAAGCATGTAGTGGAAATTCAAAAGCTTTATACTTTGGCTTCCCCAGCTATTCATATGCAGCAAATGTTGAAGAAATAAAAGATAAAAACCTGCAACTAGATAGAAAGCACTCGCAAAATAGAAAATTTAATTGTTTAGATTGTGGGGACGGCGAAATAGACGAAGCAAGGTCTTTTCCACCATACATTGCCAACTGCAAATAAAAAGCGCCTTGTGGCGCGCTTTTATTTTTCTAGTGCTTTTATTTCTGAAAGAATTCTGGCTGCTTGTAAAGACAAATCGTTATACTCTGCATCAAATTTTTGCAAATCATTTTCAGCTTGCGCGTATACTTCCGCACTTCTTTCCAATTTATCCATATTTATTTCACAAGCAAACATATTATCTTCTAGTTTAGATAACTTTGATTCTAGCTGTGCATATTCTTCTTGCAGGGCGTTTATCTTTGGCTTATGAACAACTTCTTTATATTTTTTATAAAAACTTTCTGCACTGGATAATTCTTCTTTGACTTTTTCTATACCTGATTTAAAACCTTGCAAAGAATTAATTTTATCCTCATATTCTGAAATATCGTGTCGCGCATCCATAACTTCTTCACGGTCATGGCGATTCCTTTCAATATAGCCCTGCAAATCAATAATTGCACGTTGGAATTGCGCAATCTTTTCATCGGCTTCTTGTGCCTTTTGCTTTTTTTGTTTTAGCTCTGGCACTTTTTTATCAACCACACCTTTTAATATACCAAAAATATTTTGAACATTTTTCATATAAACCACCTATTAATACATAATATACCATTTTTTATAAAAGTATCATATAAAAAAATCTGGGGATATAACCCCAGATTTATCCTAATTATTCACCTTGACTGTGATGAACAAATTCACCCCTGTCCAACATTTCACGAACAGCAAAATGCTTTATCTTCTTTGCAGAAGTCTGTGGCAATTCTTCTTCTGTTATTGCGAAATGCTTTACCCATTTATAAGGCGCAATTTTTAAGTTAGATGCTTTTAATAACATCGCAACTTTTGCAACTGTTGTGCCTGGTTTTACTTGGAATACCGCAAAAGGTACAATTTTACCTTTTATAACATATTCAAAGACCGCTGCAGCCAAAATATCTTCGTTCTGCAAATATAAGTCTTCCAATTCATCTGGGTATACGTTTTTACCGCTATCTAAAACAATTACTTGTTTTTTGCGTCCTTTTACAATCAAGCGCCCGTATTTATCTAGCTTGCCCAGATCACCTGTTTTAAACCAACCGTTTTCAAACGCGGCTGCATTAGCCTCATCGTTTTCAACGTATCCCGGCATAACCAGATTACCACGAACCCAAATTTCACCGATACCATGCTTATCAGGATTATGAATTTCTATTTCATTACCTGGCAACGGTCCCGCATAATGCATTGAACCATCAGGCATACGAAATGCGAAATTAAAGTTCGCAGGTCCTGTTGTTTCTGTTAACCCGTAACAATCACCAACTACAAAGCCCAAATTTTCAAAAAACTTTCTAATAGAAGGTTTTAACGTTGCCCCAGCAGATACCAAAACTTTTGTATTTCCACCAAACAAATCGTGAACAGGTTTAGTTACTTTATTCACCAACCAACCCATACCAATCGAACGTAAAACCGTTCGTAAAGAAACAACTACACGCATTAATGTATAAACGTGCTTTTCTTTGGCGGCTGCTACAATTTTCTTATAGAAAGCCTCCCAGATACGTGGAACTGCTGGTATAACTTCTGGTCTAAATTCTTGGAAGTCTTTCAAGAATTCGCGCGGGTTTAAAATTGGTTGTAACAGCAATTTACCTTCCAATACTAACGGTGCAATAATATTAATAACCACACCATATATATGATATAAAGGCAAAAAACCATAAAAAGTATATCCTGGATGTATTACAGGTTTATAAAACAAAGCCCCCTGCCCCAGCGATAAAATATTGTCATGCGTTAACCCAACAACTTTTGGATTTCCTGTTGAACCAGACGTAAAAGATAACATTGCAATATCTTCACGTGTTGCATCAGCCACAACAAATTCACTTTCATCGGTATCATCAGGCGTTTCAATGTCGTACATTTTTGGCCCGCCTTCTATGAAATAGTTCTTTTGTGCCAATGCAAGTTTACAATCGGTGCGCTTCATCATATTCAGATGTTCTGTTTGAGACAAACCTGTATCTAACATCAAAACACGCGCCCCCTGTGAAGTAATTGCAAAATAAGACTTTATAAATTCAGGTGTATTGCCAGATAAAATTGCAACTGTATCACCCTTTTTTATACCGAACTTTTTTGCTAGTAAAACAGCACGCTGCTTTACTTTTCTTAATAAATCTGCATACGTTTCATTCTGTCTGACAAAGAAAATACGGTCTTTGTTCTGAGAACAAACGTCCTGCAACATTTCATATATGTTTTTCATCATAACCTATTTACCCTTGGTTTCGGTTAAATCAAATCTAGACCACCATGGTCTAAACACAGTTAAAGTATACACCGTTTTTCATCGGAAAAACAACCTATTTAACAAAACAAGAAAAAATGAAACCAAAAAGCACTTTTTGTCAATATATAGACAACGATTCGTTATTTTTTATCTATATTTTGTATTTTTATAAAAAAACGAATCTTTTATTCATAAAAAATTAATATATTTACAGTACAAAAATACGTTTGGTGTCTTGTCTTTATAAGCCGATTGTCTTCCTAAGCCTTGAAAAGTGGGCTGTTCAAAAAGTAAAGCAAAAAATGCAAAAAAATTTTATTTTTAATTATTGATAGAGAATCGGTTATACTATATATTGTAATCAAATCAACAAACAAACTACTATATATTGTATTTTTAAGAATTTCGGAGTTAAGCCATGTCTATGACATCAGAAGAAAATAAAATACAGATAATTCTTACACTTAGCACCAAGCTGAAGGTTGTGCAAAAGCGTTCTGGTGAAACTGTCCCATTTGATGCTAAAAAGATATTTGATGCAATAAAGAAGGCTGTTGCGGTTACCAAAGAAATAACAGACGAGCAAGTAGCACATATTACCCAAAATGTTCTACAAAAACTGGAAGCAAAATTTATTGATAAAACACCAACTGTTGAAAACGTTCAAGAAACAGTTATTGAATCTTTGATGGATGCCAAAGCTTATAAAACAGCGGAAGCTTATATAATTTATCGCCAGAAACGTACTGAGATTCGTGATTCTTATGTAGATGCTGTTGAAGTCATAGAAGGTTATGTTGGCGGTTCAAATTGGCGCATAAAAGAAAATGCAAATATTGGTTATTCTATTGGTGGTTTAATTTTACGTACAAGTGAAAGAGTAACTGCAGAATATTGGCTGAACTTGTACCCAAAAGAAATCGCAGAAGCACATAAAAATGCTGCCATTCATATTCACGACTTAGGTTGGCTGACAGGTTATTGTGCAGGTTGGTCTTTGCGTGAATTATTATACGAAGGTTTTAATGGCGTTCCTGGTTATTTACAGTGTGGACCTGCAAAACATATGGCAACGGCAATTTCACATATGGTGAATTTCTTGGGCACCCTGCAGAATGAATTCGCAGGCGCACAGGCTTTCTCATCAGTTGACACATATCTTGCACCATATGTAAGAATTGATAACTTATCTTATGCAGATGTAAAAAATTCAATGCAGACGCTTATCTTTAACTGCGCAGTTCCTTGTCGTTGGGGTACACAAACACCGTTTATTAACTTTACATTTGACTGGACTTGCCCAGAAGACTTAAAGAAACAACGTCCTTTTGTTGGTGGAAAGCAGGTAGACTTTACATACGGTGATTTACAAGCAGAAATGGATATGATTAATAAGGCTTTCTTGGAAGTTATGACCGAAGGTGATGCTCAAGGACGCCCATTTACATTTCCAATTCCAACATACAATATAACTAATGATTTTCCTTGGAACCACCCAAATGTAAAACCATTATTTGATTTGGCCGCAAAATACGGGATACCAAATTTCCAAAATTTCTTAAATTCTGATTTAAACCCAACAGACGTTCGCTCTATGTGTTGCAGATTGCGTCTTGATGTCCGCGAACTATTAAAGCGTGGTGGTGGTTTGTTTGGTTCTGCAGAAAAGACAGGTTCTATCGGTGTTGTTACAATTAACCTGTCAAGACTGGGTTATACACACAAAGGCGATAGAGATGGCCTATTTACAGAACTAAAGCGTTTATTAGAAATGGGGCGTGATTCTTTGGAAATTAAGCGTCGTATAATAACAAAGAATATGGAACGTGGATTATACCCGTTTACAAAACGTTATTTGGGTAATTGGAATCATCACTTTTCAACAATTGGTGTAAATGGTGCAAACGAAATGGTTCGTAATTTTACAAACGACAAAGAAAATATTGCAACACCATTTGGGAAAAAACTTGTTTTGGATGTAATGGATTTCATACGTGAAAATTTGGCTAACTTCCAAGAACAAACAGGTAACTTATATAATTTGGAAGCAACACCAGCAGAAGGATGCTCTTATCGTTTTGCAAAAACAGACGTAAAGAATTTCCCAGACATCATTACAGCTGGTACAAAAGAAGCCCCATACTACACAAATTCAACTCAACTGCCGGTAAACTATACAGATGACCCATTCGTTGCATTGGAACATCAAGAAGAACTGCAACGTAAATATACAGGTGGGACAATGTTGCACTTGTATATGGGTGAACCTGTGTCATCTGGTGAAGCAGCCCAGAAAATAGTTCGTACTATTTTTGAGAATTATAAGATTCCGTATATGACCTTGACGCCGACATTCTCGATATGTCCAAAGCATGGTTATTTGCCAGGAAAACATGAATTCTGTCCAAAGTGCGATGCAGAAATCGCTGCTAACCAGAATCATGAAGAATAAAGTTTAATAAAAAACAAAAAAAAGAAAGGGAGGAAAAATTATGCACGCAACAGAAAACACCCAAAGAACACCATGCGAAGTATTTTCACGCTCAATGGGATTTATCAGACCAGTATCAAATTTCAACATTGGTAAATATTCAGAATTCTGCGAAAGAAAAACTTTTACAGAAGCAAATAGCTTATCAACTGGTCAAAGACACTGTGAATTGATGAAAAAAGCTGCATAATATTATGAGAGAAGTTCAGATTGGGGGATTAGTATCGTTTACAACAATAGATTACCCAGGTAAATTGGCTGCGGTCATATTTATGGTTGGGTGTCCATTGCGGTGTTCGTATTGTTCTAACCCCCATCTATTATCTGTGCACGACGGTGAATACGACCCAGAAAAAGTATTTGAATGGTTGCAATCTAGGGTTGGAAAATTAGAAGCAGTTGTTTTTTCTGGTGGCGAGGCTTTGATGCAAGGAGAAGCGTTGATTGATTATATGACACGCGTAAAAGAACTTGGATTTAATATCGGGCTTCACACCAATGGTTTTTACCCTGACATGCTAAAGAAAGCATCTGCCATTGTTGATTGGATAGGTTTAGATTATAAAGCAACTCGAAATAAATATCCGGAACTGGTTGGGCAAAATATTGCACACGACCATATGATAAGAAGCTTAGACACTTGGTTGGAAACAGGAAAAGATTTTGAAGTTCGCATAACGTGTGACCCACGTTTTATAACGAAGCTAGATTTAATGGAAATAGCAAAAGATTTACATAATCGTGGTGTAAAAAACTTTGCTGTTCAAAAATATATACCTCATTTTGAGGATAACGAACACGGAACAACACCAAAAGAGCGCAATCAATTTTTCGATGATGATAATTTAAAAAGCGCCATCAATTCTTTATTTGAAAATGTAACATGGCGAGAATAACGTTTAAAAAAGCCGATAAATACCGGCAAATTTTTTTAACACAAACTTAGTTTTTATTTGACTTAATTCCTAAATTAGAATAGCGTATTTACATATAAAATTTTAAATTAGATTAAGGAGAAAATATGAAAAAGACAACCGCATTATTTTTAGCTACTATTATGTTTACACCATCGGTATTTGCAGCAGAATTAATACCATATGTTGGTGTCGGTCTTGTTGCAGATAAAGCTGGCACCAGCGCAAAACGCGTAAAGTTTGACCAAACTAAATTACCAAATATTGAAGCTGCATTTATTCCAAATGCTGGCAGTGATATGAACTTTGATATGGCTTTTGCTGGTGAAATAACCGCGGGTATCAAATACGGCAATATTCGTGGTGAATTAGAAGTTGCTGTACGTAGTGCTTCAGAAGACGACTATGATATTTTTGATGGCGTACTTATGGGAACTTTTCCAACAGAAATAGAAACCTCTACATCAGTTCGTCATAATTCATATATGGCAAACCTATATTATGACTTCACATTGTCCGATTCAAAGTGGACGCCATACGTTGGTGCAGGTATAGGTTTCGGAACATACAGACAAAAAGCTACGGTTGAAGTAGATGTACCAGACGCTCTTGTTGGCACAGGGTTCCCAGTTGGTGAAATGACAGTAGCAGACGACAAACTTACAGAATTTGAATGGCAAGTTGGTTTTGGTGCCGCATATAATTTTACAGAAGATTGGGCACTAGATATCGGGTATAGATTTAATTCTGCAAATGTTGCAGGTGAATTTGTTTATGCGCACGAATTCAAACTGGGTGCACGTTATTCATTCTAATCTATCACTTCCCCCATTTTTAATGGGGGATTTTTATAATAAAGAAAAAAATATGTCTCCGAAAAGTTCTTATAATATAACAATTAAAATTAATATAAAAGTGTGTGTTCAACCGCTGTACTGTAGCATATGTGGTCAACCAATATTAAATAATCAAAAAATATCTTTAGATCATCACATACCTAAATGTAAGGGTGGTGCAGATAATGCAGAAAATCTGCTCCCGGCACATCAAATTTGCAATTCTATAAAAAATGATTTGATGCCAGAAGATTTTGAAAAAGTGAAAATTCATCTATATCAAACAGCTTTAACCAATTGGCATCTGCGCCGAAAAGATAAACAAATAGTAAAAAATGCACTGCAATATATGCGATAAAAAAACATAAAATATTTGACAAATACAGTTTTTAGTCTAATATGTTAAATACAATGACCAGACAAAATTGTGTTTATTGCAACAAAGAAATAACCACCCGCAGTCGCGAACACGTTATACAAAACGCGCTGGGTGGTTTATATGAATCTGAAGATATTTGTTGCCCCGAATGCAATAATTATATCAGCAAATGTATAGATGCGCCGTTTACAAAAATATTCAATCCTGTTATCGGGCAAATTGACAACTTTTCCAAGACAAACAAGACAAA